>NZ_JBFUET010000006.1:0-342984 GCF_056403815.1 Mesorhizobium sp. P2_E9
ATCTAACTGTTGAGATCGTCCTTTGTCATTGCGGCCGCCAGAGGAATTCCAGGCAGCCCGGCTATGATTGGCACTCCGTCTCCGCGCCAGATAGCGCAAACAACGCCAATGATATTCGCGCCAGCCTCGCTGACCAGCCGCGCTGCGTCAGCAACCGCTCCACCCGTCGTGATGACATCCTCGATGAGCACGACCCGCTTACCTCGAACATTTCCACCTTCGACAGCTAGACAAGTACCGTAATCCTTCGCTTTCTTACGAACAAAGGCTGCGGGAATCCCTGTTGCCAGCGATATAGCTGTAGCAATAGGGACCCCTCCCAGTTCCAAGCCGGCGAGAACTTCAGTTCTGTCTGGGAGTAGCGGAATCATTTCGGCAGCCACTCGTCTGAGCAAAACAGGGTCTGCCTCGAATCGGTATTTGTCGAAGTAGGTCGAAGACACTTGGCCCGAACGGAGCCGAAACTGCCCCTGCAGTAGGGTTGCAGCGCGGAGGTCGGCCGCTAAAGCACGATCAATCATACCAGATCTATTACACAGGCCGATGTCCGCTTTCCACCCATCTCGGCCATTTGTGGCAACCGGCTGATTGACCCTCAAGCCTAATGCAAGAACCGTCCCACTAGGCATTGCCTCAGTGCAAAAGAGGTCAAAACGAGCAACCGGAGCGGTTCGGCGTTCCGTGAAACGAAGAACCGCTCAGAGGATGCGCGTCTACTGGCTGGCCAACGGCGCCAGCCTGACCTTGATCACGTCGCCGGGCAGCACCGGCGTCTCTTCCTTGGCGGCGATTTCGCTGGTCTTGCCGTCGACATTGCGCACCAGCGCATAGAGAAAGGTGGGCTGCTGGTCGTTGGTGATGGCGGCCGTCGTCGCGGGATCGCTGGCCTGGGCGATCAGGCCTTTCTGCATATTCACCTTCAGCGCGGCCTCGTTCAGGTCGGCTTCGGTCTGCTGCCGGTCGGCGGCGAGGGTCGAGCTCAATGTGTTCTGGGCATCGATGGCGTCCTGCGTCGCCTTGCTGATCGCCTGCTTGGCGGTGAGGATGGCTGTCTCATAGTCGAGGATCTTGCCCTGCAGGTCGGTGACGGACTGCTGCGAATCCAAAAGCCGCGCATTGGCGACCAGGCCCTTCTGCGCCAGCGGCCCGATGCTGGCTAGCTGCTGCTGCGCCAGGTCGACCTGCTTTTGCTGGTTGACGATCTTCTTCTGCAGCGATTCGATTTCGGACTGCAGGACACCCTTGAGATCGTCGAGCGCCTCGAGCTTCAGCTTCAGCGCCTTCTGGTCTGCCGTGAGGATCGTCATCTCGTCGGCGACGATGGTCGGCAGCCGCGGATCGCCCTCGACCTCCTTGGGCGCTTCGAAGCTCGCCTTGCCAGCCAGATCGGCATCGATGCGGGCACGCCTGACAAGCAGCCGGACGCGCTGGTCGTCGGAGATATCGAAATTACCCTTGGCGGTGACCAGGTCCTTGCCGAGCTGGGGGCCGTAATCGGCGCTGCGCCTGATGCCGCCGGCGACGCTGATCGCTTTCAGCACCGTCAGATCGGGCACAAAGGGAAACTGGCCGGGATTCTGCACTTCGCCCGAGATATAGAAGGGCCGGAACTGCGCCATTTCGACCGAGGCTTCGGGCTTGTCCGACAAAGCGAGTTTGCGCTGCAGCGCCTCGCTGATCGCCGCCGCTACTTCCGCCGTGGTCTTGCCGGCTGCCGGCAGCTCGCCGACGAAAGGCACCGACAGCGTTCCGCCCGGGCCGACCGTGTATTGGCCATTGACCGCCGTCCAGTCCCTGAACGTGCCTTCGACGGTCTGCCATTCGGCGATGCGGATGGTGAGCTTGTCCTGCGAGCCGAGATGGTAGTCGTCGGCTGCGGCGATCTGCGGGAGAAAAGCGAGCGACACCGCAAGGCATGTGCTCATGAGCCGAGAGCGGTCGGAAAAGCGGCCGCTGCCAAAGGCTTCGAACATGTCTGTTTTCAACTGAACGTTCCGATCCGTTTTAGCCCCATCGCCCGATGAGCTTTTGCCGCCGGATGCCTGGTGCCGGCGGCCGATCAGTAAGAGCCGCGTGACATCCAAACGGCCGGCACGGTCTTGATGATGATGCGCACGTCGCCGAACAGCGACCAGTTCTCGACATAGTGACGGTCGAAGGCAACGCGGCTGTCGTAGGAGACGTCGTTGCGGCCGCTGACCTGCCAAAGGCCGGTCAGGCCGGGCCGCGACTTCAGATAGTAGACGGCGGCGCTGCCGTAGATTTCCAGCTCGTCGCGCACCACCGGGCGAGGCCCGACAAGGCTCATATCGCCCTGCAGGATGTTGATGATCTGCGGCAGTTCGTCGAGGCTGAGCTTCCGCAACACCGCGCCGACGCGGGTGACGCGCGGATCGTTCTTGAGCTTGCGGGTCGCTATCCACTCCGCGTTGGCGTCCGGATTGGTGGCGAGATAGGCGGCCAGCACCTTGTCGCCATCCGGAACCATGGTGCGGAATTTCAGGCACGGAAAAATCCGTCCGCCGCGACCGATTCGCCGATGACCGTAGAAAATCGATCCACCGTCGGAAAACTTGACCAGCAGCGCTATCATGATGAACAGCGGGCTAAGAGCGATCAGACCAACCAGTGAGCCGGCAATATCGAAGCTGCGCTTGATGAGGCCGCCGATCGGCGGCGGAAAATCGGTGTCAGCCTGCGAAAAGCCCGCCGTGGCCGACTTGGCAATATCCCTCATGCAGAAACTCCATGCGTTGAACGAATGGTTCACCACACGATACCAAAAAAATGTTGCAGCGCAACACACAATTTCCCGGCCCGCTGAAATAGTCGCGTCATGAATTGACTAAATAATAAGCTAGCAATGCACATTTTTCAGGATGCTTAGCACAATTGTGACAAGAAATGGGCAAACGGAAAAAAATGCGGACCTTTTTTGGGCGATTTTTGGGCGAGCCGTTCTCAATGGCCGGGAACGGTACATATTAGTGCTTTAGGAAGGTGCGAAGTTCGCGACTATTAACATAAAATACTACATAATATTGTGGGTTGTACTGAAAAGGGCCGGTGGCTGCAGGTTGAGTGAATTGCGGTGGTGTGCGTTGCAACATGACAGAGTCGATCGCGCAAGCTCAATCAAAAATATGTGCGGTTGCCCTTGCCGCCTCCTGCTCGCCTTAATAGAATTGCAAATTATACCTGTCAGAGTGGCGACAGGTTGAAAGGCCGGAAGCAACCGGTCGATAGCGGGCACCTTTACAAGCCCGCAGAACAAGGGACGGCGCTCGGGTGGGGCTATCGTTTGATATAACCCGGGCCGGTTTATGGGCTGTTGGGTATGTCGCTTCCAAAATTCATCGTTGGGATGATTTTCGCTCTCGCAATCGTTGTTGCCTGGTCCTGGCTTGGCGGCGCTTCGCTGGGCACGACACTGTTGCGCGTCATCATTTGCGCCGTGATCATCCAGGCCGGCTATTTCGTGCTCGTCTATGCCATGATCGCCAGGAGTGCGCCGACGCCGGCTGACAGGCTGCGTGAAGCCGAGAGAAAGCTGAGCTCGCCTGACGTGGCCGAAGGCGAGAAGCTGGGCAGCGCCCGGCGCAGCCTGCACTAGGTCTTCGTCAGAAGGATCTGATCTCAGGCCACATTGGCGGGTTCGGTTTCCGACTGTTCCCCCGACAGCATCCTGGACAGCCGGCTCGCCGGCTTTGCCTTCAACCGCTGATACTGCCCGACTTCCACGACACGGCCGTCTTCCATCGCCACCACCCAGTCGGCGAAGGCGATCATCGAGGGCCGGTGCGCGATGGTCAGGATGGTCATCGCGCCGCGCAATCCGTCGATCGACCGGGCGATCAGCGACTGGTTCTGCCAGTCGAGCGCACTGGTCGCCTCGTCGAGGATGAGCAGCGACGGCTTGCGCAGCAGCGCCCGTGCCAACGCAATGCGTTGGCGCTCACCGCCTGAGAGGCGCACGCCGCGGTCGCCGACGATCGTGTCGAGCCGCTGGTCGAGCCGTTCGACGAATTCGCCGGCATGCGCCGCGCGCAGCGCGTCCCACAAGTTGTCGTCGCTGGCCTGTGGCGCGGCCAGACGCAGGTTCGCCGCGATCGTGTCGTGCAGCAGGAACACGTCTTGCGGCACATAGGCCACCTGATCACGCCAGCGCCGGCGATTGCCGGCATCGATCTCGACGCCGTCGACCAGGATCTTGCCGGCAGTCGGTTCGAGCAGACCGAGCAGCATGTCGGCGATCGTGCTCTTGCCCGATCCCGAGGGGCCGATCAGGGCGGTGACCTTGCCAGCCGGCAGTCCGAAGGTGATGTCGCTCACCACCGCCTTGCCGGTGCCGTCGTCGTAGCCGAAGGAGACACCGCGAATGTTCAACCCGGTATCGAGCGACAGCTTCTGCTTATCCTCTGATTCGGCATGGCCCGGCTCGCGCTCGGCGTCGAAACGGGCCTGCAGGCTGCGCATGGCCGTATAGGCGGGCAGGTTGATCAGGACCTGCTGGGCCTGTGTTTGCATGTCCATAAAGCGCGGCGCAATGCGCATGAAAACCAGGAGCAGCACGACAATCTCGGCCAGCGACAGGTTGAAGCGGACCAGCGCCACATAGATGAACAGGCTCAAGCCGACGACGCTCGCCACCTGGAACACCGCGGTGCCGATCGAACTGTTGCTGACATAGTCGATGTTGTCGGCCTTCATCTTTTCCAGCGTCGTCTGCAATTGCGCGAAATAGCTGGCCTCGACATTCAGGCTCTTGGCCACCTTGATGCCGCCGAGGAATTCCGAGACCGTCCGGTACTGATCCTGGCGATTGCTGGTCAGGACACGCCCGAAGGCGGTGGCGCGCGCCCGAAACGGCTGCAGCGCTATAAACATCACGATGCCGATGACGATCGCAAACGCCGTCATGACCGGCGAGATGAACATCGAGATCACGAGATAGGCCACCAAAAGCACTGCGATCTGCACCAACATCAGCAGCGAGAAGGCGGCGCCCTGGACGCGATCGATGTCGCCGGTCAGGGCATGGTCGAGATCGGAGCTGCGCAGGCGCGCGAACACGCCCCAGCGCGCCTTGCCGATGCTCTCGAACAGGTTCATGCGCAAACGGTTGATGAAATCGAAGAGAAGCCTGGCCATGTAGACCGACTTGAAGCGGTTGAACGCAGCCTGCACCGCAACGAGCCCGACCAGCGCGCACAGCACCGTCGTCAGTTGCAGCGTTCCGTCCGGCACCAGCCAGCGCACGAAATCATTGTTCGGCAAGCGCACCGCGAAATCCTGGTCGGCGCGCCCGACCAGGTGCAGCAGCGGCACAAGCAGCAGGATCGAGATGCCTTCCGTCAGGCTGCCGAGGATCAGGAACAGCAGCGCCGTCCAGGTCCGCCGTCCGCCGATCTGGGCGATGACGGCGCCGAACGCGGCGACATCGCGAAACAGTGACAGGCGGAGGATTGATGATTTCGACATGTTTGCGCTCACCGCCGCCGACGGCCAGCCGTCAGGTCTCCGGCCGCCAGATCGGTCTCGATCAGCTCCACGGCCTCGCCAATCCTGTCGAGACCGGTTGGAACTTCCAGCCGGAACACGCCGACATGGTTAGCGATTGCTGAACATTGGCGAAAATGCAGCGCCGCGAAATCGCCGGTGAGGGCCGCGCGGCCGAAACGCGTCACGTAGGAGAATTTGATGATGGCCGGCAAGGCGGCAATGCCGGGCAATGCCGTGATCTCGGCCCGTTGGCCGCGCTCGAGGACATAGACCCTGGTCGCCGGCACCTTGCCGCCGGAGAAGGCGCCGTGCAGGCGATGTTGCATCTTCTCGATCGCTGGATGGACTTGCGGCCGCACCTCCGCTCGGCCGAGCGAGATCGCGGCTGCGGCGTCGGCGGCAAGCTTGATCTGAGGAAACCCCGGAACGATCATCGGCGCGTCCGGATTGGTGAAATCGAGCGCCACGACATCGTCGGTGAGCAATTCATGACCAGCCCGGATCAGCGCGCTTGCCGTCGTCGATTTGCCGGCGCCCTTGTCGCCCATGAAGATGGCGCCAGTGCCGGCCACCGCGATGGCGCTGGCATGCAGGACGAGCAGGCCACGCCGGTGCAGCAGCAGCGCCATCACTGGGCCCAGCAGCGGGAAGGCAAGCAGCGCGTCGTCGACGCCGGGCGCCGGCTCGATGTCGATGCGGCTGAAATCGCTGATCAGGAAGGCGCCGACGGCATGCCATGCCAGATATTGCCGGTCCGGTTCGAAGCGGAAGATCGTCGCTGCCTCGGGCGAAGGCTTCGGCATGTCGATCGTGCCGATGGCGATCAGGATATCCGCCGCCCCCGGCACCGCCGGTTCCAGCTCGGGCAACGCCACGTCGGATGCGATGGTCAGGCCATAGGTCCGGTAGTAACGTCGCTCCCGCACCGTCCCGCCATGGGAAGGAGGATCACCAAGGTATGGGGTGACCGGCTGGTTGCGCGGCATCATGCGGGGCTCCCGCTGTTCTGGACCTGCCGCAGCCAGAGAGACAGCGAGGCCGAGCGCCAGACATACTGGACATCGAGCGGTGCTGCCTGATCGGGCTGGCGCAGCAGCCGTGCATAGGCGGCACTCACTTGTGGCAGGTTGACATAGGGCGCGATGCGGCCAGCGTCAGAAACGAGCAGCTGTTCCAGGAGATCGCGGTGGTTGCGCACCATGCCGTTGACGAGATTGGCGGTGAAATCGATCTTGGTGCGTCGCCACTGGACCGCCGCCGGCAGGATACCCTCCATGGCGCGGCGCAACACATAGCGGCCAAAGCCGTGGCTGAGTTTCTCCTCGCCCGGCAGCGCCAGGCAGAATTCGACCAGCGGCTTGTCCCAAAAGGGATAACGCGGCTCGACACCGAAATTGGCAGCCGCCTTGTCGAGCACCTCGAAAGAATGCGGCACATAGCCGTTGGACAGGATCCAGCGATGGCTGAGCGCGTCGCTGGCCTGGACGCCGGGCGGCATATAGCCGGCCCGGTGGAAGCGGTCGATAAGTTCTGTCCGCCTGGCTAGGTCTGGATTGATCAGGTCGCGCCAGCTGCGGCGCTGTGTTTGCGCGGGCTTGCGTATCCTGTTGAGAGCCCGGGTCGCCATCTGTCTCGCCTTGGCGATCCGCCAGGCCGGCCCGTAAAGGGTCAGGAATTGGAAATAGAGGCCAAACGTGCTGTCGCCATAGGTGTTGGAGGCGCTGCGGACCTCGCGCCAAAGGTCCAGCCACCTGCCGCCATTGGCAAGCTCGTGCAAATGGCCATGGCCCTGTGAAACGACCTCGTCGCCGCCATGGCCGTCGAGCAGCACCTTGATGCCCTTGGCGCCAGCCGTCCGGTAGATGCCGCGGGTCAGCGTCAAGCCCGGCGCCAGGAAGGTGCCTTCCTGCTCCTCCAGCACCCGTTCGAATTCAGCAAAGGGCGCATAATTGCCGACGGGGATCAGCGTCGGATCGCTCTTCTGCTGATCGAGCACGGCATCGATGAAGGGGCGCTCGTCCATCGACGAGCCCTTCTCGAAAATCAGCGAAAAGGTCGGCAGCTTTGGCTTCCGATCGGCGGCGTTCTGCAGGCCGGCGACACAGGCGATCGAGGAGGAATCGAGGCCGCCGCTCAGCATTGCGCCGATCGACTGACTTCCGCGCATGCGGTTGCGCACCGATTGCGAGAACAGATGGGCGAATTCCTCCGCCGCATCCGACCGTAGCGGTCGCGCCGACGGCTCGATCTGCCAGTATCGGCGCAGCACCACCTGTTGCGCGGTGACGGTGAGGCTGTGACGCGCCGGCAGGCTGAAGATATCGCTGTAGGGGGTGGATTGCGGGTCGTCGGGAAGCCCGGCCAGGAAACCCGAAATGCTGCGCTCGCTGATGCGTGCACCGACCCCGTCGAGGCCAAGCATCGGCCCGATCTCGGAGGCAAAGGCAAAACGCCGGTCCGCGGCGTGGTAGTAGAATGGCTTGACGCCGAAATGGTCGCGCGCGCAGAACAGCAGCTGCCGCTCGGCGTCCCAGATGGCAAAGGCGAAATCGCCCTGCAGATGCACGGGGCTGGCTTCGCCCCAGCGCAGATAGGCCCGCATCAGCAATGTTGCGTCCGCAACCGACCTGTCGCGTATGCCGAGCCGCGCCATCAGTTCGTCGCGATTGTCCAGCCGGCAATCGGCGGTGATGGCAAGCTTGCCGCCGGCCATGGTCAGCGGGCCGGGGCCGGCTTCATCCGTGGTGTTGAGCCAGGCATGGCCAAGGGCTACGCAGGCATCCAGCCACCAGGAATTTCCGTCGGGGCCGCGATGGCGCATGCGTGCCAGCATCTGCTGGATTTCGGCCGCCGCATCCGCCGGCGCGGGGCCTCGGACCGCTACTGCGTGTCCCTGTCGCAGCAGGATTCCGGCCACGCCGCTCATCGGCTGCCGTGGTCGACCAGATGCGCGAAGCCATCGACCGAGCCGCCAAGCACGACATGGTTGTCGCTGACCAGCCAGGCATGCGCCTTCAACTGGTCGCCCGTGCCGCGTTCGATGCCGATGCGGATGTTGGAGGCATTGCCCTGGCGCGCGAGAATGTATTGGCCCGAAAGCGCCTGGGTAAGGCAAGAGGCGCGCGGCACGAACCGCGCAGCCGCGGCAACCCCCCAGGCGACGAGCCGCAGCTCGCCCATGCTGGCGCACTGGTGGGCGTTGAGCCGGGTCACCATGCCGCGAACGCGATTGTACGAGAAAAATGTCAGCCCTAGCCGAATGCAAGCGACCACCAGCAGGCAATGGCAGAGGAAAAGCGCTTCCGAGCCACTCAGGGAAAGAACGCGGGCCAAGCTCCGGCTGGGCCGACGTTTCGCTGGCCTCGGCCTTTGTGCCGTCGCAGGTCTTTGCCGCGAGATCATGGCCTTTTGCGAAACCTGCCTAGACGAGTGCCTCATGCTGCAGCCTCGCTAGTCCGTTTTCGGCCATGCCTTTCAGCAAGGCGTCGACGTCGGCCTTGCAGCGCTCGGCGTCGACATTGTAGCGCTCGAGCACGGCGCCGCGGATATCGGCGATCGACTTCGGCTCCTGGATCAGCTCCCAGATGAACGCACCGACGCCATTGAGGCTGTAATAAATATTGGATTTCAGGTTGAGAAGCGCGAGGCCATCACCGAATTCGCAGGCCACGGCGTCCTTCGTGGCATTTACGATATCGTGCTCGGATGGGTTCCAGTTCATCCCAAAACCTCGTTTGCAACACACGGTCTACGCGTCGTCAGTTCAAAAAGAGAAAGTCGGGGATTTTCATCCCCGGCTCCATTCACGGTCTTCAATCCTGGAGGCCCAACGTCACTCCTCCAGAACCAGGCTAGTCTCAGGAGAACGTCAGATCGCCAATCGGGGTGTGCGCCGGAAACGACGCGTCGATTGCCGTGCTGCCGCCACCGCCCTGAGTGATGGTCTCGATCGAACCATGTACCGTCAGGCTGGGCGTTTCGTACTCGTGCTTTTCAACATTCTGTTCCATTTTACGCTCCAATGAGGACTGGAAACGGCCTGTCGAGTGCCGTCAGCACTTTCATGCTGCGATGCAATAGCTGCATGGCAACATTTATGAGTCAAGCCTGATTTACCTCCGGTTAATCAATTACGGGTTGCGGACGTCACCATGCGTGTGCGGAATGCTCAAAGTTCCGCCTCTTTTCAGCTGAAAACAAGTGCGATCACGCGTTGCGGCTGGCGATTCTTTAAGCACTTGATTTTGCTTGCATAAAAAGTTCATAGCGCCGGCGCTTTTTTAGGCGCGGCTAAAAAGATGTATTTTTGTTAGCCGGCCGGTGTCGATGGATGCCTAAAGTACCTCGATCGGATCGGAATTTCAGCCGTATGTTGCGCCATCTTCAGAACGCTCGGCAAACGCTCTGGTTGCAAAATTTCGCACTGCGAAAGGAAAGACTTTACGGCGCCGAGGTTTTTGAGGATGCTTTGCTTCGCACTTGCAGCATAAGCGTCGCGCAAACCGCATTTTGGAGACTATGCGCTCAATGGCCTTGCCGGAAAGTTCCTATGAACGACTGCGCGCCGCCGACTGCGTCGACGAGATCGCCTATGTGCAGGCGTGCCTACGGTTGTATTTCGCTGCGCCGACGGCCTCGGCCGGCGATGTGTCGCCGCCGAACCTTTCCGCCGCCGCCGTCGGCGACATCGCCAGGCTGAACAAGGTCGCCACCTTCGTTCTGAAGGCACTGTCTCGCGCTCCGGCGGCTGACAGGCCGGCTGAGCTTTTCCAATGGCTCGACACCTATCGCCGGCGGACGGTTTCGATGAACGCCGCTTGCCTGATGGATTCGATGGCGATTCACCAGGCGCTGCGCGACAGGCAGATCGATTTCGTCTTTCTCAAAGGCCCGTTCCAGCAGCATCTGCTCTACGACGACCATTTCATGAAGCCTTCGGGCGATGTCGACATCCTGGTTTCCCCTGCCGGGTTTGCAAGCGCGCGCGATGCACTGCGCTCGATCGGCTACGAGGTCGCTGGCAAGTCGCGCTCGGTCTGGTGGATTCGTTTCCTTGGCGAACAGCACATGATCCGCGGCAACGGGCCGAAATCGTCGACGGTCGACCTTCACTATCGCCTGCAGCAGCCCGGCTCGCCCAGTCCGCGCGATGCCGACGGCTTCCTGCGGCGCAAACGGCTGGTCGAGATCACCGGCACCGAAGTGCCGTTCACGTCGGTCGCCGACACGCTGATGCTGTCCTGCATCAGCGTCGCCAAGGCACTGTTCAACCGCGAACCCTGCGCCGGCTATGTCTGTGACATCAGGGCCAGCGCCAACCGTCTCGACGAGGCCGATCAGCAGCGTGTTCTCGATGCGGCGGTAAGCCAGGGGCTGGACGATACGCTGCTGCTTGGCCTGCGCGCCGCCGATGTGCTGCTGGGCGGCACCGGCACGTTTTTGTCGGAGCGGGCCAAACCGATCCTGTCGCGCATCGGCAATGAGGACCTGCTCAACATGGTGATCGCGCCGTGGCTGTCGTCCTTGCGATGGCCGCAGCGGCGAACGGTGTTGTGGGAATTGTGCGGCAAGGCTCCCGTCCGCTACCTGGCCGAGGCCGGCTGGGCAGCGTCGGCGGATATCAGCCGCCGCATCTTCGAGCGGCCGGCCAGTCCGTAATGGCTGTCGCGTCGCAATACGTACAGGGCGAGGGCATATCGGAACCTGTGCAAGAGGCAAAACCCATGTCGATGACGAAATCCGAGGTCTGCGTGATCATCGCGGCCAAAAATGCAGGGCGCACGATTGCGGTCGCCATCGCATCCGCGTTGCGCGAACCGGAAGTGGCGGAGGTCGTCGTCGTCGATGACGGCTCCACCGACGATACGGCCGAGATCGCCCGCTCCGCCGACGATGGCAGTGCCCGGCTCAAGGTCATGCGCCTCGACGTCAATCGCGGCCCGTCCTTCGCCCGCAATGCCGCCATCGCCGGCTCAAAGGCACCGTTCATCAGCATTCTGGATGCTGACGACTTCTTCCTCGAGGGCCGGTTCCGCACCCTGTTTGCCGCCGCCGACTGGGATTTCGCGGCCGACAACATCATGCTCATCAGGGATGACGCAACGAGCGACGCGACGAAAATCGTCGCCCCGGATTTCGCCGCCGACCCGGAATTCCTCGACTTCGAGCGCTTCGTCGAGGGCAACATCTCCAGGCGTCGCGTGCAGAGAGGCGAGCTTGGCTTCCTGAAGCCGGTGATCAGCCGCGCCTTCCTCGACCGGCACCGATTGCGCTACGACGAGAGCCTGCGGCTGGGCGAGGACTACGAACTCTATGCCCGCGCGGTCGCCCACGGGGCACGGTTCAAGGTCATCCGCTCCTGCGGCTATGGCGCCATCGTGCGGGCCGATTCGCTTAGCGGCCGCCACAAGACGCAGGATCTGAAGCGGCTGGCGGACGCCGATCTGGCGCTGCTGGCGATCGACAGCCTGCCGGAAGGCTCCAAGGCGGTGCTGCGGCGCCACGAGCGGCATGTGCGCGACAAATACCGGCTGCGCAATTTCCTCGACGTGAAGGCCGAGCGCGGCCTGGCTTCGGCCGCCGCCTATGCCTTCGCCAGCCAATCCAACCTGGTCCCCATCGTCCAGGGCGTGGCGTCCGACAAGATCGAGGCGCTGTTTCGGCGCGTTGGCCTTGTCTCCGGGCAAAAGCATGTGCCGCCGCTGCGTTTCCTGATGGCCGGGACCAGCGCGGGCAAGGAGCGGTAAGGCGCGGGAAATGCCCCGTTTTGCCTGTCAACGGCACGCTCGCCACGCAAAGCATTTCCACCGGATTTATGAGTTTACGAATTGGGTGGTTGCCTCCCGGCTCCGGGAATGGCAGTCTATGTTGCGTTGCAGCAAATTGAACGACCAACCGAACTGGCCCCCGATCGGATTGGTCCGAAGTCTCTCCCATCGGTGGAGTTGGACAATGCGGTACGAGTTTTTCAACCCCGCTTGCGGGGATCGGCCAGGTTCCCGGCATGCAAGCCGGCGATGACAGGAATTTAAGCCCATGGCCTCGATATTCGGCTTCAGATCAAGGGATCCTGCCCGCGACCGGCAGGCCGACATAGCGCGCCTCGATCGGCTGGCGAAACTGTTCGAGCAGATCGCAGCCGAGATCGAGGCCGAGAAAACCGGCCTGGAGAGCCGCTACCGCAAGACGGCGACAAACGCGGCCTTTCTCGTCGAAGCCATCGAAAACGGCTCCGCGACCGACCGCCGCTCATCCGAAGTCAGCGCGCTGACGGAGTCGATCCTGAATTGCGAGCGCCGTATCGCGGCGCTGTCACGCCAGAACGGCCTGATGAGGGCGCTCCGTCATTCGCTGGATACGGTCTTCGACGAGAATGGCGAGTCCGATTCGGCCGCCGCGGTTGATTTCGCCAGGCCCACGGGCGCCGGCCGAGCGTGACGGTGAAGGCGCGCAGCAAGGATGCAAGACAGGAGAGGGATTTCGGGAGGGTCAAAGAGGAGGTCAAGGTTGGCCCGTTTGGAAGTGGTTCAAACGTCGACTTTGGGTTGGGGACGCACAGCACAAAGGTGAGTTTGGTATGAATTCGAATCCGGAAACCACGTCCACAACAGCAATTGATGCACTGCCCTTCGCGCACCTGACCCGGCAAACCGGCCTGCGGCGATTGGGTTTGATCGGTGCGCTATTGCTGGCCGCTCTTGGCAGCCTCTCGGCTGTCCCTGCTCATGCACAGGATATCCAGTCCGCTCCCTCTTTCGTCGATGATTTCAAGAGCTTCGATCGGTCGCGCTGGTATGTGTCCGACGGCTGGAACAATGGCAGCCATCAAAATTGCACCTGGTCGAAGGGGCAGGTCAGCCTGTCTGACGGGGTGCTGTCGCTTGGCTTCGAAAAGCAGAAGCTGAAGGACCGTGAGTTCACCTGCGGCGAGATCCAGACCAAGCAGCGCTTCGGCTACGGCACCTATGAGGCGCGGATGAAGACCGATGCAGGTCCCGGCCTCAATGCGGCGTTCTTTTCCTATATCGGCCCATCCGACAAGCAGCCCTGGGACGAGATCGACTTCGAGATCCTGACCAAGGACACCTCCAAGGTGCAGGTCAACGCCTATATCGACGGCAAGGGCAAGAACGAGAAGATCGTCGAGGTACCGGGCGGCACCGACAAGGCCTTCAACGATTACGCCTTCGTCTGGGAGAAGGACAGTTTGCGCTGGTACGTCAACGGCCAGCTGGTGAACACCATCACCGACCCGGCCAAGCTGCCCAGCCATGCGCAGAAGATCTTCTTCAGCCTTTGGGGCAGCGACACCATGAAAGGCTGGATGGGCGCGTTCGCCGATCCGGGCCGCAAGCTTTCGCTGCAGATCGAGCGCGTTGCCTTCACCGCGCTCGGCGAGCCATGCCAGTTTCCCGAATCGCTCGTATGCAGCGTAAAAGAGTTGGGAAAGACGAATTGAACCGGCCGGACCGAAAACGGTTGGCGGCCATGGATGGGAATGAAACCGAATGAACTTGACGGTGTTTGGAATTGGCTATGTCGGCCTTGTGCAGGCGGCGGTGCTTGCTGAGGTTGGCCACCAGGTTGTTTGCGTCGACATCGACGCAAACAAGGTGGAGCGGCTCAACCAGGGCCTCGTCCCGATCTTCGAACCAGGCCTCGAAAGCATCGTCAGGGAGAATCACGCCGCCGGCCGCATCAAATTCACCACCGATGCCGCCGCTGCCGTCCGGCACGGTGAAATCCAGATGATCGCGGTTGGCACGCCGCCCGGCGAGGACGGTTCGGCCGACCTCAAATATGTGCTGGCGGTCGCCGAGACCATCGGCCGCGAGATGGATAGCGCCAAGATCGTCGTCGGCAAATCGACCGTGCCGGTCGGCACCTGCGAGAAGGTGAAAGCCAGGATCGCCGAGACGCTGAAGAAAAGAGGGCGCGAGGATTTGAGCTTCGACGTCGCCTCCAATCCCGAATTCCTCAAGGAAGGCTCGGCCGTCGCCGACTGCATGAAGCCGGACCGCATCATCGTCGGCACCTCGAGCGAAGAGACCGAGGCGGTGATGCGCGAGCTCTATGCGCCCTTCAACCGCAACCACGAGAAGATGATCGTGATGGACGTGCGCAGCGCCGAATTCACGAAATACGCCGCCAACTGCATGCTGGCCACCAAGATCAGCTTCATGAACGAGATGGCCAATCTGGCCGAGCAGCTAGGCGCCGACATCGAGGAGGTGCGCAAGGGCATCGGCAGCGACCCGCGCATCGGCTACCACTTCATCTATCCGGGCCTCGGCTATGGCGGCTCGTGCTTTCCCAAGGACGTCCGCGCCCTGATCAAGACCGCCGAGGGCGTCAAGTTCGACGCCAAGCTGCTGCGTGCCGTCGAGGAGCGCAACAACGACCAGAAATCCGTGCTGTTCGACAAGGTGAACCGCTATTTCAAGGGCAGTCTCAAGGGCAAGACCTTTGCGCTGTGGGGCCTGGCCTTCAAGCCCAACACCGACGACATGCGCGAGGCGCCGGCGCGTGTCCTGATGGAGGCGCTGTGGAACGCCGGTGCCAATGTGCAGGCCTATGACCCCGAGGCGATGCAGGAATGCCAGGCCATCTATGGCCTGCGCGACGACCTGCTTCTGTGCGGCACCAAGGAGGCGGCCTTGCGCGGCGCCGATGCGCTGCTCATCGCCACCGAATGGAAAAGCTTCCGCGCGCCGTCCTTCGACGCGCTGAAGGATGCATTGACCACGCCGGTCATCTTCGACGGCCGCAACCTCTATGACCCCAAGGTCGTCGCGCGCCACGGCATCGAATACCACTCGATCGGCAGAATGGCGGCGTGAGACCAGGCTCGGAGAGCCGGGAGCAGAATTTGACGGGTGCGCCCGGTATGGAAAGGAGTTGTGGCTGATGGTGCTGGACGTAAAGCCCGAGCAAGTCACCAGCGATCATTTTGATCTCATCGCGATCGGTTCCGGCTTCGGCTCGGCCTTCTTCCTGCACGAATTTGCCAAGCGGCGTAAGGCGCGCATCCTGGTGCTGGAATGGGGCCGCCACAACACGCATGAATGGCAGCTCGACCAGAACGCCAACACCGACATCGACGACGAGACGACCTACAAGACCAATTCCGACAAGCCGTGGAATTACACGATTGGGCTGGGTGGCGGGACCAACTGCTGGTTCGCGCAGACGCCGAGGTTCCATCCCAACGACTTCAGGCTGAAAAGCACCTACGGCATCGGCAATGACTGGCCGATCAGTTATGACGATGTCGAGCCGTTCTACTGCGATGCCGAAGAGATCATGTCGATCTCGGGCGATCCCGACATGGCGGCGATGCTGCCGCGCTCAAAACCGTTTCCGCAACCGCCGCATCGCATGTCGACGCCGGACAAGATGATGAAGGCGGCCCAGCCCGACCAGCACTTCGTCATGCCGACCGCGCGCGCCCGCGTGCCGACCGCGCAGCGTAGCTCGTGCTGCGCCAATCTGCGCTGCTGGCTGTGTCCGGCCGACGCCAAATTCACCGTCAACAATGGCCTGATGCATGTCTTCGAGCATCCTGACGTTTCGGTCTGCCTCGGCGCTGAAGTGCGCAGGCTTGACCATGTCGGCGGCACGGTCCGTTCGGTCACCTTCGTCCATGACGGCAAGGAATATCAGGTCAGCGGCGATCTTTTCATCCTCGGCGCCAATGCCATCCAGAGCGCTGCAATCATGCTGCGATCGGGCCTCGGAGATGAATTCGTCGGGCGCGGCCTGCACGAATCCTACGGCTGGAATTTCGAGGTCTATCTCGACGGCGTCGACAATTTCGACGGCAGCACCATCACCACCGGCCTGAATTTCGGCCTCTATGACGGTCCGCACCGGTCCGAGCACGCGGCGGCACTGGTCTATTTCGAGAACCGCTGGCAGCACGGAATGCGTGCCGAGAAGGGGCGGTTGCGCCAGACGCTGCCGCTTGTCGTGGTCACGGAAAACCTGCTCGACCACGAGAATTTCGTCACCCTCGACGAAGACGACAATGCCTTTGTCTCCTTCAAGGCGCCGTCGGACTATGCGGTCAAGGGCATGGCACGGGCGCTGGAGAAATTGCCTGGACTGCTTGCCCCGCTGCCGGTCGAACGGCTCTTCGACCGCGGCATCCGGCCAACGGAATCGCATGTCCAGGGCACGCTGAGGATGGGCACCGGCCCGGCCGATTCGGTCATCGACAGCAACATGATCCATCACCGGTTGAGAAACCTGGTTGTCGTCGGCACCAGCACCTATCCGAGCTGCTCCTGCGCCAACCCAAGCCTGACCGCGGCAGCTTTGTCCCTGCGGGCGGCGAGCCGGATCGCGTGAGAGGAGCGGCCCGATGATCGAAGTCACACGGCGCTCGGCCCTGGCGATCCTGGCAGGCGGTGTTGCGTCGACGGGTGTTGCCTATGCGGCCGTCTCGTCGTTTTCGGACGAGGATCTGGTCCGCGTCACGCTGGAAAAATATCTCGGCAGGCTGAACATGCGCATCGAGCATCTGCAGCAGTTCGCGCTGGAGTTCCGCAACCGGAATCCCTGGGTCTTTCCAAGTGAAAAATTGAGCGATGCCGTCACTCTGGTGGAGGAGCTCAAATTGGGGGGAGCCGCGCGCCGCCTCCTGCCTCAGCAGAAGCGGGAAGATCTCTTACAGTTCGACCGCTGGGTCATTGCAGAGTTTCATATGCTGACGGACTACGCCTGGCGCAGTTCACCTGACGATCCGATCCGGTTCACCGGATGGCACTCATGCACCAACCCGTTCGCGACGCTTGACCCGCCACAGAGCGCCTGAGGCGCCTTCGACGCGGCTCTTCATGGCCGCATGACTGAAATGCGAAAAGACCAGGAGCCGGTTCCATGAAAGTCCTCTTTGCCAGCGGCAACGGCTATCCGCCCGAGTTCGGCGGCGGCGTCCAGTCCAGCACGCATCATCTGGTGCAGCAACTGATCGAACACGGGCACGAAGCGTCGGTACTCGCCGCTCTGTTCGGCGACGGAATGTTCGGCCTCAAGGCGCGCGCCAAGATGAAACTGCTTCGGCAACCCGCGGTCGTCGACAGCTTTCCCGGTTACCCGGTGATAAGGACATGGTTTCCCTGGGAAGCAGCAGGCTTTGCCGTCAAGAAACTGAAGCCTGATGTGACGGTGGTCCAGTGCCACAAATCGGTTCCGCTTGGCAAAGCGTTGCAGGCCGAGGGCGTGCCGCTGGTCGTCTATCTCAGGAATGTCGAGTTCCACGAACTGGGCGGCGACCTGCGCGAATTGGGCTCCGCAGTCTACATCGCCAATTCGGAGTTCACCGCACGCAGCTACGCCAGAGAGTTCGGCATCGAGGCGACGGTGATCCCGCCGACCATCAACCCGACGCAGTACGCCACGCCGACCACGGGCCAGTTCGTCACCCTGATCAACCCCTATGAGGAAAAGGGCTTCGAGCTGGCAGTGCGCCTTGCCGGCGCCTGCCCCGAAATCCCGTTCCTGTTCGTTGAAAGCTGGAAGTTGGAGGACGATCATCGGGCCCGCATCGAAGAGACGATCGCGCCGCTCGGCAATGTCACGCTGGAGAGCCGCACCAACGACATGAAGACGATCTATGGCCGCACCAGGATCCTGCTTGCGCCCTCGAAATGGGAAGAGGCCTGGGGGCGCGTCGCTTCAGAGGCCCATTGCAGCGGCATCCCGGTCGTCGGCTCGCGGCGCGGCGGCCTGCCCGAAGCGATCGGCCCTGGCGGCACCGTGCTCGACTACGACGCGCCGCTCATCGATTGGGTCGCGGCCGTCAGGCTGCTGTGGAACGACAACAAGGAATACGAGCGGGTTTCCAGCCTCGCGCGTGGTTTTGCGGCGCGCCCGGAGCTCGATCCGGATCGCCAGTTCGTCACCTTCTTCTCGATACTGGACAGGGCGGTGCAGCAACGCGCACGCCAGGCGGCCTGAAGGGCACGCTGCCGCCCGCGTAAAATAGCGATGCCGGTCAGGCCGGGCGCTTGACCCGGCTTTTCAGCGTCTCGTAGCCACGGGCGCCGAGCAAGGCACGGGCGAGAGCCTTGGCGGCGCCCTTGCGGCCTTCCTGCGAATTGATCTGCCGCAGCCTCGCCGGCAGGTTGCGCGCCGCCTGGCCGAGCGCCGGCAGCGACAGCGTGTCGGGGAAGCTGACCATATGCGTTTCGACGCACAGCACCGGCTTGCCCGACAGTTCCGTGATCCTCAGCGCCTGTGGATGCTCGCTTTCGATGAACAGGATGGCGTTGGACTTGCGGTAGAAATCGGCCTTGAAACTGCCATGCGCGCCAAGCCGCTGGCGCTCCGCCTTGCTCGGCAGGTCGAGCATGATCAACTGGTCGTACTGGATCCCATGTTTGGCCAGCCATGCCTCGGTCAGCGCACGGTATTTCTCCAGCCGGCTGGTGACCAGCCAGCCGATCCTGTGGGTCGGGGCATGAAGCGGCCGCGCTTCGCTGAGGAATTTCTCGTAGGCCGGGCCATCGTCGTTTTCCGCCTCGGTCGGATCGAGGCACAGCACGCCATCTATGTCGACGCAGCATTGCGCCAGGAATTTGTGATGCATGAAATTCCACTGGAACATGCGCGGATGCGGCACGACCTCGAAGACGACATCGATCTCCTGATGCTGCGGCTGCAGGCCGAACACGGCGGCAAAGGTGAAATCGGCCTCGATGCCGGCAGCTTGAATACGGGCGCGGGCGTCGCGCATGGCGTTGCCGCCGGCAACGCTGTCGTCGATCACCAGCACCTTGCGCATGTCCGAGACCTCGCGGTCGAGCGCGGCGCGGCGCTTGGTGATGCCTGACGTATAGACCCGGCCGTCGAGGAAGCTATCCAGGTCGGTCATCGGAATGTTCGCCGCAAGGCTGACCAGCGTCGCCGCCAGCACGCCGCTTCTAGGCACGCCGACCACCAGGTCGATATCGCGCGGCAGCCGGTGAAGGTTGCTGACGATCGTGTCGTTCATGTCGGAGATCGATCGGTAGTGCATGAATCAGACCTGATGCTCGTGTGGACGTGAGTGGTTCAAAAAGGCGCCGAAATTATTGCGCCTCGCGCGGCGTTGCCGCCGGCTGTCTTGCCGGCAGCATTTTCAGGGCTTCGCGCAAGGCCTCGCGGCCGGATGCGAAGGCCAGCGCGACGACGATGGTGATGAGGTAGGCAAGAATGGCGCCGCTGGCCAAGGCGATGACCTGCTGCTGCGGTAGCAGCGGCTTGATCAGCCAGACCGCCGCCAGCGCCAGATGCGCGCCGAGCACGAACGGCGTTGCCGCGCGCAGCACATGGCTGGCCTGCAGCGGCCCGCTCTTGCCGACATAGAGCCACAGGAACGGTGTACGCAGATATTCGCTGACCGCATAGGCAATCGCCACGCCGAGCGCGCCATAGGGCAGGCCGATCGCGAAGGCGAGCACCGACGTCACGGCGGTGATGATGCCCCAGCGCATGAAGTCACCGGAGCGGCCCTGGCTGACGAAAAGCCAGCCCGCCGGGTTGTTGAGCGGCTGCAGCAGCCCGGCAAAGCCGAGCGCCAGGAAGATCGAGGCGCTGGCGCGCCACTGCTCGCCGAGCACGAAGGGGATCAGCACATCCGACATCGCGGTCGCGAAGGCGACACCGGGCAGCGCCACCAGCAGGATCAGCGGCATCACGCGCAGATAGGCGCTGCGGTAGCGGTCCGGCTCGTCCTTCAGCCTGGACAGCGCCGGCACCATGACCTTCGACAGCGGATTGGTGATCTGGCTGAGCGGGAACAGAAGCAGCTTGTAGGCGCGGTCGTAAAGGCCGAGTTGCTGCTCGCCCCAGTATTTGCCGATCAGCACATTGTCGAGGTTGCGGGCGAAGAAATTGGCGAAGTTGAAGCCGGTGATGCCGGCGCCGAAATTGATCAGTTCGCCGATGCCGGCGACCTTGCGCGGCATGCCCGGCCGCCAGCGCGAGCTCGCCCAGTAGCACAGCGTCGGCAGCACGGCGCCGGTCAGCGTGCCGGCAAACAGCGCCCAGTAGGAGCGGTCGATGAAGGTCCAGGCAATCGATACAGTCAGCCCGGCAACAGCACTGGCGACATCGATGATCGCCAGGCGTCCGAACTGCATGCGCCGCGTCAACAGCGCCAGATGCTGGGCGCCAAGCCCGTAGGCCATGATCTGCAGCCCGAACGCGGCCACCAGGCCGGTCACGCGTGGTTCGCCATAGAAGGCGGCGACCAGCGGTGCCGCAGCCGCGAGCACGCAGGCCAGGATCGCGCTGACCGCGACATTGATCCAGAAGAGGTAGTTCACCTCCTCATGCCGGATGCCTGTTTTCTGGATCGTCGCCTGGGTCAGGCCGAAATCCTGGAACAGCGCGATGAAGGCCAGCACCGGCGCGCACATCGCCACGACACCGAAATCCTGTGGCGACAAGAGCCGCGACAGCACGATGACGGATATGATCTGTGTCGCGACCCGCACCGATTGCGACATGGCCGTCACCACCGCGCCACGGCCGACCGATTTGCGGAGCGAGCCTTCTGGCGGATCGAATGGATTGGCTTCCAAATTCAGGATTCCTGATTTTTTGCGCGGATTTCCGAACCTTGAAAATCCACGCCCGCCGCCAACGCCAAACTACGGCAATAATTTTGCAGTGCAACAGAAAATGTCCATTGTCGCGCCAAAAATGTTGCGATGCAGCAAGAGCTGTACTAGCATCCCTGTGGGTGGGGTCAAACAGCGGTCGAGTTTTTATGCTGCATGTCTTGTACCTGGTGCACGATGTTTCCGATCCGGCGGTTCGCCGACGGATCACAATGCTCAGGGCAGGTGGCGCCCGGGTTACCCTGGCGGGCTTCCGCCGCACCGAAACCCCGATTGCCGATATAGAGGGATTGCGCCCGATCGACCTTGGCGCGACGCGCGACGGCCGATTCGCCCAGCGCCTGGCGGCCGTGGCGAAAGCTGCGATTTCAATCGGTTCAAAGCTCGCGGGCACGCCTCGGCCCGATCTCATCATCGCGCGCAATCTGGAAATGCTGGCACTGGCCCGTCGCGCCAAATCGGCTTTCGGCGCCACGGTGCCGATCGTCTATGAATGCCTCGACATCCACCGCCTGGTGCTCCGCGACGATTTCCTCGGCAAGGCGTTGCGCGCTACCGAGCGCCATCTCGCGCGCGATGTGAAGCTGCTGGTAACCAGTTCGCCCGCCTTCATCGCCAATTATTTCAAGCCCTTCCGCCAGGTCGCCGCACCCGTCGAGCTGGTCGAGAACAAATATTTCGAGGCAGCAGCGATCTTGCCGGCCGAACGCGAGGTGGTGGAAGGGCCTGCCGCCCCGCCATGGCGAATCGGCTGGTTCGGGGCGCTGCGCTGTCGCCGCTCGCTCAAGCTGCTGGCCGATTTCACGCACCGCATGGATGGGCGTTTCGAAGTGGTGCTGCGCGGCCGTCCGGCGCTCTCCGAATTCCCGGATTTCCATGCCTTCGTCGATGCCGAGCCTTATCTGTCGTTTCGTGGGCCCTACCGCAATCCGGAGGACATGGCCGCGATCTACCAGGATGTCCATTTCTCCTGGGCGATCGATTTCTTCGAAGAGGGGCAGAATTCGGAATGGCTGCTGCCCAACCGCCTCTATGAAGGCTGCCGCTTCGGGGCGGTGCCGATCTCGATGGGCCATACCGAAACCGGACGGTTCCTCAGCCAGCAGGACATCGGCGTCCTGTTGCCGCAGGCTTCATCGGACGCGCTCGAGACCGCACTCGGCAAGATGGAGGAGCACCGCTTCGGCAGGCTGAAGGCTCGCGTGCTTGCCCACAATCCGAGGACGTGGAGCTACGACCGCAGCGACTGCAGGGCATTGGTCGAAAAACTGCGCCGCCTGACCACCGTGCGCGAACCCCTCGCGACTGAAGCCCTGGCATAGGATCAACATCGCCCGATGACGCAAGCGCTTCCCCCCAGCCTGATCGTGATCCCTTGCCTCAACGAGGCAGCCCATATCGGTACGCTGCTCGATCAATTGCGGCCCGCTGCTGAAAGGCTTGGCGCCAGGATTATCGTCGCCGATGGCGGCAGCACCGACGGCACGCTGGCCATTGTCGAGCAGGTCGCCGCCAAGGATGCGCGCGTTATCCTGCTGCACAACAAGCGGCGCATCCAGAGCGCGGCGATCAATCTCGCCGTCGGCACGTTTGGGGAAGGCGCGGACTATCTCATCCGCATCGACGCCCATGGCGGCTATCCCGACGATTATTGCGACCGGCTGCTCGAGGAAGCACTGGCCACATCAGCGGATTCGGTCGTGGTTTCGATGCTGACCAGTGGCAACGGCGCCGTGCAGAAATCGGTTGCGGCGGCGCAGAATTCGAAACTCGGCACCGGTGGCTCCAAGCATCGGCACCTCTCCGCCGGAGAATGGGTCGACCATGGCCATCACGCGCTGATGCGGATATCGGCCTTCGGCGCCGTCGGCGGCTATGACGAGACGTTCAGCCACAATGAGGATGCCGAGCTCGACTACCGGCTTCGGCAGGCCGGCTACAAGATCTGGATGAGCGGCAAGACGCAGATGGTCTACTATCCGCGCGCCTCGCTGAAAGGTCTCTATTTCCAGTATCTCGGCTATGGCCGCGGCCGCGCCAAGAATGTGCTGAAGCACCGCGTCATCCCGAAGGTCCGGCAGATGGTGCCGCTGGCGGTCTTCCCGGTGGTTCTTCTCGCGGCCTTCTCCTTCGTTCACTGGATCGCGGCGGTGCCGTTGCTGATCTGGGCGGCGGTATGCCTGGGCTACGGCCTGGTGACGGCCATCCGCCAGCGCAATGCCGGCGTAGCACTTGCCGGCGTCTCGGCGATGGTCATGCATTTCGGCTGGTCCGTCGGCTTCTGGCTGCAGCTTCTCGGCCTCGGCGCGCGACGCGGGGTGGCGTGATGGCGGTTCAGACCAAGAACCGCAGCATCGATATCGGCGTCTGCACGTTCCGGCGTCCGGAACTGGCGGATACGCTGCGCTCGCTTGCCGCCATGGAGATGCCGGCAGGGTTTGATATCAGCGTCATTGTCGCCGACAATGACGACACGCCAAGCGCGCAGGCCCTGGTGACGGCGCTGTCGCAGGATTTGAAATTGCCGGTCCGCTATCGGCATGCACCCGCGCGCAACATCTCGGTCGCCCGCAACGCTTGCCTTGACGCCAGCGAAGCGGATTTCCTCGCTTTCATCGACGATGATGAGACTGCCTCTCCCCGTTGGCTGGCCGAGCTGGTGGCGACGGCCGAGGAAAGTGGTGCAACAGCCGTGCTCGGCCCGGTGCGGGCACTTTACCGCCCGGATGCCCCCGAATGGATGCGGCGTGGCGATTTTCACTCGACTTTGCCGGTCTGGGTGCGCGGCGAGATCCGCACCGGCTACACCTGCAATGTCCTGCTGCGCATGGGATCGGACAGCCTGCGCGGCCGCCGCTTCAGCCTGGCGCGCGGCCAGACCGGTGGCGAAGACACCGAACTCTTCGACCAGATGGTCAAGGCCGGCGGCCGCATCGCGTTTTCTCAAGACGCCTGGGTGGACGAGGTGGTGCCGCGCTCAAGAGCCGCGTTCGACTGGCTCGGCCGTCGCCGTTTTCGCGTCGGTCAGACGCATGGCCACCTTCTCGGCAGCAATGCGCGTGGCATCGGGCTGATCAAGCATGTTGGCCTGGCTTCCGCAAAGGCAGCCTTTTGTTTCGCCGCGGCGCTTCCCGTCGTCGCCAGCCCGGTGCGCAGGAACCGCAGCGTGCTGCGCGGCATCATGCATGTCGGCGTCGTCAGCGGCCTTGTCGGCATCCGCGAAATCCGTCTCTACGGCCAATCCTCGGCTGGGGAAGGAGGCAAGCGTGCAGCCTGACGTTTCCCCAACCCCCGATGTTTCCTTTGTCATCGCCGCCTACAATGCCGAGGCAACGCTCGACCGGGCGATTGCCAGCGCCATCGCGCAGAAGGATGTCAGCGTCGAGATCATCGTCGTCGATGACCAGTCACGCGATGCCACGCTCGATGTGGCGCGGGCCTATCCCGGGGACATTGTGCGCGTCGTCGCCCTGGCCAAGAACCGTGGTCCCGGCGGCGCCAGGAATGCCGGGCTCGACGTCGCCCGCGGCAGGTGGGTCGCGGTTCTCGATTCCGACGACGCCGTCTTTCCTGGCCGTATCGCCGCCATGATCGACCGTGCCGAGAGGGCGGATGCGCAGATCGCCGTCGACAATCTCCAGGTCGTCCGCGAGGACGGGGTGGTCGAAGATGCGATGTTCCCGCGCCGGTATCTGGAAGGGCTGCACGAGATAACGCTCGCCACCTACATCGCCGGCAACATCGTCTTCGAATCGAAGTTCAACCTCGGCTACCTCAAGCCGATCTTCCAGCGCCGGTTCCTGGACGAGAACCGGCTTCGCTATGACGAGAAACTGAGGATCGGCGAGGATTACATCCTGTTTGCCGAAGCCCTTGCCAAGGGCGGCAAATGCGTGGTCGAGCCGGAGATCGGCTATGCCTATCATATCCGCAGCGGCTCCATCTCGCGTGTGCTCGAGCTTCACCATGTCGAAGCCATGCGCAAGGCGGATGCGGTATTCGCTCAAACCCATCGGATGGACGAGGCAGCCCAGGCGGCCTTTGCCCGGCGCGGCCGCAGCCTGCGCAAGGCGGCCTCCTTCCTGGCGATGGTTCAGCACATCAAGGCGCGGTCCCCGCTCAAGGCGATCCGGACGGCGCTCAGCGACCCGGCGGCGGTCAGGCATATGGGCATGCCGATCGCCGTGCGGTTGCGACGAGTAGCGGCACAGTTTGCCGTGGGGGTGGGGAGGTGAAGATGCAGGCACATGGAGGGATTTTTCGTGGCCTGTGAAGGAACTGCAGTCGATCTCCTCAGAAGGAATTTGCGATGAAGAAAATCAGGAAGGCCGTGATACCGGTGGCGGGGCTTGGAACACGGTTCCTGCCGGCGACCAAGTCGATGCCGAAGGAAATGCTTCCCGTCGTCGACAGGCCTGTCGTGCAATATGCGGTGGACGAGGCCTTCGAAGCCGGCATCGAGCACATCGTGTTCGTGACCGGCCGCAACAAGGCGGTCATAGAGGACTATTTCGACCTGCATCCGGAATTGATCGGAACCCTGGAGCAGACCGGCAAGAAGACCCAGTTGGAAGCGCTCGAAAGCATGCTGCCGGTGGCCGGCGCCACCTCCTTCATCCGCCAGCAGTCGCCGCAGGGCCTCGGTCACGCCGTCTGGTGCGCCCGCGAGGTCATCGGCAACGAGCCCTTCGCCCTGCTTTTGCCCGACATGGTGTCCTTCGGCGGGCGCGGATGCCTCGCCGAAACCGTCGATCTTTATGAGCGCACCGGCGGCAACGTCATCGCCGTGGAGCGGTGCGATCCGAGCGAGACCAACAAATACGGCATTGTCGGCCGCGGCGCCGAGATCGGCGGTGGTTTCGAGGTCACGGCCATGGTCGAAAAGCCGGCCCCGGCCAACGCGCCGTCGAACTTCTACATCAACGGCCGCTACATCCTGCAGCCCGAGATTTTCGCGCTGCTGGGCAATCAGCAGCGTGGCGCCGGCAACGAGATCCAGCTGACCGACGCCATGGTCCGCCTGTCGAAGGACCAGCCGTTCTTCGCCCAGCCTTTCCTCGGCCGCATGTTCGATTGCGGATCCAAGGAAGGCTTCATCCAGGCCAACATCGCCTTTGCGCTGGCGCGCAACGACATGAAGGGCCCGGTTTTCGAGATGCTTCAGGAGTTCGTCCGGTCGCATGAACGTCAGGAAGAAGCCGCATAATGCCCATCTTTCGGGAGTATTGCCGGATGGCTGGCGGCGAGGGGCCGACAGGCCCCCGCCGTCTGGCATGAAGCTTGCGTTGCCTTTGGCGATGCTCCCGATCTTCGAGGCGCCTGTAAGCTAGAATTGGACTGAAGATGAATTATGCCAACTTTCCTCTCGACAAGAGGATGCCATTGCCGAATTCGGACGCAGGAAACGGCGAAGACTTCATCGATATCGAGCGGCTGCTTGGCATGGCTGCGCGGCAGGCCAAGGTGGTCGCCGTGTGCGCCGCCATCGGTCTTTTCCTGGGCATGCTCTATCTGCAGACAACGCCGCCCAAATACGTGTCAGTCTCAAGCGTGCTGATCGACGAGGGCCTGAACAAGATCGTCGATGATATTTCGGCGGCGTCGACGACCATGCAGACCGATTCCGCCATTCTGAGCCAGATCGAGATCCTGACCTCGACGCGGCTTGCCGCGGTGGTGGTCGACAAGCTCAAACTCGACCAGAACGAAGCGTTCATGAACCCGCCCCAGTCCGCCCTTGCCCAGGGTGTCGGCCTGATCCGCGGCCTGATCCAGTATGTCCACCCCAGCGCGCCCATGCCGGGCATGGGTGACTTCAGCAAGCTCGACCCCGCAACGCGCGATGCGCTGATTGCCGCGGCGGGCCGCGACTACGCCATCCTCAAGCTGCAGAACGAGATCCGGGCGGATCGTGTCGGACGAAGCTATGTCATCGCGCTTGGCTATCAGGCGACGGATCCGGGACTGGCGAAAGCGATCACCAAGGCCTATGCCGACGCCTATCTTGCCGATCAGCTCGATGCCAGCTTCGACGCCACCGAGCGCGCGGCGGTCTGGCTGCAGGGCCGGCTGACGGAACTGCGCGAGAGCTCGCAGCAGGCATCGCTCGCGGTCGAGAAATTCAGGGCCGAACACGGCCTGTCCGCCAACAGCGATGGCCAGCTGATGAGCGACAAGCAGCTTGCCGACCTCAACGCCCAGCTTATCGTGGCACAGGCCGACACGGCGCGCGCCAGCGCCCGCTACCAGCAATACAAGTCGATCGTCGAAGGCGGCTCCGAAAACGCTTTCAAGGACGCCGCCATATCTGCCGATCAGCCGAGCAGTTCGGTCATTTCGGCGCTCAAGACCCGCTACCTCACCGTCGCCAAGCGGCAGCAGGATGTCGAGGCGAATTTCGGCCCTCAGCATCCGCAGGCCGTGGCCCTTGCCAAGGAAAAGGCCGACATATCGGCGCAGATATTCGGCGAGCTGAAGCAGCTCACCGAAAGCTATCGCAACGAGTATGAGGTAGCGCTTTCGCGCGAGACCGCGCTCAGGGCCAATGTCGCCGCCGCACAGGGCAAGAGCTCCATCGACAACCAGTCGCAGGTCCAGTTGCGCGATCTCGACCAGAAGGCGACGGCGCTTACCACGCTCTACCAGACGTTCCTCGGCCGTTACGAGGAAGCCGCGCAGCAGCAATCCTTCCCGGTCGGCAAGATCCGCATCATCTCGGACGCCTCGACGCCGCTCTCCGCCTCGAGCCCGCGCTCCATCATCGTGCTCGGATTGTCGCTCGTGCTCGGTGTGCTGATGGGCGCCGGCTTCGGCGGCCTCAACGAATTCAACGAGCGGTTCTTCCGGACCGGTGAGGAGGTACGTGACCGCGTCGGCCTCAAATTCCTCGGCTACCTGCCGACCATCGGCAGCAAACCCGCCAAGGATGACAAGCAAGCCGAGACTCAGCCGGATGCCAAGACCGCCAGGTCGCCGGCCGCCATCGAAAGGCGCGCACGCATGAGGGTGAGCATCGACGCTCCGGCGTCGATGTTCTCCGAAACGCTGCGCAGCGCCAAGATCGCCTTCGATGTCGTGATGGAAGGCCAAGGCAGCCGCGTCGTCGGCGTCATCTCGGTGCTTCCCGGCGAAGGCAAGTCGACGGTAGCGGCCAATCTTGCCGGGCTGCTTGCCGCCAATGGCGCCAAGACGCTGCTCATCGACGGTGACTTGCGCAATCCTGGCCTCAGCCGCAGCCTCGGCATGGAGGCCGAGCAGGGCCTGATGGAGGCCGTGGTCAACGGCCAGACCTGGCAATCCGTCGGCAAGATCGACCGGCAGACCAAGCTCGCCATCATCCCCGCCGTGCTGCGTGGCAATTTCTCCCACACCAGTGAACTCTTGTCCTCGGCCGGAATGCGGCGCTTCATCGAGAACGCCAAGGAGACGTTCGAATACATCGTCGTCGATCTGCCGCCGCTCGGGCCGGTGGTCGACGCCAAGGCCTTCGCGCCGCTGGTCGACGGCTTCGTGCTGGTCACCGAATGGGGCCGCACGCCGCGCGCCATGGTCAGGTCGATGCTGGAATCCGAACCCTATGTCGCCAACAAGATCGTCGGCGCGGTGCTCAACAAGGTCGACCTGAAGAAGCTCGCCAAATACGGATCGTTCGGCGCGTCGGAGAAATTCTTCGACAAATATTCGAGCTACTATCTCGACAAGTCGGAAGTGCGCACCAAGGCGTCGGTGTGATATCGGCCGCTGCCTGCTTCACTTCGCCTGCCTGAGGTTGGCGAAGGCGTTGGCTTAGGAGGCCGCGACGGTAGCTCGTCGCGCTCTATCAATCGAAGATCGTTTCCATCTCGACCTCAAAGCCCTGGTCGTATTGATCGGCGGATACCTGTTGTTGTATCGTCTTTCGCGGGCGGATTGTTGACCCTTTTCGAAGGCCTTATCGAGGGCCGCGCGCTCATTCTCAGTCATTGGTGCATCTCCATTTTTGATCGACAATTGACTTATAGCGTTCGGCAGTTGGCGGATGCGTCGATATGGAGATGTTTTCGACGTAGGCTACTGGAAATAATGCGGGGTGCGCGCTGGCATGCGTGAGCATAGCAGTCGGGCCACTCAACCCAATCACTGATTTGCCACGGGCTCCCAGCATTACGCCTGCCTTAGCCATACTCGCGGCTACGCCGCCTTCAGTCGGTAACGGAACACCGTGTGGTCGAGCAGCAGCCGGATACGCGGCTCGGCCTCGGTGGCCACCAGCCAGCTTGCCGCGATCATGGTCGCGCCGACGATTGCCATCGACAGGAGATAAGGCACTCCGGCACGGACCATCGGTCCGAGCATTGCCGCGCCGACGACGTCGTGGATCAGGTACAGCGGATAGGTCATCAGGCCGATCCGGCGCCAGCCGCTCCAGCTGAGGTCGAGCCGCAGCGACCATGCCATCAAGGCAATCGCGATGAGGAAGATCAGGATCGGCGGCGCATAGGGCATCACGGCATTGACCTTGATGCTGTGCACGTCGACGGAACTGGCGATCTGCAGCACGCCGCCGCCAAGAAACAGCAGGCAGAAGCCAAGGCGAGGGATCGTCAGCGCCTTGAACCGCATCAGCCACAGCAGCACGCCGACCGCGAAGAAGCAGCCATGATGCACCAGGGTGAGCTGCAGCCAGCGCGCCTCGGCAAAGTCGGCCCAGCCGAGCGGATAATAGAGGCACCAGAACAGCGTGCTGACCAGGCCGATTGCGATGGCAACCGCCTCCATCAGATGGAAGCGGCCAAGCCGCAGCAGGATCCAGACGATGGCGTAGAAGGCGATCTCGATGCCGAGTGTCCAGTAGACGCTGTCCACCCAGGGACCATAGGGCGCGAACAGGCCGGTGCGCACGAGCCTGACCACCGCATCGGTCGGCCAGCTCAGGCCGATGAGCAGCAAGAGTAAGGCCGTGATGGGTGCGCAGATCCAGACCGCCGGCGCCAGCCGCTTGACCCTGGCCTCGAAAAACCGCAACGGGGTCGACTTTTCGGCGCTGAAGGCGATGACGAAGCCACTGATGACGAAGAAGATCTCAACGCCGACCCAGCCTGACCCGACCCAGGCGCCTATATCAGCTTGCGGGGGAACGCCGCCCGTGGCCTGCGCCGAGATGCCATCGGGATAGGCCCACACCCAGAAGCCATAGTGGTAGACCATGACCAGGACGGCGGCGAGAAACCGCAGGATGTCGACGCCGCCAAACGTAATTTTCTGCTGAGCCATACCGCACCGCCGGATGGCCCCCCGCCAGACATTGTAGGGTGGCTTGCTGCATTGCACAATAAAAGTATTGCTTACCGATCAGGACAAGCTCTTCGGTAGGGAAGGCTGCGCGGGATCGCTCCCGCGTCAGCCTCAAATCCCGATCCCGCGTTCCTTCATGGCAGCAGTGATCTCGTCGAGGATGGCCGGGTCGTCGATGGTCGCCGGCATCGTCCATGCCTCCTTGTCGGCGATCTTCTGCATGGTGCCGCGCAGGATCTTTCCCGACCGCGTCTTGGGCAGGCGCTTGATCGTCACGACGGTCTTGAAGGCGGCGACCGGGCCGATGCGCTCGCGCACCAGCGCGACGACCTCCTTCTCGATGGTGCCGCCGTCACGCGCGACACCGGCGTTCAGCACCACAAAGCCGAGCGGAATTTGGCCCTTCATCGCATCGGCGATGCCGACGACGGCGCATTCGGCGACATCGGGATGGGCGGCCAGCACCTCTTCCATGGCGCCGGTCGACAGCCGGTGGCCGGCGACATTGATGATGTCGTCGGTGCGGGCCATCACATAGAGATAGCCGTCCTCGTCGACCATGCCGGCATCGGCGGTCTTGTAGAAGCCGGGGAACTCGTCGAGATAGGCTTGGCGGAAGCGCTGGTCGGCGTTCCACAGCGTCGGCAGGCAACCCGCCGGCAGTGGCAGCTTGACCACGACATTGCCGAGTGTGCCACGCGGCACTTCGTGGCCGGCGTCGTCGAGCACGCGGATGTCGTAGCCGGGCATCGGCACGCCGGGTGAGCCGTATTTCACCGGCAACAGGCCAAGCCCGGCCGGGTTGATGGTCATCGGCGAGCCGGTCTCGGTCTGCCACCAATGGTCGACCACCGGCACGTTGAGCTTCTGCTCCGCCCATTTGATGGTTTCCGGGTCGGCGCGCTCGCCAGCGAGGAACAGCGTGCGGAATTTCGACAGATCGTATCTGGGAACGAACTCGCCCTTGGGGTCCTGCCCCTTGATCGCCCGGAAGGCCGTCGGCGCGGTGAACAGTGCGACCACGCCATGGTCCGAGATGACCCGCCAGTAGGTGCCGGCATCCGGCGTGCCGATCGGTTTGCCTTCAAACAGGATGCTGGTGCAGCCATGCAGCAGCGGGCCGTAGACGATGTAGGAATGGCCGACCACCCAGCCGACATCGGACGCCGCCCAGAACACTTCGCCCGGCTTGACGCCGAACTCGTTTTCCATCGTCCATTTCAGCGCGACCATGTGGCCGCCATTGTCGCGCACGATGCCCTTGGGTTGGCCGGTCGTGCCTGAGGTGTAGATGATGTAGAGCGGATCGGTGGCGAGCACCGGCACGCAGTCGACATTGGCGCCAGCCGCGCGCTCGCGCGCAACGGCATCGGCATAGTCGATGTCGAAATGGTCCTTCAGGTCGCAGCGCAGCTGGTCGCGCTGCAGGATCAGGCAGGCGTCCGGCTTGTGGCGGGACATCTCGATCGCCCTGTCGAGCAGCGGCTTGTAGGGAACGATCCGGCCGGGCTCCAGGCCACAGGAGGCCGAGATGATCAGCTTCGGTTTGGCGTCGTCGATGCGGGTGGCCAATTCATGCGAGGCAAAGCCGCCGAAGACGACCGAATGCACCGCGCCGATGCGGGCGCAGGCGAGCATGGCGATGGCCGCCTCGGCCACCATCGGCATGTAGATGATGACGCGGTCGCCCTTTGCGATGCCCCGGTTTTTCAGCACCGAGGTCAGCGCTACCACCTCGCGTTTCAGCTCGGCATAGGTGAACTTTTTCACCGTTCCGGTGATGGCACTGTCGTAGATCAGCGCGATCTGGTCGGCGCGCCCGCCGGCGACATGCCGGTCGATGGCGTTATAGCAGGTGTTGCAGGTCGCGCCGGTGAACCAGCGGCCGTAGACGCCGGCAGCGGCATCGAACACCTTGTCCCAGGGCGAATACCAGTCGATGGCGCCGGCCGCGTCCGCCCAGAATTGCTCCGGGTCGCGTTTCCAGCCGTCATAGACCTCGTGATAGCGTGAAGCCATCCGTAACCTCCCCAGGAACCATTTGCCGTCTTTGCAAACAGCCTAAGCTGTTTTTTCCGGCGCTGTCTTCCCCGATTTTCGTCTGAACCGGTCCCGCCTTGACCCCTGGCGTGCCGTGTCGTGAAGTGAAGTCCTCTCCGGGGAGGATCTGAACAATGCGCCATCCAGTGTCGATCATGGCAAAACCGGTGTTTGCGCTGACGATCGGCGCAGTGCTCGCGATCTCCACCGCGCCCGCTCTGGCCGGAGACACCGCGGCAAGGCACATCATCGGTTTCTCGCCCGACGGCAGCACTTTCGCCTTCGAGCAATATGGTGAGCTCGATGCCGGCGCCTCGGCTGCCGGCTGACGCTATAGGGACAGGACGGCAAGCCGTTCAAGACCCTGCATGAAGACAAGGCCGTGCCGGGCTCGAGAAACTGCCCAACCTCTTACAGCCTGTCGGAATTCTACGAATACGCACCTTCCGGCAAACCGGCGGTGATTGTCGTGCTGGTCCAGCGCTTCAGCCAGGGCTTTGAGGGGCGCGACCGCCGCTTCATTGCCGTGACCGGACAGCCTCGCTGAGAGGTCGACCGATAGCCGCCTAACAAACGGTATTCATTGGACAAAATTCGATTTAGCTAGATCGGCAGGGCCACAAGCATGAGGCCTACGCCGCCGAAGATCAAAATGGCTGCCGCCAGGGCTTTTCGATGACGTTCGAAAGTCGTCGGAGCCCGCTCCCAGTTGTAACGCATACGCTATCTCCCCAAAACCCCGGGAGTCCTTACCTTACTTAGGGGAAGAAATGCAACGGCCCTGCCGGCCAGTTCACCTGCTTGTCATCTAGCGTTGACGACTATTTCTGGGACGATTTCGGACTCGAGCAGGCACTTGAATGCGACTTTTCAACTGGGCAAACACCCTGCGAAGATGCAAAGCCGTACGAGCCGAGACGCCATCTCCCCGGCCGGTCGATAGACAGCGCCCCACCACCGCGCTATCTCATTTTGGGGTTTTATATGGCTTGTTGGGGGTACGGGATGGAAATTGCCTCTGGAACGATTTTACGACTGGCGGACGACGCCTCGGTCCAGCATGTCGGCGATGGTGCCGTCGTGCTTCTGGCGCGCAGCGGCCAACTCTACACCTGCAACGGCACGACCGAAGCCTTTCTCGACAAGGTGGATGGTGCGCGCAGTTTCGATCAGATCGTCGGCCTGCTTTGCGCGGAGTTCGAGGTCGACAAGGATACGCTCGACGAGGACATGGCGGCATTGGCCGCCGACCTTGTCTCGGAAGGTATCCTCACGGCCCCAGGTGCTTGATGGCTGAGGGGCGCGCTTGATGGCTGACGGTCCGCTCCTGCGTGCCCTGTTTCGCTGCCATCTCTGGGCAAGTGCGCGGCTGATGCCGGCCTTGATTGCCGGGCGTAGCTTCGAAGACGTGCTGAAATGGGCTCCGCTTGCCTCCTCGACGCCCTATCGCGGCCTGCCGGCCGCCTACATCGTCGCCCGCGTCAACCGCACCGTGCGCCATCCCTGGCTGATGCGCGACCGCAGGTGCCTAAGGGAAGGCCTCCTCGGCCATCGTTTCCTGCGCCTCGCCGGCTTCGATCCCGAACTGCGTTTCGGCGTCGATCCGAAGTCGCTGCAGACGCCACGCGTTTCGGCGCATTGCTGGGTCTGCCTCGACGGCAGGCCGGTGGTCAGTGACAGCCTTCCGGGCATGGTCGAGATCTATCGCCACCATGCCGATGCCTCAAAGGTGCGCCCCGCTTGACCAGGCCTTCAGTGTACTATGGCCTCAACGGCCAGGTCCTCGGCATATCGGCCGAGCGCCCCGAGCTGTGGCAGGAGTTCGACAGGATGCTGGGCATCCTGCGTATCGAAGGCGTCGAGCCGGATTTTCGCCTCGATATCAACGAGGCGGATGTCCTGGACGAGGCACCCGGCGGATCCCTTGTCTTCGACGGCGAGATACCCGAGGACGGCTACTGCCGGATGCTCGCCGACGGCGGCACCATCCATATTGTCTTTCCCGAGCGTCAGACCGTTGCCATCAATGACGAGGACGGTTGGGCTGAACTCAGGGTTCGCCCCGGCGCGAAAGCGGCCTGGACGCCATCGATGCTGGTGCTGGACGCCGCACTCGACGCCGGCGGCCAGCATATGCTGCACACGGCCGGGCTGACGCTGCCTGGCCACGATGCTCTCGTCCTGATCCACGCGCCGAGCGGCACCGGCAAGACCACGACGTCGCTGGCGCTGGCGACCCAGGGCTTCGGTCTGTGCTCCGACGATGCCATGATCCTGGATCTGGCTTCGGACAAGCCCCTGGCCTGGGGGCTGCCGCGCCACGTCAAGATCCACCAGAAGACCGCCGAAATGATCCCGCAGGTGTCGCCATGCCTTGGCCCGTCGTGGGATCGCAACGGCGAACAGGCCGTCTCGCTGGAGAGGTTGAGCGAGATCGTCCGCATCGAAAGCCCTGCCGCCAGGCCGGTGGCGGCACTGCTGCACCTGGCGCGGTCCGCAGACAGCGAAACCCGGCTCGTGCCCATGGCCCGAACCGACGCGATGGTGGCGCTGGCGATAGACAATGTCCGCACCGGCTTGACCGGCCTGCTGCCGTCGCAGAAGCGCCGGCTGGCGACGATCGGCAGACTGGTGTCGTCGGTGCCGACTTTCACGCTGGAGGTGGGCGCACGCCCTGCCGACGCGGCACCGCTGATCATCGCCACGTTGACATCAGCGGATTAACGGCCACTTCAAGCGACGTACGGCCTGGCCTTGGCCAGCCGCTGGATCCAGCGGAAGGCATCACGGCGCAGGCGCGAGCCGATCTTCTCCCTGGAATTGACCCTGAGCAGGGTGTTCGTGGTGATCAGCCGCTTGGCCAGCCGTATAGAGAGGTCGGGCTTGATCCGTCCGGCGAGTTCAAGCGCTCGGCGCTCACCGAACAACTGGCCGGTCACATTGAGCACGATCGCCAGTTCGAGCTCGATGCCTGTCATGCGGGCGGCTTCGAGCAGGCGGGTTTCCGATTCGGCCGATTGCAGCGCCCGCACCCCTTGCAGCACATCGACGCAAAGCTGCAGGCGATGGAATTTGTGGCCGCCGGCGGCGTGCACGATGGCGATCGTCAAAAGCGCCGCCGGCGTGTCCGTTGCGTCGCCGTCGATAATGCCCAGTTCGCGGAAACCCAGCGACAGGCGCCGCCGCATGCCGGTGTCGTGCACCAGGTCGCCATGCAGCTCGACCAGCAGGCTGGAATTCTCCTTTTCCAGCCATTTGAACTCCTGCAATTGGTAAGATTCGGCCTCATCGCTGCCGAGATCGAAGCCGCATGCAGCGATCACCTGGTTTGCGCGCGCAAGGTTGGCGGGCTCGACGAGAATGTCGATGTCGGTGAACGGCCTGTCGGATACGTTGCGGTAGAGCTTCCGCGCGAAGACCGGCCCTTTAACGATCCGCGCCGGAATGCCTTGCGCCGCCATCCCCTTCATGATGCGGTCGCCATGATATTGCAGCAGCATCGATTGGCCGGTGGCGATCGTCGCCTTGTCGCGCAAATCGTCCAGCTTCGCCCGCAAGCCGGCGTCCGGCGGCAGACGCGCGTCGCCACGCTCCTGCAATTTGCGCAGCATGATCGGCAGGACGCCGTGGAATTCGGCATTGTCGAGCAGCGCCGACAGAGCCTTTGCCGACAATTCTTCGCCAACTGCCGCAGCCTCCGGATCGGCAAAGCGCACCAGCAGTTTTTCTTCGGCGGAGGTGAGGGATGGCAGCATCAACCGGACAAATGTTGCGTGGATTGTCCGGAATGGTTGCAGAAAAGCGCGACCGAAGCCAGCGTCACATGCCCCAGCGCAATGCCGCCGTGTGGACGGGCGCATCCCACCAGCCGGTCATCTCGTCATCGAGCATGGTCAGCGTGATCGAGCAGCCGGCCATGTCGAGCGAAGTGACATAGCTGCCGACCAGCGAGCGGGCTATCGTCACGCCGCGCGTCTCGAAAATTTTTCGCGCGCTGTTATACATCAGATAGAGCTCCATCAGCGGCGTGCCGCCGAAGCCATTGACGAACAGCAGCGCCGGGCCTTTCGCTCTGTCGCCCAGATCGCCCAGGATCGAGGCGCAGATCTCCTCGGCGATCGCGTCAGCGCTCTTCAACGTGTCGCGGCGGCGGCCGGGTTCGCCATGGATGCCGACGCCGAATTCCATCTCGCCGTCGCCGATGTCGAAGGTCGGTTTGCCGGCGGCCGGCACGGTGCCGCTGGTCAGTGCCACACCCATCGAGCGGGTGGCGGCGTTGACGCGGTCGCCCAGCACCTTCAACGGCTTGAGGGCCAGGCCATGCTCGGCCGCCGCGCCGACAATCTTTTCCACCACCAGCGTGCCGGCGACGCCGCGCCGGCCGGTCGTATAGGACGAATTCTCGACGGCGACGTCGTCATTGGTCACCACTTGCAGGATGCCTTCCGACATTTCGGCCGCCATGTCGAAGTTCATCACATCGCCCTCGTAGTTCTTGACGATGAACAGGCAGCCGGCGCCGCTGTCGACGGCCTGCGCCGCCGCCAGCATCTGGTCGGGTGTCGGCGAGGTGAACACCTGGCCGGGGCAGGCGGCATCCAGCATGCCATGGCCGACAAAGCCGCCATGCAGCGGCTCATGGCCCGAGCCGCCGCCCGAAATCAGCGCCACCTTGCCCGGCCGCAAGGTCCTGCGGCGCACGAATTTGTGCTCGTCGCCAAGCATGAGGATATCGGCATGGGCCGCGACGAAACCGTCAAGGCTCTCGGTCAGCACCGTGTCCACCGCGTTCATAAATTTCTTCATGGCGTCCTCCCAAACAGCCCGGCAACAAATGGTCAGCCGCCACCCTTGCCGGCGATGCTGGTGATCTTCTGGATGAATTCGTTGATCGCCCGGTCGAGCGCCGCGTTCTGCTTGTCGTCGCCGAAATCTGGCACGACAAGCGACACATGCCGCGTCTTGCGCATGCCGGCGGCGATCGACATTTTTCCCGGATGCGCCTGATGGTAGGCGGCGAGGAACTGATCCCGCTCGGCCGGGCTGAAATGGCAGACGGAAAAGATCGAAGGCAGATGCTTTGACGGGATAGGGATCGTATAGGCCGGGCTGGAGATCTGCGTGACGAAGCTGCGGTGCTTGCCAAGCGCGTCGGCAAGGCGCTGGCGCATGCCGGACGGGCGCTGGTCGATGACCTGCGACAGGATGGTCTTGTAGGCGCGGATCGCCTCTTCGGAACCGGGTTCGGGTTTGATGTCGACCATGCCAGCCCTAGACCGAAACATCTGAAATGGCCGCCTTGGCCATGGCGAGTTGTGCCGGCGCGACGGACAGATCGCGCAGGCCGGCTTTGAGCAGCGCCGGTATCGCAGCCGGATCGCCGCCGGCATCGCCGCACAGGCTGACGGGAATGCCATTCTCCTGCCCAAAGGCCGTGACCGAACCGATCAGTCGCAGCACCGCCGGATGGCGAACTGAATTGAGGTGCGCCACTGCGGCATTGTCCCGCGCCGCCGCCATCACATATTGCGTCAAATCGTTGGAGCCGATCGAGAAGAAGGCGACGCCGGCGAACGCCTCCGGAGCGATGGCCACCGACGGCACCTCGACCATGATGCCGAGCGGCGGCATCTTGTGTGCGACGCCGCGCGCCACAAGCGCCGTCTGCTCCTCCGCAAACAAGGCGGTTGAGCGTTCATACTCGTCGGCGACGGCGATCATCGGAAACATGACCTTGAGATTGCCGTGCGGCGCGGCGCGCAGCAATGCCCTGATCTGTACGCGAAAAATGTCGAGCCGCGCCAGTGACAGCCTGATGCCGCGCAGCCCGAGGAACGGATTGCCTTCCTCGACGGTAAAGCCCGGCACCGGCTTGTCGCCGCCGGCATCGACGGTGCGGATCGTCACCGGTTTTTCGCCGGCCCATTCCAGCACCTTGCGATAGGCGCGATACTGCGTCTCCTCATCCGGCAATGTCTTGCCGAACAGGAATTCGGTGCGCATCAGGCCGACACCGTCGCAGGTTGCGATATCGATGCCGTCAACGTCGGATGGGTCGGCGATGTTGACCTGCACGCGCACCGCCGTGCCGGACTTGGTCATCGCCGGCCGCGCCAGATAGGTTCGCGCCTTGCCCTGGCGGGCGGCGAAGGAAGAGGACGATTGCCGGAACGAGCCGATCTCGGCCGGCGAGGGCGCCACAACGATACTGCCGTGCTCGGCGTCGAGCAGCGCTGTGCCTGCGAGACTGGCAAGGGGTTCGCGCAGCCCCACGACCATCGGCACGCCACGCGAGCGCGCCAGCATGGCGACATGGCTGGCCGTACTGCCCGCCTTCAGCGCGATGCCGCCGCCGCTGCTCCAGTCGGTTTCGAGAAAGCGCGTCGGCGCGATGTCTTCGCCGCAGAGGATGGCGCCGGCAGGCGCTGTGCTGCCGCCGTCCTCGGTCAGGACACGCAGCACCTGGTCCCTGATATCGCGCAAATCCGTGGCGCGGGCGCGAAAATAGTCCTGGTCCGAGGCCTCGTAGCCGGCGATCTCGGCATCGAGTGCCTGCCGCCAGGCCGTGTCGGCGGCTCGCCCGGACGCGATAGACGCGAAAGCCGGTCCGCTCAGCGCGTCGTCTTCCAGCATGGCGATGTGGAATTCGAGTATGCCGGCGGCGTCGCTGTCGGCGGTTTCGACCATTGCCGAAAGCCGGTTTACCGCCTTGCCGATCGCGGCTTCCAGCGATGTCTTCTCTTCCGCTGCGGTGGCCTTGCCTGCATAGACGGCCGGCGGCCGGTCGAGGTCGAACAGCGGTCCTTCGGCATAGCCGGCCGAGGCCGGAACACCCTCAATCCGCATGGCCCGCATTCCTTGTGGGCCGGCGAAGAAGCGCGCCAGCGTCACGCCGAGCGGACATGACCGGCGTCCTCGTCGAAATCGCGCTGCACCAGGTCTATCAGCGCGCTGACTGCGTCCTCGGCGCCGTCGCCGCTGGCCCTGATGTGCAGCACCGTGCCCTTCGGCGCCTTCGCCGCCATCACCTTGACGATGCTCTTGGCGTCGAACCATGGCCCGTTGGCGGCAAGCGCGATTTCCACGTCGGCGGCAAAAGTCTTGGCCAGCTTGGTGAACTTCACCGAAGGACGCGCATGCAGGCCCACATCGTGGGTGATCAGGACGGTCGCTTCGGCGGCTGCGGACATCTCAAGAATCCCGTTCACTCACGACGGCGACAATTCGTGCGCCGTCGCCACCACTTCCTTCAGCGAAGCACCGCCGGATGCCTCGGTCGCGGCCATCACCGCGCCCTCGACGATCGGCGCGTTGCAGACGATGATCTTCTGCGAGCGCGGCTCGCCGATCATTTCCACCGCCATTTCGCTGTTCGTCTCGGCGCCGCCGAGATCGACAAGGATGGCCACACCGGCTTCCGACCACGCTCTGTCGATGGCGCCCATGATCGCCTCGACATTGGTGCCGAGCCCGCCATGACCGTTTCCGCCGCACCATGCAAGCGGCACTTCGTCGCCCACCATCTGGCGTACCATGTCGGCCGTGCCTTCCGCGACCAGCGGCGAATGCGACACGATCACGATCCCGACATTGCTCATGCGTCGTCCCCGATCGCTTGCCCCACGGTGCGCACCAGCAGCGCGGTCGAGCGCGCGCCGGCATCCATATGGCCGATAGAGCGGTCGCCAAGAAACGAGGCGCGGCCGCGCAACGCCTTCATCGGCACGGTCGCCTCGGCGGCAGCGTCGGCGATGTCGGCGATTTCCGCCGCCGTCTTGTCCCCGACCAAGGCATCATGTACCGGCTGCAGCACATCGAGCATAGTCTTCTGTCCGACTTGCGACTTGCCGCGCGCGGCCACCGCTTCGATCGCCTTGCCGAAGGCAGTCGTCAAATTGGCACGGTCGGGCTCCGCGGAAATCTCCTTGCCAAGCGCCATGAACAGGGTGCCGAACAGCGGGCCGGAGGCACCGCCCACCGTCATCACCAGCTTGGTGCCGATCGCTTTCAGGGCGTCGGGCAAGGGTCTGGCAGCGAACGCGTCGGCCTCTGCCCGCACGGCTTCGAAGCCGCGCGTCATGTTCAGCCCATGGTCGCCGTCGCCGATCGCCTGGTCGAGCGCCGTCAATTCCTCGGCGTGAGCGGCAATCGTATCGGCGGCCACCGTGATCAACCTGGCAAGGTTCAACGCCGCCATATCGCCCAAGTTCCCGGTTTCCAGTCTGCCGGCAGTAGCGAAAGAACGGTCATTCGACAACTGGTGCATGCGTCAGGCCGAGACCAGCAGCGTGGCGGCGGCCGCGAACACCTCGGCCACCGCATGGGCGCCAGGGTCGACGACGCCTTGCAATTTGGTGCCGACATAGGCCGACCGTCCGGCTTTTGCCTTCTCCATGGCGGCCGTGGCCTCGGCACCACGCTGAGCCGCCGCCGCTGCTTCTTCCAGCCCGTTGGCGTCGAGCGCTTTCAGAGCCGGCTCCAGCGCATCGACCATCGTGCGATCGCCAATTTTTGCGCCGCCATAGAAAGTCATCCGCTCGAGCCCGGCGAGCAGCGCCTTGGCCACATCAGCACCGCTGTCCAGGGCCTGCGCCGCGGCCGTGAAGAAGATCGACAGCAGCACCCCGCTGGAGCCGCCCATCGATGCGCTCAGTATGTCGCCTATTGCGCCGAGCGCCGCCGCGGGGCTGGCCAGCGGCAGCGTATCGAGCCGCTCGAGGACGCTGCGCGCACCGGTCGCCACCGTCGAGCCGGTGTCGCCGTCGCCCGCCTTGGCGTCGAGACCGTTCAACGTCGCTTCGAGTGAGATCAGTCTTTCGCAGACCGTGACGATCAAGTGCCTGGTGCCGGCATCCTGGCTGGGCTTGCGTGCCGCGATTTGTCCGGCTGCTTTCGTCATCGGCACGATGGCAGGCGCCGCGACCGGCTTTGCCGGCATCCAGGCGTGTGGGCCGACCGGCGCTAGCAGCGCTTCTTCACGCGCGGCATCGAGCCGGATCAGCGACAGCGAGAAGCCGTTCATGTTGAGCGCCGTCATCAGCGGTCCGGGACCGATCGCCAGCTTGACGGTCTTGGCCAGCGGCGAGGCCAGTACCGCATTGGCAACCAGCGACATTTCGAGCGGCGGCACCGAACCGAGATTGTTGATCAGCAGGGCATGGCTAGCTCCCGCGTCGAGCCGCGCGGCCAGGCGGTCCGCCATGATCGCGACCAGCCTGTCGACGCTTTGCAAGGCAATCCGCTCGACGCCAGGCTCGCCATGAATGCCAAGGCCAAGTTCACCGTCGTCCGCGCCGAACCTGTCCTCATGCGGCTGGCCGGGGATGGAGCAGGACGACAGCGACATGCCGAGCGAAACGATGTCCTTCGCCGCCGCGCGAGCGGTCGTCGCGATATCAGCCAGATCGTGGCCAGCTTCTGAAAGGTGGCCAGCGATCTTGTGTACGAACAGCGTGCCGGCAACGCCGCGCGGCTGGTTGATATCCGGCAAAGCTATGTCGTCGGCGACGATCACCATCTCGACGCGAAAGCCCTCGGCGCGCGCCTTCTCGGCAGCCAGACCGAAATTGAGACGGTCGCCGGTGTAGTTCTTGACGATCAGCAGGCAGCCGGCCGGGCCGGTGACCGCGCGTATGGCCGCCAGCACCGCTTCGACGCTTGGCGAGGCAAAGATCTCACCCGAAACCGCCGCCGTCAGCATTCCCTTGCCGACAAAGCCGGCATGCGATGGTTCGTGCCCGGCGCCACCGCCGGAAACGACGCTGACCTTCGTCTTGTCCCAATCGGCGCGCAGCACGACCTTGATCTCGGGATAGCCGTCGAGGCGCGCGAGATCGCCTGAGCCAATGGTCCGCAACAGACCGTCCAGCGCCTCGGTGACGATCGTTTCCCGGCGGTTGAAAAAGTGCTTCATCGAATTCGTCCCGTATTCGCGATCGTCAATCACAAGCCGGCGTTTGAACCCTTGGCGGGAACGCCGAAAATCATTCACATCAGTCGTTGTCCGTCGGCACCGAAATAGAGCGGCGAGCGGTAGCGGATCACCACTTTGTCGCCTTGCGCCAGATCGGTGTCGGGATCGGTCAGCGTCACCAGTTTCTTCGGCCCCACTGTCACATGCAGGTGGTTCTGGTCGCCGAGATGCTCGACCCAGTCGACGACGCCGTCGGCGTGACCATTCCTGGCCTTCTCGATCGCCAGATGTTCCGTGCGCGCGCCGATCGTCTTGGTGCCAGTCGGTGCGCCGCCATCAGGCAGCAACCCGGTCGGCAGAAGATTGATCGCCGGCTGGCCGAGCCTTGCGGCGACATGCAGGTTTGCCGGCTCGGAATAGATCGTCCGCGGCGACCCGATCTGCACCAGCACGCCGTCGGCGAGGATACCGATGCGGTCGGCCATCGTCATCGCCTCGATCTGGTCGTGCGTGACGTAAAGCATGGTGGCGCCGAGCTCGGTTTGAATGCGCTTCAATTCAAGCCGCAGATCCGCCCGCAGCTTGGCATCGAGCGACGAGAGCGGTTCGTCCATCAGATAGATCGAAGGCTTGCGCACCAGGGCACGGCCGATGGCGACGCGCTGCATTTCGCCGCCCGACAGCTTGGTCGAGCGGTTGGCGAGCTTGTGATGGATGCGCACCATCTTCGCCACTTCCTCGACGCGCCGGCGGATCTGGTCTTCCGGTATTTTCCGCGCCGGCGAGCGCAGCGGGAAGGCAAGATTGTCGAACACCGACAGATGCGGATAGAGCGAATATTGCTGGAACACGAAAGCGGTGTCGCGCTCCGCCGGCGATAGTGTCGTCGCATTGTGGCCGCCGATTTCGATCGTGCCGCTGTCCGGCCGCTCCAGCCCGGCGATCAGCCGCAGCGTCGTCGTCTTGCCGGCGCCTGTCGGCCCGAGCAGCACGACGAACTCGCCGTCCGCAATATGCAGGTCGAGACCGTTGACGGCGACCTGCTCGCCAAAGCTCTTGGTCACGTTCTTGATGTGCACGTCAGCCATGCTGCGCTCTCCCCTGAGAGGCGGTATCGTGGACGGCGGTTCGCACCGCGCGGCCCGATCCCTTGTCGAACAGCGACAGCCGCGCGCTGTTCAATGCCAGGCCGACATGGTCGCCGGCATTGAGCCGGATTTCGGCCGGCACGCGCGCCTTGATGATGCCGTCCGCCGTTTCCACTGCGACGATCTGCGTGGTGCCGAGATATTCGGTGCCGTAGATCGCGCCGCGCAGCTTCGAGGCGTCATCGAAGCGGATGTGTTCGGGCCGGATGCCGAGTGCCATGTCGGCCGGCGCAATATCCTCGCGCACCTCAGGCACCGTGACTTTCGCGCCCTGGACGACAATCTCCTTCGCGCCCTTGGCGAGCCCGCCGCCGAAGCCCAAAAAGTTCATTGGCGGCGAGCCGATGAAGTCGGCGACGAACATGGTCGCGGGACGGTCATAGATCTCACGTGGCGTGCCGAACTGTTCGATGACGCCGTGGTTCATGACAGCGATCTTGTCGGCCATCGACATCGCTTCCATCTGGTCATGCGTGACATAGACCGTGGTGGCGTGGATGCGGTTGTGCAGCTCACGCAGTTCGTGGACCATCAGATCGCGGAATTCGGTATCGAGCGTGCCGAGCGGCTCGTCCATCAGGAAGCACTTTGGCCGCCGCACGATGGCGCGGCCGAGCGCCACGCGCTGGCGGTCGCCGCCGGCAAGGCCGGAGACGGATTTGTTGAGCAGATGGTCGATGCGCAAAAGCTTCGCCGTCTCTTCGACGCGGGTGCGGATTTCGGCCGACGGCATGCCTTGTGCCAAAAGCGGAAAGCCGATGTTCTTGCGCACATTCATGTGCGGATAGAGCGCGAACAGCTGGAAGACGAAAGCGATGTCGCGCTCGCGTGCCCGCAGCATGGTGACGTCGTCGCCGCCGAGCAAGATCTCGCCGCCCGTCGGCAGTTCGAGCCCGGCGATCATGCGTAAGGTCGTCGTCTTGCCGCAGCCCGATGGCCCGAGCATGACGAAGAACTCGCCATCCTCGACGACAAAGTTGGAATCCTGCACGGCGACGAAATCGCCGAAGGCCTTTCTCAGGTGTTGAACGCGGATCTCGGCCATGACTATTCCGGGAATTTCGAGACGATGATGAACATCACGGTGCCAGCAAGCATGGTGATGAAGGAATAGGTGTAGAGCGACAGCGCGAAGGGCTGGAACAGCATCAGGAAACCGATGGCGATCAGCGCCGTCGCGATGTTTTCCATCAGGCCGCGCCGGGCCCAGACCGGCCAGCGCGATTTGCGTTTCACAGGATTGGTCATGCTCATTTGCGCACCGCACCGAAGGTGATGCCGCGCAGCAATTGCTTGCGAAGCAGGATGGTGAAAACCAGGATCGGCACCAGGAAGATCGTCGTGCCGGCCGCAACCGCCGGCCAGTCCTGGCCGCCCTCGCCGATGATGGTCGGGATGAAAGGTGGCGCGGTCTGCGCCGTACCCGAGGTCAGCAGCGCGGCGAAGGCATATTCGTTCCAGGCGAAGATCAGGCAGAAGATGGCGGTCGCGGCAATGCCGGTGGTGGCTTGCGGCAAAACCGTGCGCCAGAACGCCTGAAGCCGCGTATAGCCGTCGATCATTGCCGCTTCCTCATATTCGCGCGGGATCTCGTCGATGAAGCCTTTCAAGAGCCACACCGCCAGCGACACGTTGACCGCGGTGTAGAGCAGGATCATGCCGAGCGCCGTGTCCGACAGGCCGAGCTCGCGGTACATCAGGTAGATGGGAATCGCGACCGCGATCGGCGGCATGAAGCGCGTCGACAGGATGAAGAACAGAAGGTCGTCGGCCAGCGGCACCTTGAAGCGCGAGAAACCGTACGCCGACAGCGTGCCGAGGAAGACCGCGCAGAAGGTCGAGCCGAAGGCGATGATCAGCGAGTTGACGAAGCGCGGCAGGAAGTTGGACGGGCCGGCGATCACCATGTTGCGCTTGCGCGTGGTCTCGTCGCAGAAGCCGGTCGCCGGGCCGAGTGAGTTGATGTATTCCGGCGTCTGCCTCGTCCGCGTCGTGAACAAATTGCAATAGCCTTCGAGACTCGGCTGGAACAGCAGCTTCGGCGGATAGGCGATCGAATCCGGCGGCGTCTTGAAGCTGGTGGCGAAGATCCACAAAAGCGGCACGATCGAAATCAGCGCGTAGGCGATGATGATCGCGCCGGCGATGCGCTTCGAGTTGGCCGAAGGGGCGACGACCGAGTGGGCTGTGGTCAGGCTCATCTCTGCTTCACCTTGTTGAGCGCCTTGACGTAGATGTTGGCGAGGCCGAACACCGCGACGAACAGGATGATGGCGAAGGCCGAGGAATAGCCGGTGCGCCAACTCTCGAACGCCTGCCGCTTCAGCGTGATCGAGGCGACCTCCGTGGTCGAGCCCGGGCCGCCGCCGGTCAGCAGGTTGACCATGTCGAACATCTTGAAGTTCTCGATGCCGCGAAACAGCACCGCCAGCATGATGAAGGGCAGCGCCATCGGCAGGGTGATCGACCAGAACTGCCGCCAGTTGGAGGCGCGGTCGACTTCGGCCGCCTCATAGATATATTCGGGGATCGAGCGCAGTCCTGCCAGGCAGATCAGCATCACGTAGGGCGTCCACATCCAGGTGTCGACGATGATGATCGACCACGGCGCCAGCGACACGTTGGAGAGCATCTGGATGCTTGTCGGTGGAATGCCGCTGACGAACGAAATGACATAAGAGAACAGGCCGATCTGCGGCTCATAGAGGAAGCGCCAGAAATTGCCGACCACCGCCGGCGACAGCATCATCGGCACCAGGATCAGCGTCGTCCAGAAGGCGTGGCCGCGGAATTTTCGGTCGATCAGCCAGGCCAGCGTGAAGCCGATCAGCGTCTGCAACAGGATCGTCCAGAACACGAAATGCGCCGTCGTCTGCATGGCGATCCAGATGTCCTGATCGCCGAGAATGCGCTGGTAGTTGGCAAAGCCGAGGTTCTTCACCACTTCGTTCGGCCGGTTGGCCCGGTAATTGGTGAACGACAGATAGATCGCCCAGAACAGCGGGAAGATGTTGATGGCAAGCAGCAACAGGATCGTCGGCGAGATGAACAGCCAGGCGAGGCCCTTGTCGCTGATGCCCCGGACTTTGCGGGCCAACGGTTCCGGGGTCGCCCGGGCAACGTTCTCCGCGGTCCGATTGAGCATGGTCAGTCCTGCTTCGGTCACTTGGGTCGTCTCTGTGATGGAATTTATCTGAACTGCGTCCCGTGCCAAGGGTGGCACGGGACCGAGAGCATGATGCCGAAAAGTGTGACGCGGTTTGCGGACGACATCATGCTCACTCTCTCTTTGGTCCGGAGCGGATGATTTCAGGTCTGTTCGACCCGAAATCATCCGGCTCTGGGTCCTAGCTCGGGAGGAGCCGGTTACATCTTGCCGTCATCCTGGAACACCTGGGTCCAGTCCTTGACCAGGCCGTCAAGTGCATCCTTGGCGGAGCCCTGGCCGGCGACGACATAGTCGTGGAAGCGCTTCTGCGACGCCTGCAGCAGCGGCGCGTAGCTTGGCTCGGCCCAGAAGTCCTTCACGATGGCCATCGAGTCGAGGAAGGTCTGCGCATAGGGCTGGCTGGCCGGGAACTTCGGATCCTTCACCACTGCGTTGAGGCAGGAGTAACCGCCGAGCGACCACCACTTGGCCTGCACATCCTTGTTGGCGAACCATTTGATGTATTTCAGCGCCGATTCCTGCTTGTCGGAATAGGAGACCACCGAAATACCCTGGCCGCCGAGCTGCGCGAACTGGGCGCCGCCGGGACCCTTTGGATTGACGAAGTAGCCGATCTTGTCGCCGCCGACATTCTCGTCCTTCTGCAGGCCCGGCCAGGTGAAGGCGAAGTTCATGTGCATCGCCACCTGACCGGATTTGAAGGCATCGACGCCTTCACCCATGTAGCTGTTCGATGCGCCCGGAGGGGTGCAGCAATCATAGAGCGACTTGTAGAATTCCAGGCCCTTGACTGAGTCTGCCGAATTGACGAAGCCTTCCATCTCGTAGGGCTTCTTCGGGTTCTCGTACTGGAAGCCGTAGCTGTAGAGCACGTCCATGGCGCCCATGGTGATGCCTTCCGAGCCACGCTCGGTGTAGATCGACGCGCCATAGACGGTCTTGCCGTCGATCTGCCGCTTCTGGAAGAATTCGGCGATCTGCTTCAGCTGGTCGAAGGTGGTCGGCGGGCCGAGATCCCAGCCGTACTTTTCCTTGAATTCCTTCTGCAGTTCCGGCTTGGAGAACCAGTCCTTGCGATAGGTCCAGCCGACGACGTCGCCCATGGCCGGCAGCGCCCAGTAGTTCGGCGTGTTCTTCGGCCATTCCGAATAGCCGACCACGGTTGCCGGCACGAAGTCGTCCATGCTGATCTTCTCCTTGTCGAAGAAGTCGTTCAGCTTGACGTAGTGGCCGTTCTCGGCCGCGCCGCCGATCCACTGGCTGTCGCCGATGATCAGGTCGCACAATTTGCCGTGCGAGTTCAGCTCGTTGAGGAAGCGGTCGGCATAGTTGGTCCACGGCACGAACTCGAATTTCATGCCGATGCCGGTCTCCTTGGTAAAATCCTTGGACAGTTCGACAAGTGCGTTGGCCGGGTCCCAGGCGGCCCAGCAAAGCGTCAGGTCTTCAGCGTGCGCGGCGTTCGAGACAGCTGTCGACGCAACCACCGCCGAGGCCAGTCCCAACGCCATTTTCAAGCTCGATTTCATGCCTTCCTCCCATTTGCGAAACGCGCCCGGATGACGGTTTCAAGAGCCCTAAACCTCTCTCCTCAGAGGCCCAAACATGGCGGCGCCGGAGCGCGGCAGATGTTTAGTAATTTGTTTAGTGATGCAATTTTTACTAAACAACGCAAGCGAATTCGTCGCTGCGCCGCAACATGACGAAACGGGTGATTGAAATCGTTGAGAAATGACCGCCGGATGATTGCTCCGGCAGCCGCTCAGTCGGCCTCGCCGATGACGCTGGTCTGTGGCACCACCGGCCGGACCGGCGGCGCGGGCGGCAGCAAGGCGCGTATGTCGGCGAAGGGAAATGTCGGCTCAAAGCGAAAAGCCTCGGCCAGAGAACCGGGGACAGCGTTGCATTGACCGGCGCGAAATTCGTTCTGGATGCGCGCCCTGTCGACATATTGCTCCGGCCGCTGCGAGCGGTGCGCGCGGATCGCCTGCGTCTTGATATCCCGGTAGGCGGAAACATCGACATAGTGCGTCGGCGAGAATCCGGTTCCGCCCATCGTGTCGGCATGCAGCACCGGAACCGCGAACGAGGCCGCGATGCGCACGCCGTCCGACAGCGCGCGATGGTCGGCGTGATAGTCATTGGGCGCGTGCGTGATCACCAGCTCCGGCCCGGTCTCGCGGATCAGCGTTTTCAGCGCGCCGATCAGCGCGGCATCGGCGACCAGCTCGCCGTCGGGAAAGTCGAGGAAGCGTGACGCAGCACCTAGCAGCGCGGCCGCCGCCATTGCTTCCTCACGACGGACACGGGCGAGAACCGTGGCATCGCTCTTGCCACCCCTGGCACCATCCGTGGCCACGGCAAAAGTGAGTTCTGCGCCTTGCGCCGCATAGGCGGCCATCGTACCGAACATGAAGATCTCGATGTCGTCCGGATGCGCACCGAGCGCCAGTATTTTCAACGACTCTCTCCCCGGAAATGGAACGTGACGAACGGAATTCTGCTCGCCCTGATCGCCTATGCAAGCTATTCGGGCAGCGATGCCGTTATCAAGAGCCTCGGCGGACAGTTCAGCGTCTTCGAGATCGGCTTCTTCGCCACCCTGTTTGCCGGGTTTTTCCTGTTCTTCACCCGCCCGGCGGGTGAACGCTGGCGCGATTTCTGGCGCATGAAGCGGCCATGGGCCGTGCAGGCCCGAGCCTGGGCCGGCATCGCTTCCGGCGTGCTCAGCGTCTATGCCTTCACGCACATTCCGCTGGCCGAAGTCTACGCCTTGATCTTCCTGGCGCCCTTGCTGGTCACCATCCTGTCGACCGTCATCCTGAAGGAAAAGGTCGGCCCCTGGCGATGGCTGGCAGTGTTTGCAGGCTTTGCCGGGGTGATGCTGGTGGTGCGGCCGGGCTTTCGCGAATTGAACCTCGGCCATCTGGCCGCCTTCGTGAACGCTTTCCTCGCCGCCACCAGCGTCATCCTGCTGCGATCGCTCGCGCAGCAGGAGAAGCGCACATCGATGCTCGGCGTGCTTGTCGGCTATGGCCTGCTGTTCAACGGCGTCGGCGTCGCCACCACCGCGTTCACCTTGCCGAATGCCATGCAGCTTGTCTGGCTGGCGATGGCGGGCGCCTTCACCGCGGGCGGACAATTCATGCAGCTGCTCGCCGCCAAATACGCGCCCGCCAACCGGATCGCACCGACGCATTATTCGCAGATCGTCTGGGCGGTGATCCTCGGCGCGCTGTTCTTCAAGGAATACCCCGACTGGCTGTCGCTCGTCGGCCTCGCGATCGTCGGTGGGGCCGGCCTGCTGACCATGGTGCGCGAAGAAGTGCGGCTCGGCACGGTGCGCTGGAACCCTTTTTCGCGGACCAGACTTTGAGCCGACGCCGGTTGCACGGCGACCATGACCGCTGATATGCGGACGCAATGACGACAAGATCCCTGCCGGAGCTCCCAGTATCCGCCGTGCTGCCGGCGCTGGGCGCAGCGCTTGGCGCTGGCAACAGCGCCGTGCTGGTGGCGCCGCCCGGTGCCGGCAAGACGACGCTGGTGCCGCTGGCGCTGCTCGATGCATCCTGGCTGGGGGCGGGCAAGATCGTGCTGCTTGAGCCGCGCCGGCTCGCTGCCCGCGCCGCCGCCCGCCGCATGGCGCAATTGCTGGATGAGGAGCCTGGCGCCACGGTCGGCTACGCCATGCGCATGGAAAACCGCACTTCGGCGAAAACCAGGATATTGGTCGTCACCGAGGGCGTGCTGGCGCGCATGATCCTCGATGATCCCGAACTGCCCGGTGTCTCGGCAGTGATCTTTGACGAATTCCACGAGCGCTCGCTCGACGGCGATTTCGGTCTGGCCCTGGCGCTCGACGTGCAGGGCGCGCTGCGACCAGACCTGCGTCTGCTGGTGATGTCGGCGACGCTCGACGGCGCCCGTGTCGCCAAGCTCCTGTCGGGCGCGCCAGTGATCGAAAGCGAGGGCCGTGCCTTCCCCGTCGACATCCGTTACGACGAACGGCCGGCCGGTGTCCCGATCGAGGATGCCATGGCCAAGGCGATCCGCGCCGCACTTGCCGACGAGGGCGGCAGCGTGCTTGCCTTCCTGCCCGGCCAACGCGAGATCGAGCGCACTGCCGAACGGCTGGCCGGCAAGGTCGGCGCCGACACCGACATCGTCCCGCTCTATGGCCAGCTCGACGGCAAGGCGCAGGACGCGGCGATCAAGCCGGCGCAGGCGGGCCGCCGCAAGGTGGTGCTGGCGACCTCGATTGCCGAGACCTCCATCACCATCGACGGCGTGCGCGTCGTCATCGATTCCGGCCTTTCGCGCCTGCCGCGCTATGAGCCGGCCAGCGGCCTGACGCGGCTGGAAACCGTGCGCGTCAGCAGGGCCTCGGCCGACCAGCGTGCCGGTCGCGCCGGGCGCACACAAGCCGGCGTCGCCATGCGGCTGTGGCGCGCCGAGCAGACGGCGGCACTTCCCGCCTTTACGCCGCCAGAAATCCTCGAAGCGGATCTCTCCGGCCTGCTGCTCGACTGCGCCGCCTTCGGTGTCGGCGATCCGACGGCGCTCGCCTTCCTCGATCCGCCGCCGACCCCGGCGCTCAACGAGGCAAGGGTGCTGCTGCGCGCGCTCCATGCCATCGACGAGACCGGGCGCCTGACCGAAGCGGGCGCCTCGATGCGCAAGCTCGCTCTGCCCGTGCGACTGGCGCACATGGTCGCCGAGGCTGCGAAGAGCGGCCATGCATTCGAGGCGGCCATGCTCGCCGTGTTGCTTACCGAACGCGGCCTTGGCGGTGATGGCGCTGACCTCGAACGGCGGCTGATGCGCTTTCGCGGGGAAAGATCGCCGCGCGCCATCGCCGCACGGCAATTGGCTGAGAGGCTGGCAAGGCAGGTGGGCGGCACAAAAAACAGTGGAGCTGTCCCTGCGGGTCTTCTGCTCATCCACGCCTGGCCGGATCGCGTCGCCAAGGCGCGCGGCGAGCGCGGGCGCTTCGTGCTGGCCAATGGCTCAGGCGCCATGCTCGATGCCGCCGACCCGCTGGCGGGCGAGGCCTTTCTGGTCGTTGCCGACCTACAGGGCAAGGCGCAGAATGCCCGCATAGCGGCTGCCGCGGCAATCGGCGAGGACGACATCCGCGCCACGCTGGCCGACCGGATCGAAACACGCCGGCAGACGAGCTTCGACCGCGAGCGCCGCGCCGTGCGCGTGCGCGAAACGGTTAGGCTCGGCGCCATCACGCTGGCCGAACGCATGCTGCCGGCTCCTTCCGGCGCCGAGGCCGACCGCGCCATAGCAGACGCCTTGCGCGAGCACGGGCTGTCGCTGCTGAGCTGGAGCAAGGAGGCCGAGACGCTGCGCCAGCGGCTGTCCTGGCTGCATCGCGGCCTCGGCGCACCTTGGCCCGATATGTCTGATGAAGCGCTGATCGAGCGCCTCGACGACTGGGTGCTGCCGTTCCTGTCGGGTGCGGCTTCGTTTGCCGCCATCGGTCCGGGCATTGTCTCGGCCGGCCTCGCTTCGCTCGTGCCGCACGATTTGCAGCGCAAGGTCGAGGCGCTGGCGCCGACGCATTTCGACGCCCCGTCGGGCAGCCATGTGCCGATCCGCTATGACGGCGAATGGCCGGTGCTGGCGGTTCGCGTGCAGGAATTGTTTGGCTTGGACCGCCACCCCTCGATTGCCAATGGGACGGTGCCGCTGACACTTGAACTGTTGTCGCCGGCGCACCGGCCGATCCAGACCACACGCGACCTGCCCGGCTTCTGGCGCGGCTCCTGGACCGATGTGCGCGCCGACATGCGCGGCCGTTATCCCAAGCATGTCTGGCCGGAAAACCCGCTGCTCGCCGCCGCCACCGCCCGCGCCAAGCCGCGAGCATGATCCCAAAAAGTGGGAACCGGTTTTTGGAAAAGATCATGCTCAAACCAGAAGTAGGGCTCCAATCCGACTCCATCGGATTGGAGCGGACCTAGCGTTCCTGGCCTCGCGGCTGTAATCCATTTCCATGATCAACGTTTTGCGTTCGCCCGATTTCCAGCAAAGCCAGCGGCTGCGCCTCAACACGCTGATCCGGCTGCGCTGGCTGGCCATTGTCGGCCAGAGCGTGGCGGTGCTCGTCGTCGCCTATGGCTTGAAATTCCCGCTGCCGGTCAGCCTGTGCTTCGCGCTGATCGCCTGTTCGGCCTGGATGAACCTGTTCCTGGCCTTCCGCTTTCCGGCCGCGCACCGGCTTACCCCGTTTGCCGCCTTCGGCATCCTGATCTTCGACAGCCTGCAGCTTGCAGGCCTGCTCTACATGACCGGCGGCCTGACCAATCCGTTCTCGCTGCTGATGACCGTGCCCGTCGTCATTTCGGCGACCTCGCTGCCCCTGCGCCTGACTTCCATCCTTGGCGGGCTGGTGATGATCGCGGCGACCTTGCTGGTGTTCATCCATCTGCCTTTGCCCTGGTATGAAGGCGCGCCGCTGGCCATGCCCTTCATCTATGTCGCCGGCATGTGGATGGCGGTGCTCTCTTCGATCGCCTTCACCGCCATCTATGCCTTCCGGGTGGCCGCCGAAGCGCGGCTTCTGGCCAATGCGCTTGCCGCCACCGAACTGGTGCTGCAGCGCGAACAGCACCTTTCGGCGCTCGATGGCCTGGCGGCGGCGGCGGCGCACGAGCTTGGCACGCCGCTCGCCACCATCACGCTCGTCGCCAAGGAAATGGAAAAGGCGCTCGGCAGCGATCCGAAATACGGCGAAGACGTGAAGCTGCTGCGCTCGCAAAGCGAACGCTGCCGCGAAATCCTCAAACGCCTGACCAGCCTGTCGTCGGAGGGCGAGGCGCATCTGTCCCGCTTGCCGCTGACCTCGCTGGTCGAGGAGGTCACCGCGCCGCATCGCGACTTCGGCATCTCGATCAAGCTTCGCCCGGGCGAGCGCACCGGGCCGGAGCCGGTCGGGCGCCGCAATCCGGGCGTCATCTATGGCCTTGGCAATCTGGTCGAAAACGCCGTCGATTTCGCCCGCAAAAGCGTCACCGTGCGCTGGAGCTGGGATGAGGCCGCCGTGACCTTCTCGATCATCGATGACGGTCCCGGTTTTCCGCCCGAGATCATCGACCGCATCGGCGAACCCTATATGTCGACGCGCCAGGGCAATGAAGCCGGCGGTGGCCTGGGGCTTGGCCTATTCATCGCCAAGACGCTGCTTGAACGCTCGGGCGCCACGCTCGATTTCCGCAATTCGAGCGGCCTGGGAGAAGGGGCCGTGGTGCAGATTTCGTGGCCGAGAACGGTCTTCCTGAACCCGGAAACGGCCCCGGCCACCATGTTTGACATTGCGTAAATTGGACAATAGCGGCGCAAAACTATATCTGCGTAAAATTAAGGCAGCAGGAATTTCAAGACGATGACAGGCGATGAAAATATTGGCGCAATGGTTGAAGGCGAGGACACCTCGCTTCTGATCGTCGATGACGACAAGCCGTTCCTCACCCGTCTGGCCCGCGCCATGGAAACCAGGGGCTTCGTGGTCGAGACCGCCGAGAGCGTCGAGGAGGCCGTGGGCAAGGCGCGCGCCAATCCGCCGGCCTATGCCGTGGTCGACATGCGGCTCGGCGACGGCAACGGCCTCGATGTGGTCGCCGCGATCCGCGAGAAGCGCGAGGATTCCCGCACCATCATCCTGACCGGTTACGGCAACATCGCCACCGCGGTGACCGCCGTGAAGCTCGGTGCCGTCGATTATCTGTCGAAGCCCGCCGACGCCGACGACATCTTCGCGGCGCTGACCCGCACCTCGGGCGAGCGCGCCGCGCCGCCGGAAAACCCGATGTCAGCCGACCGCGTGCGCTGGGAGCATATCCAGCGCGTCTACGAAATGTGCGAGCGTAACGTCTCTGAAACCGCGCGCCGGCTCAACATGCACCGCCGCACGTTGCAGCGGATATTGGCCAAGCGCGCGCCGCGCTGAGAGCGAGCAGCGGAGGCGACATGCAGGATCTGAAGCAGCGGCCGGTTTCCGTTTTCCGCGAATTTCTCGACAGCGAGGCGGCTGGTGGCATCATCCTGATGGTGGCCGCCGCGCTCGCGCTGATCGTCGCCAATTCGCCGCTTGCCGAAACCTATTTCTCCGTTCTCCATGCCTATCTCGGCCCGCTCAGCGTCTCGCACTGGGTCAATGACGGGCTGATGGCGGTGTTCTTCCTGCTCGTCGGGCTGGAGATCAAGCGCGAGATGCTGGACGGCCAGCTGTCGACCTGGCCACGCCGCGTCCTGCCCGGCATCGCGGCAGCCGGTGGCATGCTGGTGCCGGCGCTGGTCTATGTCGCCATCAACCGCAACAACGGACCGGCCCTCTCCGGCTGGGCGATCCCGACCGCCACCGACATCGCCTTCGCGCTTGGCGTGCTGTCGCTGCTCGGCAGCCGCGTGCCGGCGTCGCTGAAAGTCTTCCTGACCGCGCTCGCCATCATCGACGACCTCGGCGCCGTCATCATCATCGCCATCTTCTACACCGGCGGCCTGTCGCTGGCCTATCTCGGCGCCGCCTTCGCCGTCATTGCGGTGCTCATCGGGCTCAACCGCATGCGGGTGATGACATTGGTGCCCTATCTCGTGCTCGGCGCCATCCTGTGGGTGCTGGTGCTGAAATCGGGCGTCCACGCCACGCTTGCCGGCGTTGCGCTGGCGCTGACCATTCCGCTCGAACGCTCCGCCGGGATCGGCCACGACCTCGACCACTCGCCGCTGCATCGGCTCGAGCATGGCCTGCACAAAATCGTGCCGTTCTTCGTCATTCCCATCTTCGGCTTCGCCAATGCCGGCGTTTCGCTCGCCGGCCTCAGCTTTGGCGCGCTGATCGAGCCACTGACGCTGGGTGTCGCTGCAGGCCTCGTGGTCGGCAAGCTGGTCGGCGTGTTCGGCTCCTCCGCACTTGCCATAAGGCTCGGCCTGGCCGATCTGCCGGCCCATGCCGGCTGGTCGCATATGGTCGGCATCTCGCTGCTCTGCGGCATCGGCTTCACCATGAGCCTGTTCATCGGCCTGCTCGCCTTCGCCGGCGATGTCGCACTGCAGGACGCGGTCAAGGTCGGCATCCTTGCCGGTTCCTTCATCGCCGCCATCCTCGGCGCCGCCGTGCTGCTGATGGCGCCGGCTGCGGGTGGGGTGGGAGACGAGACGGAGTAGGGGCGGACAACGAACTATTCGCTCTCCCCCTCCAGCGCCGGCACCGACACACCAGCCAGTTCCGCCGCCAGCAACCGCGCCGCGCCGGCCCGCGCGATGCGCAGCATCAGCGCCTTGCGCGTTGCCGCCGCCATGCGATGCTCCGGCGCGTCGCGCAGGATTTCGGCGCCGTAGCCGTCGGACAGGATGAAGCCGCACTCTTCCGGGAAGATTTCCGCCGGCACGCCGGGATGGGTGGCGAAGAAGAAGCGGTCGGAATGCAGCCGGTAGTCGGGCCATTTGCGGTCGACCTTGAAATCCTCGATCGAGGATTTGATCTCGATGATCCAGATGTCGCCCTGCCGGGTCAGCGCCACGAGGTCGGCGCGGCGGCCGGTGGCCAGCGACAATTCAGGCAGCACATGCGCGCCCATTTCCATGAGCAGCCGCTGCACGCCGCGCCGCACCAGCATGGCGCGTTCGGATTGGCGGCCGTCAATGAGGGGGTTGATTGCGATGGGGGAAATGATCGGCATGGCAGCCACCATGCCAGATTTTGTTCACGGTTTGAACCCCTCGGGCGATGGCGATTATATATTTGACAAACCCGGATAGCGGGCAGCGGTACCTGTGCTACAAAATCAGCCATGCTCCCTACGCGCTGTTTCCGTTGTTTCGCTGGAACCGTAATCCTTGGTGCGGCCATGCTTCAGGCCCTCTATTGGTTTGGCCCCATAGGGTTTGTGCTCGTCCTCGGCATCGGTATTCCAGCCATCCTGGCAGCTGCCTATTATTGGACCGACCTCGAAACCCGCAAAGGCCGTGGCTGGAACTGGCTGAAAGACAAGGGCTTCGAGGGCGAACCCCAGCGGATGAATGCGGCCCGCCCCCTTCAACAAGGCGGGCAGTTCGCGCTATGACTTAGCTCCTACTTGGGGAAGGGGGGCTAAATGCGAGCGTCGACGCGATACTATTAATTGCCGTAGTACCCGCGGGCATGGGATTTGTCGTTTGCTTTTTCCTGCGACAGAGATTCCGGATCAGACCGGTTACGCTCATGCGCATATTCGCTCTAGTCATGGCTATGATGGGTTACTTGGATATTCGGTTAGCGGAGGCTGTCGGCGGGAAGAGCAATCCGTCGCCCGCTACTTCGATCCAGCCCCAAACCAGCGGATGAACGACACATCCTTTTCGGTGATCCCCACCGGCTCTCACTGGCGCAAGGAAAGTAGAAACATCTGAGGCCGATTGGGTCTGTCAAATGTACGATCGCCTGGCGATAGGGATTGTATATTTGACAACCCTACGACCGAATGGCGGTCCGTGGGGAATCGGCAGGAGCGAAGTCGAGCTTTAATCCAGTGGAACACCACAAGGCCGGTGCGATCCCTACGGCTGGGATCAGCGCGATTCGCCCTGGCGAACTCGTTGTTTTTCGAGGAACCGCTTGGCGTGTTCCCCCCACTCCGCGGCCGTTGTTTTGTGCTCTCGAACGTATGTTTCGAAAGCCTTGCGCAGAGCGTCAAGGTCCAATGCCCAAAGCCGCTCGCCCTTATCGTCGTTCAACATTGCGTCACCAAGCCCCTTGAGGCGACGATATGCCCTTCAAATCAAGTCTTCAAGAACCGGTCCTGACTTCTTTCGGGTGTATCGGGCCTGTCAAATATACAATCGCCTTCGATAGGTGACCGATTGGAGACCGCAGGAACTGCTGCCAGTAGGAATGAAGTCGACTTCATCCCGTGAATCAGCGCCAGCGCAGGTGCTGCCTTTACAACTAGGCAGTCCGTGGACGGGACTTCAGTCTTAATTGAGCTATTCCTAATATGTATATAGGTTTGGTCGTGCGGGAGACGATCCCAAAAGCCTGACCCGCAACGACCCGGCACGACCCCATGTCCCCCCGACTGAGCGTGCCGGGTCGTTCCTACGAGGGGACTGGCAAGCGGCGCGTCCAAGGCGCGATCGCTCACGCGACGATGTCTGTCAAATATACAACCCGGGGTTTGTCAAATGTACAAACCGGCCCGGCCTGAAGCTGCCTTCCGTGATCGCGCAATATTCGGCTGAGTGCAGTCTGGTATTGATCCTTTGCGGAACGGCCCTATGTCGTGCCTATCAACTTCCGTTCTTTGTTAGAGAATGGCAGGACTAAGGTCTTGCGTGTATAGCGCAAAGGTCTGAGGGGACCGTTTAGGTTCCGTTAATGTCCATTGGATGTTCCGTTACTTTAGTTAGTCGGCATATGAAGGCTGACGTAAGGGAACATGGCTGGCGAAATGGCCGGCGCAGCTTGGCTTGGGTTTATAGGGGGGCTGCACCGGCCATTGCGGGTGTGGGCTTTTGGGTGTGATTGTCCCCGCGTCGATTAACCTATACGTATATTAGCAATCGCGCAAATAAGACTGAAGTCCCTTGTTCCACGGGACCCGGCCGGACTTCCTCATAGGTTTGACTTCCGCCAGCCCTTGCTATGAAACGGCCCTTTCGCCAGGCGCCGCAGCCCCTGCCATGTCATCCAGGATCGGGCAGTCCGGCCTGTTGTCGCCATGGCAGGCGTGGATCAGTTTCTGCAGGGTCGTGCGCATCGACTGCAGCTCGCGCACCTTTTCCTCGATCGCCGTGACATGGGCGGCGGCGATCTCGCGTACGTCGGCGCTGGCGCGGCCGCGATCCTGGTAGAGCGCCATCAACTGGCGGCAATCATCGATGGAAAAGCCGAGGTTGCGCGCGCGGCGCAGGAAGGCCAGCCGGTGGATATCGTCGCCGGAATAATCGCGGTAGCCGTTGGCGGCGCGCGCCGGCGCGATCAGGCCGATCTCCTCATAGTAGCGGATGGTCTTGGCCGGCAGGCCTGAACGGTGGGCAGCGTCGCCGACATTCATGACTGATCCTCGATTCCAGGTAACCGTTTGATGTCGCCCGCATTGAATTTACTTCACAATCCGGTGAGGGCTGTTGCCGAAATGCCATAGTAATACGCTTACCAGCGGGTAAGGCCACGCATATAGGCATCGTGCGCTTGGCAAGCAAAGCAAATGCCAGCATGAATGATGGCAAGAAAGCGGTCGACTCGTGCCGCTGACCTTTGGGCGGGGCTCCGGATCATCTCATGCGCATGAAGTCGCTTGCAATAATTGCCGCATTGGCGCTGTCCACGGCCATCGCCGGTTGCAGCACCATTGGCGGGCAGATCTTCTCCAACGACTACGGCGCGGTGACCGATGCTGGCTACCAACTGCCACGCATCCCGATCGAAAAAGTGCCAAGGCAGTTCCACCGGCAGGAAGTGAACTACGACACCAAGGAAAAGCCGGGCACCATCATCGTCGATACGCAGAACAAGTTCCTCTATTTCGTCGAGGGCGACGGCCTGGCGATCCGCTACGGCATCGGCGTCGGCCGCGAGGGCTTCGAGTGGCATGGTACCGCCCATATCGCGCTGAAGCGCGAATGGCCGACCTGGACGCCGCCCCGTGAAATGATCAGGCGCCAGCCGGAACTGGAGAAGTTCGCCGACGGCATGGAGCCCGGTCTGAAGAACCCGCTCGGCGCGCGCGCCATGTATCTGTTCAACAAGGGCGGCGACATGGGTTACCGGCTGCACGGCAGCCCGGAATGGAATTCGATCGGCAAGGCGATGTCGTCTGGCTGTATCCGCCTGATGAACCAGGACATCATCGATCTCTATGACCGCGCCTCGGTCGGCGCCAAGGTCATCGTGATGTAAGGGACCACGATCCCTCGCGGGATCATGGTCAGACACGTTTCGTACGCGGACCGTCTAGGCAACAACGGACGTCCCAAACAGAAAACCGGGCAATTCGGCCCGGTTTTTTGTTGTTTGGAGTTTGGATGATGTCCGTATGGAGCGGTCAGGAGACCTGTTCGACCTGCTGCACTTCGGGCACGAAATGCCGGAGCAGATTCTGGATGCCGTGCTTCAGCGTTGCCGTCGATGACGGGCAACCGGCGCAGGCGCCCTTCATGTGCAGGAATACGGTGCCGTTCTCGAAGCCGCGGAAGGTGATGTCGCCGCCATCCTGGGCCACCGCCGGGCGCACCCGCGTGTCGAGCAACTCCTTGATGGTGATGACGAGTTCCTCGTCAGCCTTGTCGTAGAATTCACCGGTCTGGCTGGTCTCGGCGGCCGGGCCGGCCTTGGCCATGACAGGCGCGCCGGACATGAAATGCTCCATGATGGCGCCAAGGATCGCCGGCTTCAGGTGTTGCCAGTCGGGGCCGTCCTTGGTCACGGTGATGAAATCGTAGCCGAAGAAAACGCCGGTGACGCCGGGAATCTCGAACAGCCGGCCGGCCAGCGGCGAGGCCGTTGCCGCACTGTCGGCATCGCGGAAATCGGCTGTGCCTTCGAGCAGCACTTCCTTGCCGGGCAGGAATTTCAGCGTCGCCGGATTGGGTGTCGATTCGGTCTGGATGAACATGGCCGTCTCCGTGCCCGTTTCGGGCAACCAGTTTGGAATAATTCTAAATAGGCTCTATCGGCTGGACATTCAAGCGAAACGCATCGCCCGAACGGTTGGCTGGCGGAATGTTTTTGCGCTCTCAAGACACCTTGCAGTGTGTTGAGATTCAGGTCAGGCCACGCCGAAAATGGTGACTTACGAGAACCGGAGCGGAGCGTACCGGAAGTAGGTGAGCACAGTTCTACTGCGACGCAGTAGAACGGGGAAGCGCAGGGAACCGCCATTTGCAGGCCGGCTTGACCTGAATATCTGCATACCTCAGGCGAGGCTGTCGATCTCCTCGTCCGACAGATTCTGCGGCACCACGGTCACCGGAATGGGAAAGGCGGCGCCCTTGCCGGCCACGGCGCCGACCAGCGGTCCAGGGCCTTCCTTGCCGGCGCCGGCCGCCAGCACCAGAATGGCAATGTCCTGGTCTTCTTCGATCAGCTTGTGGATCTCTTCCGTCGGCTTGCCTTCGCGCACCACCATCTCCGGCTCGATGCCGAGCTTCTGGCGCACCTTGTTGGCGTAGCCGTCCAGGGCCGCGCGCGCCGTGGCGTTCGCCTCTTCGCGCATGATCTTCTCGACGCCTAGCCAGTGCTGGAAATCGTCCGGCACGATGACATAGAGCAGCACCAGCGTGCCGCTGGTGCTCTGCGCCCGCTTCGAGGCGTAGGCGACGGCGCGCTCGCACTCGGGCGTGTCGTCGATGATCGTCAGGAATTTCCTGCGATGACCGGCTTCGCGGCTGAGGCGTTTGGAGACCATGTCTATCTACCTGGTGTCATTTCGGCCGCAATCTGCCACCGCGGCGGACCGGCGGCAAGCCGCCGGCCTTATGCCAGTATGGTGCGGTGCACTGACGGTCGGGATCAGCCTTGAAGCAGGCCGATGATGTCGCGCACTGTCTTCATCGTCGTTTCGGCCAGCACGCCGGCTCGTTCGCCGCCATCCTTGAGCACCGCGTCGACATAGGTTCGGTCGCCTTCGATGCGGCGCATCTCGCCGGCGATCGGCGCCAGCTTCTCCACCGCAAGGTCGGCCAGCGCCGGCTTGAACACCGAAAACTGCTGACCGCCGAATTCCTTCAGCACGTCGGCCTTCGACATCTCGGCCAGCCCGGCATAGATGCCGACCAGGTTTTCCGCTTCCGGCCGGCTTTCCAGCCCGTCGACTTCGCTCGGCAAGGCCTCCGGGTCGGTCTTGGCCTTGCGGATCTTCTTCGAGATGGTGTCGGCATCGTCGGTCAGATTGATGCGCGACAGGTCCGACGGGTCCGACTTCGACATCTTCTTCGACCCGTCGCGCAGGCTCATGATGCGCGCCGCCGGGCCGCCGATGACCGGTTCGGTGATCGGGAAGAAGCCGTTCACCGTCTCCTCGCCGACCTGCATCTCGACGCCGACGCCAAGGCGGGCGATGCGGCCCGAGAAATCATTGTTGAATTTCTGCGCGATGTCGCGGGTCAGTTCCAGATGCTGCTTCTGGTCCTCGCCCACCGGCACATGCGTGGCGCGGTAGAGCAGGATGTCGGCAGCCATCAGCGAGGGATAGGCGAGCAGGCCCAGCGAGGCATTTTCGCGGTCCTTGCCGGCCTTGTCCTTGAACTGCGTCATCTTGTTCATCCAGCCGATGCGCGCGACGCAATTGAAGATCCAGGCTAGCTCGGCATGCTGCATCACCCGTGACTGGTTGAAGACGATGTGCTTCTTCGGGTCGATGCCGGAAGCGAGGAACGCCGCGGTGATCGAGCGCGTCTGGTCGGCAAGGTCGTCATGGACCAGTTGCGCGGTGAGCGAATGCAGGTCGACGACGCAATAGATGCAGTCGGACGTGTCCTGCAGGGCGACGAACTTCTTGATGGCGCCGAGATAGTTGCCGAGATGCAGATTGCCGGTCGGCTGGACGCCGGAGAAGACGAGGGGCTTGAAGGCGGGCATGGGTTTCCTCATGGCTTGTGGAGGGCCGTATAAGCATGATTCCAAAAAGTTGCAGACTTTTTGGAGCCAATCATGCGGCTGGAAACCGCGCGCGGCGAAAGTCTTGCGACGGCGCGCTTATGGACGAAGACGCCGCCACGATCAAGATGGAGCTATATGTCGACTGAGGCTCTAGTCGTCGATGCCGGTCTTTGCGGCCGGCACTCCCTTGCGCCCGACATTGCGCCGGATCATGCCGAAATCGGCGCCGCCGGTGGCAAACGCGGTGACGAAGTAGAGCAGCGCCCCGCCGGCCACCAGCGCCAGCAGCGTCGTCGCCTTGACGACCAGCGGCGAGCCGGGGCCGAGCCTGACGGCAAGCCAATGCTCGGCGAAATACAGCGCCACCGCCATCACCGCGGCCGACAGCACCAGCCGGGGAATGCGTTTCAGGAGCGGCACGTCGCGGCCCCAATGGCCGCGCCGGATCAAGACGGCAAGCAGCATCAGCGCGTTGACCCAGCCGGCCACGGCTGAGGCGACTGCAATGCCGGGTGCGCCCATCCTGGGAAACAGCGTCAGCGCGGTGGCGACGTTCACCGCCACCGAGATGGCGGCGAAGATCATCGGCGTGCGGGTGTCCTCGCGGGCGAAATAGCCGGGGGTGAAGGCCTTGATCAGCACGAAGGCGGGCAGGCCAAGGCCGAAGATCGCCAGGATCGCCGCCACCGTCGGGGTCGAATGGTTGGCTGCAAACGCGCCGCGCTCATAGACCAGCCGCACGATCGGCTCCGCCATCACCCAGAGCGCTGCCGCCGCCGGCAAGGTCATGAACAAGGTGAACTCGACCGAGCGGTTCTGCAGATTGGCCGCCTCGATGAGATTGCCCGATTTCAGCGCCCGCGACAGCTCCGGCAACAGCACGATCGCCACCGCCACGCCGACGACACCAAGCGGCAACTGATAGACGCGGTCGGCATAGGCGAGCGAGGACACGGCGCTGTCTTGCGCCGACGCGATCGCCGTGCCGATCAGCTGGTTGATCTGGGTGATGCCGCCGGTGATCGCCGCCGGCAGCGCCAGGATCAGCAGGCGCTTGACGTTCGGCGTCATCTTCGGCCGGCGGAAGCCGATCGAGATGCCGGCATTGCGCACCGCCACCCAGACGATGGCAAGTTGCACGAGGCCCGCCGCCAGCACGCCCCAGGACAGGCTGAAGCCGACAGCACGGGCATCCAGCCCATGATACCAGGCATAGCCCAGCACGCTGATCAGGATGATGTTGAGGAACGCCGGCGCGATCGCAGCCGCGAAATAACGGCGCAGCGAGTTCAGCATGCCGGCCATCATGGCGGCGAGCGACATGCAGATCAGATACGGGAACATGATCGTCGCCAGTGCGACAGTCGTCTCGAACTTGCCCGGCGTGTCGGCAAAGCCCGGCGCCACCAGGTAACGCACGATCAGCGGCATCGCCAGTTCCATGACGATGGTCAGCGCCAGAAGCGCCGAGAACAGCACGCCGAACACTTCCTCCGAGAAGCGCTTGGCGCCGTCGGTGCCGTGCGTTTCGATCTCCTTGGCAAACAGCGGCACGAAAGCGGCGTTGAAGGCGCCTTCGGCGAACAGCCGGCGAAAGGTGTTGGGAAACTGGAAGGCGGCGTTGAAGGCGTCGGCCACCGGTCCGGTGCCGAGTGCTGCCGCCATCAGCATCTCGCGGCCAAAGCCAAGCGCGCGGCTCATCAGCGTGCCGGAAGCGACCGTAGCGAATTTCTTGACGAGGCTCATGCGTTCGAAGACTGCCTGTGCGATTGGGACAAAGTGAGGATGGCAGTCACTCGGCGGCCGCCTTGGCCTTGCCGCCGCGTTCGGGCGCGATGCCTTCGAGCGTCGCCATCAGCCGGTTGCGGATGGTGGCGGTGCGGGCCGGGCTGTCGATCTTCTGCCCGGTGAGGTCGGTGACATAGAAGGTGTCGATGACCTTTTCGCCGAAAGTGGTGATGTGTGCCGAGGCGATGTCGAGCGACAGGTCGGACAGCGTGCCGGTGATCTCCGACAGCAGGCCCGGGCGATCGAGGCCCTCGACCTCGATGACCGAAAAGCGGTTCGACAGTGCGTTGCGGATCTCGGCGCGTGGCGGGATCTTGAACACCTTGGATCCGCGCCTTGGCTTGGTGCGCTTCTCGATCATCTCCGGCAGCCAGCTCTTGCCCGACAGCACGTCCTCGATCAGCCGGCCGACGCGCTCGGCGCGCCGGCGCTCGTCCTCGTCGCGGTCGAATTCGCGTGAGATCAGGATCGTGTCCAGCGCGCGGCCATCAGAGGTGGTGAAGATCTGCGCGTCGACGATGTTGCCGCCGGCCCCGGCGCATGCCCCGGCAATGACCGAGAGAAGACGGGGATGGTCCTGCGCCAAAACGGTGATTTCGGTCACCGCCTCGAACTGGTGGGTCTTGACCATGGTGGCGAGCTTGTTGCCCGACGCGTCCGCCTCGCGGATGAATTCGGCGTGGCGAATCTGGTCCGGCAGGTCCACGGCCAGCAGGTAGTTCTCATAGTGCAGCCCGACATAGCGCTTGCGGGCCTTGTCGGGCCAGTCAGCGAGTGCCTCGGCCAGGCGCTCGCGCGCCGCCGCCGTGCGCTGCGCGCGCGACACTTCCGAAAAGCCGCCAGTCAGGAGCAGTTCGGTCTCGTAATAAAGCGTGCGCAGCAACTGGCCCTTCCAGCCGTTCCACACACCCGGTCCAACGCCCCTGATGTCGCAGACGGTGAGGATCAGGAGCATCTTCAGCCGCTCGACCGATTGCACGACCGACGCGAAATCCTCGATCGTCTTGCGGTCGTTGAGATCGCGCGTCTGCGCCGTCATCGACATCACGAGGTGGTTTTCGACCAGCCAGGCGACCGTTTCAGTGTCTGCCGGCGACAGCCCCATATGTGGGCCAATGCGCCGTGCGATGCGGGCGCCGGCCTCGGAGTGATCCTCCGGCCTGCCCTTGGCGATGTCGTGCAGCAACACGGCGACATAAAGCGCCTCGCGGCTCTTCTTCAGGCCGGGCATCAGCGAATGCGCCAGCGGATGCACCTTCTCGCCATCGCCGCGTTCGATTTCTGCCAGCACGCCGATGCAGCGGATCAGGTGCTCGTCGACCGTATAGTGGTGATACATCGAGAACTGCATCATGGCGACGATCTTGCCGAAATCGGGGATCAGCCTGCCCAGCAACCCGGCCTCGTTCATGCGCCGCAGATTGAGTTCGGCGTTGCGGTCCGAGGTCAATATGTCGAGGAACAGCCGGTTGGCCTCCTCATCGCGCCGCAGCGACTTGTTGATCAGGCCGAGCGAGCGCGTCAGCAGCTTCAGCGCATCGGGGTGGAACTCCAGCCCGTGCTTGTCGGCGAACCAGAACAGCCTGAGCAGATTGACCGGATCGCGTTCGAACACCTGATCGTCGGCGATGTTGATGCGGTGGTTGTCGACGATGAAATCGGAAGTGCCGGCGAGCTTGCGCTTGCGGCGCTGGAAGGTGAGGAAGATGCGGTTGAAGCCCGGCACGTGCTTGGCCTGCTCCTCCTCGAGCGCGGCGCAGAAGATGCGGGTCAGGTCGCCGACATCCTTGGCGACGAGGAAGTAGTGCTTCATGAAGCGTTCGACCGCCGACAGGCCGGGATGGGTGGTGTAACCCAGCCGCTCGGCGATCTCGCGCTGGATGTCGAAATGCAGCCGCTCCTCGGCCTTGCCGGTGAGGAAATGCATGTGGCAACGCACCGCCCACAGGAAGTCCTCGGCCTTCTGGAACTCGCGGTACTCGGCTTCGGTGAAGACGCCCTTTTCGACCAATTCCTCGCCGGTGCGCACCCGGTAGAAATATTTGCCGATCCAGAACAGCGTCTGCAGGTCGCGCAGGCCGCCCTTGCCGTCCTTGACATTGGGCTCGACCAGATAACGGCTCTCGCCGGCCTTGGCGTGGCGCTCGTCGCGCTCGGCGAGCTTGGCCTGGACATATTCCGGACCGGTGGTGCGCACCACCTCGTGGTCGAAGCGCAGCATCAGCTCCTCGTAGAGCTTGCGTTCGCCCCACAGGAAGCGCGCTTCCAGGATCGATGTGCGGATGGTGATGTCGGTGCGTGACAGCCGCAGGCACTCATCGATGTTGCGGGTGGCGTGGCCGACCTTTAGGCCCAGATCCCACAGCATGTAGAGCATGTATTCGACAGTCTGTTCGCCCCACGGCGTCTGCTTGTAGGGCAAGAGGAACAGCAGATCGATGTCGGATCCCGGCGCCAGCGTGCCGCGGCCATAGCCGCCGACCGCGACGACGGCCATGCGTTCGGCCGACGAACGGTTCTTCACCCGGTAGACATGCGTCGCCGCGAAATCGTAGAGCGCCTGGATCAGTTCATCCATCAGATGCGACAGCCGCTCGGCACAGGCGTTGCCGCCGCCATCTTCCTTCAGCATGGCCTCGGCGATCTTGCGGCCTTCGCCAAGCCGGGCCTTGAGAAGCTGGAGAACGCCGGCCCGCGCGGCCGCTCCGGAACCGTCGCCGCCCGTGGCCGTCGTCAGCGCGGTCATCTCGCGGCGCAAGGCTTCGCCGTCGATCAGTTCATCGAGCTTCAGGGAGATTTTCGCCATAGGTACCGGTTGGCCTTGCCTTTTGGGCGGCGTCTATAGCGCGTTTTCGCGGCGCTGGGTATGGGGCCTGCCGGTGGCCCGGCAAGCGGCCTACTCCGTTGCCTCGATCGGGTCGAGGGGAACGACAATCCGTTGCCGGAATCTGCAGAAATCGGCGATCCACCTCATGGTTCGCCCGGCCTCTCTGCTGATTCTCACGGCTGCCGGCTTCCTCTGCCTTGTCATAAGCCCGCTCGCGGTCCGCGCGGCGTCGCGTTCCTGGTCGAGCAGGCTTGGCAGCCTTTCACCGACGAACTGGTCCTGTGCGCAGAGCGCCGGAACAAGTTGGTAGACAGTCCTGCCGGCCGACATGACAGGGTCGAAGATGAGATCATCGACAGCTATGTTGATCTGCGCCGTTGCCTCCAGAAAGGCGCGTGCCGTTTGCCGCGACAGCAGGTAACCCCCGGCCCCCGGATGGCCCTTGCGGAGCCGGACCATGGAAAAACCATGTCCGGCGGAGGTCCTTCTCCTCTGGATCACGGTTCTGGAGAAGAACGTCTCGAGCTTCACGACATCGGCGTCCGCCGGCACCCAACTCGTATCGCCCAGCAACGCCCCAGCCTTGCTTGAGAAGACCATGTCGTCCTCGAACACGGCGCCGTATGGGGCCTCGTCCTGGGCAATGATCGTCCAACAGGCTCGATGACTATGCAGGCAGGCGACTTCGCTGCCGGAGAGCGGCCGGATGGCGTGTATCGCGTGCTGTGGCTGCAGCACCAGGTCGGGATGTTCCTTGGCATCGATCCCCGCGACCCGCTCGAACCCGATGCCGATACGGGCGAACTCCGACGCCATGTGGGCAAGCCGGTCGGGAGATCGATCGAGGTTGATAACCAGACGCTTCATTTTTACGAGCTATTCTGTTCAAAATTCTTTGTACAAAATCCTTGCTTCCACCGCAACCGGCGGGAGTCGCCAAGCAGCGCAGGAGCCTTCTAGCACAGGTGACGTTATGGTTTGTTGATCTTTTCTGGAGTGGATATTATGCCACAATCAGAAAGCCAAGCTTTTAAAGCGACTATCTTCCCAGGATTACCGGGAGATGACATGTCGCGGCTGGCCGGAGGAATTTTCTATTCAAGGTCACTGGCGGCAAGGCGGAATTCGCCCGGCGCCCAAGATTTTCCTTGATGAGGGCAAGCAGTTTCCGACCGTGGGTGCCGGATAAGCTGGTTTTTCACCGATGTCTCTGCGCGTTGTGGCCGGGCCGGATATCAGGCCCCGGCGGACGGAAACAAATCTATCGTTCTGCTTCGGGTGGATCGAAGGGGACAACTGTGTACCGCCGTAGTCTGCAGTGGTCGACAATCCACTCGGCGATGCGCCTGGTTTCCACCCTCATCTTTTCGCGGAGGGGCTTTCGGCGTTTCGTGGTCAGCCCGCTCGCGACCCATTCGGCTTCGCGTTCCTCGTGAAGCAGGCTTGGCAGTCTGCTGCCCATGAACTGGTCCTGCGCGCAGAGCGCCGGAACAAGCTGATAGATCGTCTTTTCACCCGACGTCGGGAACACCGGGTTGAAGAGAATGTCATCGGCGGCCGCGTTGGCCCGCGCGGTGGCATCCAGCAGATCGCGTGCCATCTGCCTGGAGAGGATGTAGCCGCCGGTCCCCATATGGCTCCTGCGGAGCCTGAACACGGAAAAGCCGTGGCCGACAGCGGTCCTCTTCCTCTGGATCATGGTTTTACTGAAGAATGTCTCGAGCTTGACGGTATCGGCATCGGCTGGAATCCAGCCGCCGTCGGCAAGCAGGGCGCCGGCATTCGCGGAGAACACAATGTCATCCTCGAAGACGGCGCCGTAGGGCGCTTCGTCATGAGCAATGACGGCCCAGCAGGCGCGATGGCTGTGCATGCAGGCAATCTCGCTGGGGGACAGACGCCGTATGGCGTACTTCGCATGCTGAGGCTGGAGCATCAGGTCCGGATCCTCGCGGGCGTCGATTGCAGTGATTCGTTCGAAAGCGATACCGATGCGGGCAAACTCCGCCGCGACATGGGCGAGCCGGTCGGGAGACCGATCAAGATTGATGACCAGACACTTCATGCCCTGATGGGATCGGCATCACGTTGGAGGGGTCGATTACATTAGCATACGCTGCGCTATGCAATGTGGGCTTTTTCGCGGCGAACCGCCCAGGCCGGACTCGAAACGCGAAAAATCGCAACAGGCCTTGACCTTCCAGTTACTGGAAGCACTACCTCCGCGTCAGGCAGAGGCACAAAGGCATTTTGGAATGACGCATTCAGATCATGATCACCACGACGAACACCACACACACGGCGCCCATGGCGGCTGCTGTGCGGCGAAAGGCACGGCCGTGGAGACGGTTCTGCGCGATCCGGTCTGCGGCATGACCGTGGATCCAGCCGCCGGCAAGCCGACATCGGAGCATGGCGGCCGCCTCTATCATTTCTGCAGTGAAGGTTGCCGCACGAAATTCCAGGCTGCGCCGGAACACTATCTGACGGCCACCGACCCTGTCTGCGGCATGGGCGTCGACCGCGCCACCGCCAGGCACTTTGTCCGCCATGAGGGCCAGGGCTTCTATTTCTGTTCCGGCGGCTGCAAGGCGAAATTCGAGGCGGCACCGCAAACCTATCTTGGCGACCGGCCGGCGCCGATGCCGGCGCCCAAGGGCACGCAATACACATGCCCGATGCATCCAGAAATCGTCCGCGACAAGCCCGGCTCCTGCCCGATCTGTGGCATGGCGCTGGAGCCGATGGGGGTACCATCAGGCGATGAAGGGCCAAATCCCGAGCTGGTCGATTTCACCAGGCGGCTCTGGGTCAGCGCGGTCCTGTCGATCCCGCTTCTGATCATCGCCATGGCGCCGATGATCGGCCTGACATTCGAAGGCCTGGTCGATGATCGCACGAAGGTCTGGATCGAGCTGGCGCTGGCAAGTCCGGTGGTGCTCTGGGCTGCCTTTCCTTTCTTCCACCGTGGCTGGGAGTCGGTCATCAACCGCAGCCCCAACATGTGGACGCTGATTTCGCTCGGCGTCGGTGCGGCCTACCTCTACAGCGTCGTCGCCACGCTCTTCCCTGACATCTTTCCACATCAGTTCCGCAGCCATGGCGGTGCGGTGCCCGTCTATTTCGAGGCTGCGGCCGTGATTGTCGCACTGGTCTTCCTCGGCCAGGTGCTGGAATTGCGCGCCCGCGAAAAGACCGGATCGGCGATCCGCGCTCTGCTCGATCTGGCGCCCAAGACCGCGCGGCGTATCGACGAAGACGGCTCCGAGACTGACGTGCCGCTGGACAGCGTCAAGGCCGGTGATCGCTTGCGCATCCGGCCAGGCGACGCCATCCCGGTCGACGGCACCGTGCTCGAAGGTCGCTCTTCCATCGACGAATCGATGATCACGGGCGAGCCGTTGCCGGTCGAAAAGGTCGAGGGCGACGCCCTCACCGGCGGCACGCTCAATAAGAACGGCTCGCTGATCATGCGCGCTGAGAGGATCGGCACCGAGACCACGCTTGCGCGCATCGTAGAACTCGTTGCCAAGGCGCAGCGCTCGCGCGCGCCGATCCAGGGATTGGCCGACCGCGTTTCCTTCTACTTTGTTCCGGCCGTCGTCCTTGTCGCGATCGTGGCGTTCATCGCCTGGGCCGTCTTTGGCCCCGAGCCCAGCCTGATCTTCGCCGTCGTCTCGGCTGTCTCGGTGCTGATCATCGCCTGTCCCTGCGCGCTCGGCCTCGCCACGCCGATGTCGATCATGACCGCCACCGGGCGCGGGGCGCATGCCGGCGTGCTGATCAAGGAAGCGGCGGCACTCGAACGCTTTGCCTCCGTCGACACGCTGATCGTCGACAAGACCGGCACGCTGACCGAGGGCCGGCCGAAACTGACGGACGTTGTCGCAGCAAACGGCTTTTCCGAAGACGAATTGCTGGGGTTCGCCGCAAGCCTGGAGAAGGGCTCGGAGCATCCGTTGGCCGAAGCCATCGTCGAAGGCGCCGCCGCGCGTGGCGTAACTGTCGCCGATGCCGTAGGCTTCGAAGCGGTCACCGGCAAGGGCGTTTCCGGCACGGTGTCGGGCAAGACTGTCGCGCTCGGCAATGCCGCGATGATGCACGACCTCGGCGTCGACGTTTCCGCCGCCTCAGTCAGTGCCGAAGCGCTGCAGAGCGATGGCAAGACGGCGATGTTCATCGCCGTCGGCAAAAAGCTGGCTGGCATCGTCGCCGTCGCCGATCCCATCAAGGCGACCACTGCCGAGGCGATCAAGGCGCTGCATGACAGTGGCTTGAGGATTGTCATGGCGACCGGCGACAATGAGCGCACGGCGAAGGCGATCGCCAAGAGCCTCGGCATCGATGAGGTTCGTGCCGGCCTGCTGCCGGAACAGAAGGCAGCCCTTGTCGAGGAATTGCGTGGCAAGGGCGCCGGTGTTGCCATGGCTGGCGACGGCGTCAACGACGCACCGGCCCTGGCCGCCGCCGATGTCGGCATCGCCATGGGCACTGGCGCCGATGTCGCGGTCGAAAGCGCCGGCATCACTCTGGTCAAGGGTGACCTCAACGGCATCGTCCGGGCCCGTAAGCTCGCCCAGGCGACGATCGGCAACATCCGCCAGAACCTGTTCTTCGCCTTCCTCTACAACGTGCTCGGCGTGCCGGTCGCCGCCGGCGTGCTCTATCCGCTCACCGGCATGCTGTTGTCGCCGATGCTGGCGGCGGCGGCGATGAGCCTGTCCTCCGTTTCCGTCATCGCCAACGCATTGCGTCTGCGGACGTTGAAACTCTGATCCAAGCCCCCAAATACGAAAACCATTTAACAGGAGACCATGAATGACCTTGGCCAAGAAACTCGTGCTTTTGCTGATGGCAGCCGGAATGCTGCTCGCCGTCTTCCTCGAAAGCGTTCCGGCGCAGAGCGAAGAGATGAAACACGACATGGCTGGCATGTCCATGGACGCGACCAGCCCTTCGACCGAAGGCTATAAGGCGGCGATGGACAAGATGCATGCCGACATGATGGCGTCGCAATACACCGGCAATGCCGATGTCGATTTCGTCCGCGGCATGATCCCACACCATCAGGGCGCCATCGACATGGCCAAGGTCGAACTTGCCAATGGCAAGGACCCGGAAATCCGCAAGCTGGCCGAAGGCGTCATCGCCGCGCAGGAAGCCGAGATCAAGCAGATGCAGGCCTGGCTCGCCGCCCACCCGGTGAAGTGAGCCTGTTCGCGACGATGAATTGGGCGAGAACATCTCTGGATTTCTCGCCCGTCCCGTGATGCGATCCGTCCATCGGAGCCTGCCATGTCATCGACGATCAGAACCACCACGCTGCCCTCCGGCGAGGCCATTGCTGTTCTCGGCCAGGGCACGTGGAAGATGGGCGAGGATTCCCGTCGCCGTGCCAGCGAGGTCGATGCGCTCAAGCTCGGTATCGACCTTGGCATCACGCTGATCGACACCGCCGAAATGTATGCCAGCGGCGGCGCCGAGGAGGTGGTGGCCGAAGCCATTGCCGGGCGCCGCGCCGAAGTCTTCGTGGTGTCGAAAGTTCTACCGTCGAACGCTTCGCGCGCGGGCGTGCAACGCGCCTGCGAGAACAGCCTGAAGCGCCTGCGCACCGACCGCATCGATCTCTATCTCTTGCATTGGCCGGGCAGCGTGCCGTTGGCAGAGACCGTCGAGGCCTTCGAGGCGCTCAAGAAGGCCGGCAAGATCCGTCACTGGGGCGTCAGCAATTTCGACACCGAGGAAATGGAAGACCTGGTCAGCGTTGCCAATGGCGGCAACGTCCAGACCAATCAGGTGCTTTACAATCTGGTCCGGCGCGGCCTCGAGTTCGATCTCGCGCCCTGGAGCCGGCAGCGCGGCATCCCGCTGATGGCCTATTCGCCGGTCGAGCAGGGCGCATTGGCGCGCAACAGCAGACTTGAAGCCGTCGCCGCCCGCCACGATGCCACCGCGGCACAAATCGCCTTGGCCTGGGTGATGCACCAGGAGGGCGTTATCGCCATTCCCAAGGCCAGCAGCCAGGAGCACGTGCGCCAGAATTTTGCCGCGCTCGACATCAAGCTTACGCCGCAGGACATCGCCGATCTCGACCGTGGTTTTCCGCCACCGACACGCAAGCGCGGACTGGAGATGATCTGAGCGGCGAGGCTTCGTGCGTTACGGTTTCTGGCCCGCAGGGCTACGCTCGAGATGCGTCTTGCCCCATTCCGCCAGGGCACGCAGCACGGTGCCTAACGTCTTGCCGTGATCGGTCAGTGAATATTCCACCCGCGGCGGCACTTCGGCGAAGATTTTTCGGCTGACGATCCCCTGGCCTTCAAGCTCGCGCAGATGGGTCGTCAGCATGTGCTGGCTGACACCCGTTATGGCTCGGCGTAGTTCGTTGAATCGGCAAGGTCGTCCGATCAATTGCCAAAGAATGAGGATTTTCCACTTGCCGCCGAGGACAGCCAATGTGGCGTCGATCTCCGGCGGCGGCTCCCGCAGTGCGGCCATGCTCTGACATTCCGGAGTGTCGGTCATATTTTCCATACTATACCAGAAAATCCATCCTACTTGCGCTTTCGATGCTGCATCCACATTATCACCAGCACATTCAAATTAACACGGGAATCGTCATGTCGCTGTCCGCATCCGCCCCCGCAACTCGATGGAAACCGATCGCCTTCTGGGTGCTCAAGATTGTCTTTGCCCTCGCTTTCATAGGAGCCGGCGGCGCGAAGCTTTACGGCCCGCCGCCAATGGTCGCAGAATTCGATGCGGTCGGCCTTGGCCAGTGGTTCCGCTACTTCACGGCCATGCTGGAGATCGGCGGCGCTGTCCTTCTGCTCGTACCGAGGACAACCTTCTTTGGCGCGGCCCTGTTGGCGGTGGTCTGTGTCGGCGCGTTCTTCGCCCAGATCCTCGTCCTGCATCAAGACTGGATTCACGCTGTCGTCATGGCAGCGGTTCTCGCTGCCATCGCCTGGTCGCAACGCAAGCAATTTCGGCTTCCGTGACCGGCATGGCGCCCCGGCATATCGGATAGATGGTGCAACGACGCTGGTGCCGCGCTGACTTCGACAATTAATCGCCTCCAGCACGAGTTGGCCGCTACCATTCGAATGAAACGACTGTCTTGACTACTTCACGAGCCCCTTCAGCCGGTAAAGCGCTTCCAGCGCTTCCCTCGGCGTCATCTCGTCAGGATTGATGTCGCCGAGCGCTGCACCGAGCACGTCGCTTTTTACCGGCTTGGGCGCTTCCCGCTTCACCGCCACGGAAAACAGCGGCAGGTCGTCGACCAGCCGGTTGGTCTTGCCGGAAACCTCGCCTTCTTCCAATTGGTGCAGCACCTGCTTGGCCCGGTCGACCACCGCTTCCGGCAGGCCAGCCAGCCGTGCCACCTGCACGCCATAGGAGCGGTCGGCGGCGCCCTTGCCGACCTCATGCAGGAAGACGACGTCGTTTTCCCATTCCTTGACCCGCATGGTGACGTTGTGAAGCCGCGCCAGCTTGCCGGCGAGCGAGGTCATTTCGTGGAAATGGGTGGCAAAGATTGCCCGGCAGCGGTTCTTCTCATGCAGGTATTCCACCGCCGCCCAGGCGATCGACAGGCCGTCGAAGGTGGCGGTGCCGCGGCCGATCTCGTCGAGGATCACCAGCGCCCGTTCTCCGGCCTGGTTGAGGATCGCCGCCGTCTCGACCATCTCGACCATGAAGGTCGAGCGGCCGCGCGCCAGATCGTCCGAGGCGCCGACGCGCGAGAACAGCCGGTCGACGACGCCGATATGGGCCGATGCCGCCGGCACGAAAGAGCCGGTCTGGGCCAGGATGGCGATCAAAGCATTTTGCCTGAGGAACGTCGATTTACCGCCCATGTTGGGGCCGGTCAGAAGCCAGATCGCGCCGTTCTTGGTGCTGCCCTCCGGTGACAAGTCGCAATCATTGGCGACGAACGGACCTTCGCCGGAGCGGCGCAGCGCCTGTTCGACCACCGGATGGCGGCCGCCGGAAATTTCGAAGGCAAGGCTGGAATCCACCACCGGCCGGCACCAGGCCTCGCTTTCCGAAAGCAGGGCTAGCGCCGCCGACACGTCGATCACGGCGAGCGCGTCGGCGCCGGCACGGATTTTTTCCGCCTCGCCGACGGCTTCCGCCGTCAGCGCATCGAAAGCCGCCAGTTCGATGCTTAGCGCCCGGTCGGCGGCATTGGCGATCTTGGTCTCGAGTTCGGCAAGTTCGGTCGTGGTGAAGCGCATGGCGTTGGCCATGGTCTGGCGATGGATGAAGCGCGCCTTGGCGCCATCGCTGCCGGTCATGATCGCGTGGTGGTTGGCGGTCACCTCGATATAGTAACCCAGCACATTGTTGTGCCGGATCTTCAGCGAGCGGATGCCGGTCTCCTCGATCAGCGAGCGTTCCAGCCCGGCGATCACTTTTCGCGACTCGTCGCGCAATGCCCGCATTTCGTCGAGCTCGGCATGGTAGCCGCCACGGACGAAGCCGCCGTCGCGCTTCAACAGCGGCAGTTCCTCGCCGAGCGCCTGCATCAGGTGCTGGGTAAGTGCCTTGGGCAGCGCCTGGATAGCGGCCATTGCGCCGGCCAATTCCCCGGGCACGGCGGTCGTGGCAAAGATTTCGGCGATCGCGCCCGCCGCCTCGAAGCCGGCACGCAGCGCGCCGAGGTCGCGCGGGCCGCCACGGTTGAGCGCCAGCCGGGACAGCGCGCGCGGCATGTCGGCGACGCTCTTCAGGCTCGTCCGCACTGCCTGGCAAAGCCGGGTTTCGGAGCGGAAGAACGATACCGAGTCGAGGCGCGCGCCGATCGCCGCCGGGTCGGTCAGCGGCGCCATCAGCCGGTCGGCGAGCAGCCTGGCGCCGCCGCCGGTCACCGTGCGGTCGATCGCCTTGAACAGCGAGCCCTCGCGGCTGCCCGATAATGTGCGTAAGAGCTCAAGATTGCCGCGTGTCGCCGGATCAATGAACAGGGTCGAGCCCTGCTCCTCGCGCTCGGGCCGCGACAGCGGCGGGCGCTCGGCCTTCTGCGTCTTCTCGACATAGGCAATGGCGCCCGAGATCGCCGACAGTTCGGCCCGGGAAAACGTACCGAAACTGTCCGGTGTCGCCACATCGAAGAAGCGCGCGATCCGCCCCGTGGCCGAGGCCGAATCGAACAGGCTCGGGGGCTGCGGGTTGGCGACCCGGCCGAGCACGTCGAACACCGGCTTCAGTTCGGGATCGTGGAACACCGGCTCGGCCACGATCAGCTCGCGCGGATCTACACGGAAGATGTCGGCGAGCAACCGGTCGGCCGTGGTCTCGGCAACCCGGAAGGCGCCGGTCGAGATGTCGATCCAGGCAATTGCAAAGGAATGGTCGCTGCCGCCCTTCACCCGCCCCAGCGCCATCAGGAAACTCGATTCCGACGGCGCCAGCAATTTATCCTCGGTGATGGTGCCCGGCGTCACCAGCCGAACCACGTCGCGACGAACCACCGATTTTCCGCCGCGCTTCTTGGCTTCGGCCGGATCTTCGATCTGCTCGCAGACGGCAACGCGGAATCCCTGGCCGATCAGCTTCTGCAGATAGTCGTCGGCCGCATGCACCGGCACGCCGCACATCGGAATGTCGTGGCCCTGGTGCTTGCCGCGCTTGGTCAGGACGATGCCCAGCGCCCGGCTTGCCTTTTCGGCATCGTCGAAGAACAGCTCGTAGAAATCGCCCATGCGGTAGAACAGCAGCGAATCCGGGTTCGCCGCCTTGATCTCGATGAACTGCTCCATCATAGGCGTGACGGCGGCTGCGCCAGGCTGTGGCGGCGTCATCACCTCGGGGGCGTCCGGCTCGTTCGGGCTGTGCATGTTCATGGCCGGCACGCTAGCAGATGTGATCGCGCGGTTTAATGCCGGGCCTGCGAAAAGCAGGGGACGACCGCATTGCTGCTGTCTTGGTCTGACGGCCCGGCAGGCATTGCAACCAGGGGATGGCGGACCTAATCATCCCTGCGGACAGGGCAGGGCTCGATGGACAGGTTTGGCCAAAGGGAATTCGAGGAGATGATTGGCGCAGCCCGTTCGCCTTCCAGGCGACGGGGCATCGCTTCACGCGCAGGCAATCTTCTTGACAAGGCCCGGCTTTCAACCGCCAAGCGGATACCCTTCCTGCTTCCGGTCCATGGCCCTTTGCGGGATCTCGACGGTGGCATGGTCGTTTCGGTTTATGCGGTCAGTCACGATCCGCTGATACTCTACACGCCGATCGGCGGCGCCCGCCCGCTCTCCACCATTGCCGCCATTGGCCGGCGGCTGGCAGCGCGGCGTGCGACCTTGTTGTTGTCGCCGAACTGGACATTGGAGCGTCCGGCCGTCGTCGCCAGGATGGGCAGCGATCTCGCCTGGTATGCCCAGCGATTTCCGCTTCACGAGCTGATTTTCCTTTGCAACACCGAGGAAGAGCGCCGCCTTGTCGCCACGGCTGGCGGCACCGCGATCGTCTCCAACCACAATCTCATGGTCTCGGAAGAGATGTTCCACCCACTGCCGGATGTGCCGGTCGTATTCGATGCCGTCTACAATGGCCGCATCTCGCACACCAAGCGGCACTATCTCGCGCTCGACATTGAAAGGCTGGTCCACATCACCTTTTCGATCAGTGAAATACCGCCAGCCGGTGCCCGCGCCTTTATCCGCCGCCTGCAGGCACAATCGCCGCTGCACCACATCGCCAACCCGATCGTCGACGGCATGACCGCCAAGCTGACCACGCCAGAAGTCAATCGCGTCTACAACCAGGCCGCCGTCGGCCTTTGCCTGTCGGCCGAGGAGGGTGCGATGTATTCCTCCATGGAGTATCTGCTCGCCGGCCTGCCGATCGTCAGCACGCCAAGCCTTGGCGGCCGGGACGTGTTTTTCGACCCGGACTATTGCATGATCGTCGAGCCGGAACCGGCCGCCATCAGGCGCGCGGTCGAGCGGCTCCGCGACCGCGCCATCCCGCGCGAGGAAATACGCCGCCGCACGCTGGAAAAAGTACGGGCCGGGCGGCTGGAACTGACCGCCTATCTGTCGGCACTGAAGCAGCGCCTGGGCAGCGGCGACCCGCCGTTCTCCCAATGGCCGTTTCAGGGTGCCGGGACCCTGATGCGCTGGGCGACGCTGCGCCAGCACGCCCGCGAGATCGCGGCATTCAAGCCGGCGCAGCAGAGGCTCTGACCGGCCTTGTCCGCTTTGAAGCAGCTTTGCTGCGCTTGGCGGTTTACACGAGCCGGTGTGTGGTCTTAATTCGGAAGCACACAAGCACCCGCTTTCCAAGGAGGTGCTGCACCGGCGAGGAAATCAAAAGCATCATGGCCAGGAAAACCGAGAACAGCGGTCCGTCCGTCAGCGCGCAGGAAGCGCTCGAATTCCACGCCATGGGGCGCCCCGGCAAGCTGGAGGTCGTCGCCACCAAGCCGATGGCCACCCAGCGCGATTTGAGCCTTGCCTATTCACCCGGCGTCGCGGTGCCCGTCCTGGCCATCGCCGAGGATCCCAGCCGCGCCTTCGACTACACGACGCGCGGCAACATGGTCGCCGTCATCTCCAATGGCACTGCCATCCTCGGCCTAGGCAATCTCGGCGCGCTGGCCTCCAAGCCGGTGATGGAAGGCAAGGCGGTGCTGTTCAAGCGCTTCGCCGATGTCGATTCCATCGACCTCGAGGTCGACACCGAGGACGCCGACGAGTTCATCAACTGCGTGCGCTTCCTCGGGCCGTCCTTCGGCGGCATCAACCTGGAAGACATCAAGGCGCCGGAGTGCTTCATCATCGAGCAGCGGCTGCGCGAATTGATGGACATCCCGGTCTTCCACGACGACCAGCATGGCACCGCCATCATCTCGGCCGCCGGCCTCATCAACGCGCTGGAGATCACCGGCCGCGACATGAAGACCACGAAAATGGTCTGCAATGGCGCCGGTGCCGCCGGCATCGCCTGCATCGAACTGATGAAGGCGATGGGCTTCGCGCCTGAAAACATCACCCTGTGCGATACCAAGGGCGTGGTCTACCAGGGCCGCACCGAAGGCATGAACCAGTGGAAGTCGGCGCATGCGGTCAAGACCGAGGCGCGCAGCCTCGCCGAGGCGCTCGACGGCGCCGATGTCTTCCTCGGCCTCTCGGCCAAGGGCGCGCTGACCACCGCCATGGTGCAGTCGATGGCCAAGAACCCGATCATCTTCGCCATGGCCAATCCCGACCCGGAGATCACGCCGGAGGAAGTGGCCGAGATCCGCACCGATGCCATCATGGCGACCGGCCGTTCCGACTATCCGAACCAGGTCAACAACGTGCTCGGCTTCCCCTACATCTTCCGCGGCGCGCTGGATGTCAGGGCAACCACCATCAATGACGACATGAAGATCGCCGCGGCACGTGCACTGGCAGCACTGGCGCGCCAGGATGTGCCCGACGATGTCGCTGCCGCCTATCAGGGCAACCGGCCGAAATTCGGCCCCAACTACATCATCCCGGTGCCGTTCGATCCGCGCCTGATTTCGGCAATTCCTCTTGCCGTGGCCAAAGCGGCGATGGAGTCGGGCGTCGCCCGCAAGCCGATCCTCGACCTCGACCGCTACGCGCAGGAACTGTCCGCCCGCCGCGACCCGATCGCCTCGACCCTGCAGCGTATCTACGACCGCGTGCGCCGCCAGCCCAAGCGCATCGTCTTCGCCGAAGGCGAGGAGGAGCAGGTGATGCGCGCCGCCGTCTCCTATGTGAACCAGAAGCTCGGCACCGCCATCCTGCTCGGCCGCGACGACGTCATCAAGGAAAACGCCAAGCACGCCGGCATCGATCTCAACAAACAGGGCATTGAGATCATCAATGCAAGGCTGTCGCGCCGCAACGGCATCTACACCGACTACCTCTATGAGCGCATGCAGCGCAAAGGTTTCCTGTTCCGCGACTGCCAGCGCCTGATCAACAACGACCGCAACCATTTCGCCGCCTGCATGGTGGCGCTGGGCGACGCCGACGGCATCGTCACCGGCGTCACCCGCAACTATTCGACCGCGCTCGACGACATCCGCCGCGTCATCGACGCCAAGCCCGGCCACCGCGTCATCGGCGTCTCGATCGTGCTCGCGCGCGGTAAAACTGTCCTCGTCGCCGACACCGCCGTGCACGACATGCCGAACGCCGAGCAGATCGCCGACATCGCCGAGGAGGCGGCAGGCTTTGCCCGCCGCATGGGCTATGAGCCGAGGCTCGCCATGCTTGCCTACTCCACCTTCGGCCACCCGCAGGGCGAACGCTCCGAGCGTGTCCAGGAAGCCGTGCGCATCCTCGACAAACGCCGCGTCGATTTCGAATATGATGGCGAGATGGCCGCCGACGTCGCGCTCAACGCCCGCGCCATGGCGCAATACCCGTTCATCAGGCTGACCGGCCCGGCAAATGTGCTGATCATGCCGGCGTTCCACTCCGCCTCGATCTCGACCAAGATGCTGCAGGAACTCGGCGGCTCGACGGTGATCGGCCCGCTGCTGGTCGGCCTGAACAAGCCGGTGCAGATCGTGTCGCTGAATGCCAAGGACTCAGACATCGTCAACATGGCGGCGATCGCGGCTTATACGGCGGGGACTTGACGAGCGGTCCTGGAGGGCGGAAGCCAACGATCTAGCTCTTCGAACGCGGCGGCGCGCCAAATGCCGTCGCATCCCCCATAAGACATTGATAAGATTCAGCTGATATAGGGAAGCTCTTGCCGCATGCCGTAACGGCATCCACGGCGCGCTCAGACCGCCAAATGGGGGTGCGGCCATGAAGCATGACGGAGTTTCTGTATCCGTGGTCGGCGAGCGAGCCTACCACGACGAGCGATTGGATGCTTTGCTCAGCATCACCGGCCGCATGGACGGTTATCTCTACCGTTGCCGCAACGACGCGTCCTACACCATGCTCTATATCAGTGACGGCATCTTCACCGTCAGCGGCTATCGGCCGAGCGATTTCATTCACAACGCGGTGCGCGACTATGTCTCGGCCATCCACCCGGATGACCTGCCGTCGGTCTATGCCGCCGTCGACACCGCGCTCGAGGCGCGCTGCAACTGGAACGTCGACTACCGCATCGTGCCCAGCGTCGGCGAACCGCTCTGGGTCCGCGAGATCGGCGGCGGTGTCTGGGACGAAGCCGGCGAACTCGAATTCCTGGAAGGCTTCGTCGTCGACATCAGCGACCGCAAGGTCGTCGAGGACCTCAACGCCCAGCTGCTTCTGGACCTGAAGACCGCCAACGAGGAGCTGTCCGCGCAAAAGCGCGAGATCGAGGTGGCGAAGCAGCAGAGCGACCATTCGGCCAACCATGATGCCTTGACCGACCTGCCCAACCGGCGTGCCTTCCACAACGAGCTCAAATCGGTGGTCGCCCGCTGCGGCGCCACCGGCGAGGCGGCCGGGCTTCTGTTCATCGACCTCGACCGGTTCAAGGAAGTCAACGACACGCTCGGCCATGAGGCCGGCGATGCGCTGCTGCAGCGCGTGTCGAGCCAGCTTCGCTCGATCCTGCGCAGCGCCGATTTCGTCGCCCGGCTTGGCGGCGACGAGTTCGCCTTCCTGTTCTCGGCCGACACCGATCTGGCGCAGCTGAAGGCCGTACGCGTCGCCGAACGCATCCTGGAACGGTTGCGGATCAAGGTTCCGACGCCCAATGGCGCCATTCAGGTCGGCTGCACCGTCGGCGTCGCCATGTATCCGGCGGAAGCAGGCGATTGCGAAGCGTTGATCGCGCTCGCCGACCGGCTGATGTACATCGGCAAAAAGAGCGGCCGTAACCGGCTGGTCACCGCCAGCGAAATGACGCCGCAACAGCCATCGTCCGGGCCTCACCTTCGCAAGACCGCGTAGAGCTATCGGCGCGAATTTAACGTCGACACCGACATCCCGACCGTGCCGGCTTCAGCCCGGCGCGAATACCCGCGCCGCCTCGACGACCTCCTCGATCTGGTCCTGCCGCAGCAGGTCGATCGGAATGCGGCCGTCGAGTTGCGCTGCCGGCCGTGTCAGCCACAGCCAGGTCAGTCTCGGATTGCCGATCAGCGACAGCACGTCGCTGATGCCTGCCACCGGCCTGCCGTCGACGAACTGCGCCAGGGGAAAACGTGTTTGCGGCCGCCCTTGCGCAAGGCGATGACGTCGCCGCGCCTTTGCCAGCGGTGCAGGGTCGAGCGGGCGATGCGCAAATTCTCTTCCAGATAGGTCGAGCCGGCGACGTGTCCGGCCCAGTCCTCGATCAGCATCGATTCGAGGTCGTCGGACTGGGGTGGTGGGGGAACCGTCTCATCGGCCAACAAGGCGGTTGGCAGGTTCGTGGCCCCGGCCTCGCTGCGGCGCGCGGCTTCCGCCGCCAGCGCGCACGAATTTCGAGGCAAGGCCCGGAAGGTCGGCATGGATGGCGCGCTGGTGCTTCGGCGACAGCAAGGTGACGGCCGACGCTATGCTGCCGGCGATCTTGCCGACCGAGACAACGGTGGATTGGTTGATCGCCTCGTCATAATGGGCAAGCGCGCGTTCGACGCCCTCCGCGACCATCTCCGCGAAGTCGTCCTGTCCAAGACCGGTAGTCTGAAATCTGCTCATGCATCTGTCTTCCGGCCGCGCGCGCTCCTCCCTCAGCCGCGGCCGATTGCTGGATTTCTAGTGCGGAAAACGGAAATCATGGCGGCAACGGAACGCGCCGCCCGACAGCTTGCTGTCTTGCATCTTTCAACACCCCATCTGAACGCAGGCGCCCCGAAATGTCAGTCACAGGACGCTCTCGATTTCGTGTAGGAGCGATATGTGACAATCACGCGACGGTGAGAAGCGGTCCGCGCAGCGGACGAAAAGCCAAATGCTTGGCTTTTCGAGCTTCGAACGCCCTGAGCCTGCGAAGGGCTGTGCCGCGGCCGGCTGTTTAAAACAGAAGCGCCGGGCTTTTCAGCTACAGCAACCCGGCCAGTTCCGCCTCGCGGCGCAGATTCTGCCTCGGCCTTGGGCCGAGCTGCTGGATCACGAGGCCGGCGGCCAGTGAGCCGAGGTCGCCGCAGGTCTTGAGGTCGCGGCCTTGCGTGTAGCCGTGCAGGAAACCTGCGGCGTAGAGGTCGCCGGCGCCCGTCGTGTCGACCAGCTCCCGGATCGTGGTCGCCTGGATGACCACGGTCTCGTCGCCGCGCACGATGACCGAGCCTTTTTCCGAGCGGGTGACGGCGGCTATTCTGCAGTCCTTGCGGATCTTCGCCAGCGCCTCGTCGAAGGACGATGTCTGGTAGAGCGACTTGATCTCGTGGCTGTTGGCGAAGACGATATCGACCGTGCCGGAGCGCATCAGGTCGAGAAACTCGTCGCGGTAGCGGTCGACGCAGAACGAATCCGACAGCGTCATCGAAACCTCGCGGCCGGCCGCGTGGGCCAGCCTGGCCGTCTGCCGGATCGCTTCCTTGGCGCGTGGCGGGTCCCACAGATAGCCCTCGAAATAGGTGACCTTGGCGCCCGATGCCTTGTCGGCCTCGACATCTTCCGGTCCGAGCTCGACACAGGCGCCGAGATAGGTGTTCATCGAGCGCTCGCCGTCGGGCGTGACGAAGATCATCGAGCGCGCCGTCGGCGGCTCGCCCGTGAGCGGTTTGGTGTCGAAGGCGACACCTTGGGCATGGATGTCGTGCGCATAGATTTCGCCCAGCGCATCATTGGAGACCTTGCCGAAGAAGGCGGCGCGTCCACCAAAGGAGGCGACGCCGGCCGCCGTGTTGCCGGCGCTGCCGCCGGAGGCCTCGATCGCCGGGCCCATGCGGCTGTAGAGCAGTTCGGCGCGCTGCGTGTCGATGAGGTTCATCGCGCCCTTGATAATGCCGTTGGTTTCGAGGAAGTCTTCCTCGCACTGGGCGATGATGTCGACAATGGCATTGCCGATGCAAAGCACGTCATAATCCGGCATCAATGTCTCCACCAAAAACCTAGAGCAATTCCAGGAAAAGTGCTTAGCGGTTTTCCCACAGGAATTGCGTACAAAGAGAGAGCCGGCTTCTTGCCACGCCCGGGCGGGTCTACAGCATGACCCTGAAATTTTGCAACCGATTTTCTGTCCTTGCCGGCGTAGCGGTAGCAGCCAGGCGCTACGACAATTCGACCGTGGACGAAGCATTTCTTCGCGGCGTCGCCTAGAACACGCTCGATCACACCCGAAGGCGGCGAGCCCCCCAATGTCTGCAAAGAGCGATACAACCACCGACCTGGCATTGCTCGGCCTGCTGGCGGTGCTGTGGGGCGCTTCCTACACCTTCATCAAGATCGGCGTCGAAACGATCCCGCCGGTCACCTTCATCGCGGCCCGCACCATGATCGCCGGTGGCATCCTGTTCGCCATCATCCGCTGGCGCGGGCTTGCCATGCCGCGCGATGCGGCCACCTGGCGCCGCTTCGCCTTCCAAGCCTGCCTCAACAGCGTCATACCGTTCACGCTGATCGCCGCGGCCGAGCGCTCGGTGGATGCCGGCCTCGCCACCATCCTCAACTCCACTTCGCCGATCTTTACTTTCGTTTTCACCGCGCTCATCACTCGCCATGAGCCGGTCACGGTGCGCAAACTGATCGGTGTCGGAGCCGGCATTGCCGGCATCTGCCTCATCGTCGGCACCGAGGCGCTGGGTGGTCTCGGCCACGAACTGTGGGCGCAGGTGGCCATCGTCGTCGCAACGATCTGCTACGCCGCTGCCGCCATCTTCGGCCGTGGCTTCAAGGGCCTCGATCCGATGCTGCCGGCGGCAGGCTCGATGCTGTGCGGCGCGGTCATGCTGGTGCCGCTCAGCCTGGTGGTCGATCAGCCCTGGACGTTGACGCCCTCGACCGCATCGATCCTGGCCCTTCTTGGGCTGTCGGTGTTCTCGACGGCGCTCGCCTTCGTCATCTATTTCCGCCTCATCCACACGCTGGGTTCTGTCGGCACGACGTCGCAGGCCTATCTGCGCGTGCCGATCGGCGTCGGCATCGGTGCTGTCTTCCTCGGCGAAAGCCTGGGTCCGACGGCATGGCTGGGCATGGGTTTTGTCGTGGTCGGCGTCGCGGCCATGACCATACCGGTCAGGAAGCCGGCTTTCGCGCGGTAGAGCAAAGCAAAGAAACCGTACGCTTGTGCTCGCGACCCGCGCTGCCTATCTCGTGAACGTCCCGCCTTCCGGCGGTGTCGCTGACCTGGGGTTGAAGCACGGTGATTTTCGACGCTGCCCGCACTGCGGCCCTCGAGCTGCTCTCGCCGCCGTTTCGTGCCGTGTTCATCAAGACGCTGGGCCTGACCGTGCTGGCGCTGGTCGCCTTGTGGTTCGGCCTGACCAGCCTTGTCGAGTGGCTGGCTCTGCCGTGGCTCCAGACCTTGTTGCCGGGCATACCGTCCTGGGCCGGCTGGCTGGGCGGCATCGTCGCGGCAATCGCGCTTGCCTTCGGCATGGCCCTGCTCGTCGCGCCGGTCACGGCGGTGATCGCCGGCCTGTTCCTCGACGATATCGCCGAAGTGGTCGAGCGCACCGACTATCCACGCGACCCGCCCGGCCGTGCCATGCCGGCCCTGCGCTCGCTGGTGCTGGCGATAAAATTCGTCGGCGTCGTTATAGCAGGCAACATCGTGGCGCTCATGCTTCTGCTGGTGCCGGGCATCAACATCGCCGCCTTCTTCATCGTCAACGGTTACCTGCTCGGCCGCGAATTCTTCGAATTCGCCGCCATGCGCGTTCACGGGGAGGACGAGGCCAGGGCCTTGCGCCGGCAATATGCCGGCACGGTCTTTCTCGCCGGGCTGGTCATCGCGGCCTTCCTTGCCGTGCCGCTGCTCAATCTGCTGACGCCGCTCTTCGCCGCCGCCATGATGGTGCATCTGCACAAGGCGGTTTCGGCGCGCGAAAGCCGCCGGTGATTCTTTGTGTTGCGCAATTCCGGACGGAACGCGCGGCGCGCTTCCCCGGGAAAACCGCGTCACACTTTTCCTGGAATTGCTTTAACCCGGGGATTTGCCGAACAGCGCCTGCAATTTGCCGAATGGCATGGCGGCGCGGGTGAAACCGAATGTGCCGTCCTGCTGGATTTCGCGCGCCGCCGTCTCCAGCATGCCGTAAGCGAAGTTGGTCAGCCACGGCCCGAGCGAAATGCGTTTCACACCAGCCATTGAAAGATCCGCGATGGTGAAGCCAGGCTTCGCCATGACGTTGACCGGTTTGCCGACCGAAGAGCAGATCGTGCGCACCATCTCGACGTCGCCGATGCCCGGCGCATAGAGCACGTCGGCGCCGGCCTTCTCGAAGGCCTGCAGCCGCTTGATGGTGTCGTCGAGATCGGACTTGCCCCAGAGAAAATTCTCGGCGCGCGCCGTGAACACGAAATCACGCTTCAGGGCGCGTGCTGCCTCCACCGCCGCAGCAACGCGTTCGACGGCGTGTGCAAAATCATAGATCGGCTTGTCGGGGTCGCCGGTGTGGTCCTCGATCGAGCAGCCGGCAAGGCCGGCCGCTTCCGCCGCGAAGATGGTTTCGGCGGCCTGCTCGGCGCTGTCGCCCTTGCCTTTCTCGAGATCGGCCGACACCGGCAGGTCGGTCGCCGCCGTCACCTCGCGGCAATGGTGGATCATCTGCTCGAAGGTCACCGCGCCATCCGGCAGGCCGCGCGAAAAGGCAAAGCCGGCACTGGTCGTCGCCAGCGCCTTGAAACCGAAGGAACCGAGCAGCTTGGTCGTGCCCGGATCCCAGGGATTGGGCATGACGAAGGTCGAGGCATGCAGGTCGCGAAAGATCTTGCCCTTGTCCATAGTAGTTCCCCCATCATGTGGCGTGGCTCTGCGGAATTTATCCTGCCCTTCCTGGCCGGGCAAACGAATGCGATTGGTTTAGAAGCGTTTGGCGTTCTCTGCTGACAAACGCTCGAATGCCTTGGAATCCTTGACGTAGCGCGAACGCTTCTTGTTCCAGTGATAGGTTACGGAGATCCGGTGGGACGCCATCTTCGGCGGTGCGTCATCGCAGCTATCACCGGTCGGTCCCGTGGTGTCTGTCACCGTCACTTTGATCGCGGCATGGCGCCGGCCCTCTGCGATGGCCCTGAAGGCAATGTCCTGCGTCCGGCTGAAGGCACATACGTGCTCGTCGAGCATGTAGATCATGTCGATCAGCTTGAGCTTGTCGTTGGCGACCATGATCAGCGACGCGATCACATAGTTCTGGTTTGAATTGGAATGCGAGCTCTCGATCGTGAGGATGTCATCGTTGGCGCCGATGGCGAGTTTGCCCGGTTTCTGGAAATAGGTGCTGCGGTCGACCGCGACATTGGCCGCATCGAGCAGCATCGGCTTGGCCGTGACGTCGTAGAGCGCCAGCACCGCATAGCCCTCGGCGCTGTCGGGAGAATCGCCGAGGTCGAAAAGCACCGCCAGTCGGTCCTTGCCGCCAGACTTGATGGAGAGCGCCTCGGCGTTCGAAAGGCTCGATGCTTCGGGCGGGGACCCGCCGCTATCCGGGCCCTCTATGTGGCGCATCTCGATCGGCAGCGCGCCCTTGTAGAAACCGCCCCTGTCCGTGGCGAGGTCCGGGATGACCATCCTGGCCAGGTCGAGATAGGTAGCATCGCTGCGGCCAGGTAGGGCGCTGTTGAGTTCGGGAAAGCTCACGGTCTGCGCGCCGGCCGCAGTCCACAAGAACGGCAGCATCGTCACGGCGAGGATGACGCGGAAAAGGCTCGTTGGCATGAGGCCCCCCAGGATCAGGCCACTCACGCTAGCACGGGTTCCGGTTCCGTGCAGCCGTGCCGAGATTCAGTGGATCGGCACCAGCCCGGCCAGTTCGCGCATGTCGTTGAACAGGATGCCGCCGGCCTGGATCAGGCCATCGCGGTCGGAATAGGGGTCGCCGTGATAGGAAAACACCCGCATGCCGGCGGCTATGCCGGCCTGTGTGCCGGCGACGCTGTCTTCGACGACGATGCAGTCGGCGGGCGCGAAGCCCATGGTCTTGGCCGCATGCAGGAACAGGTCCGGGAACGGCTTGCCGCGCCCGACCATGGTCGAGGAAAACATCGCACGTTCGAACAGCGGCAACAGCCCGGTCTGGCCAAGCGTGATGTGCATTTTTGAAATCCTGGCCGAGGTGGCGACGCAATAGGGGATGCCGGCCGCTCGGACCGCCTCGATGAACTCCCGCACATAGGGGATCGCCTCGACGCCATGGGAAAACAGGTCCGGCAGGCCGGCATTCCAGCGATCGACGAAATCGGCGCCGAGCCGGACCTCGGTCTGCTCTTCGATTTCCTTCTGCACCGAGAGCATGCTGCGGCCGGAGAAATTCTTGCGGCAGTATTCGAAGTTCGTCGGGTAGCCGGCCGCGCTCAGCCATTCCGCAAGGCGTCGATTGGCTAGGTTCTCAGTGTCGACCAGGATCCCGTCGCAGTCGAAGATAACGAGTTTCGGAATTCGCATCAGGCGGTGCCGGTCGATCCGAACCCGCCCGAGCCACGCGCCGTGCCGCCGGCGAGCGAACGCTCTTCGACAGCCGCCTGCGTCACGACAGCAAAAACGATCTGGGCGATGCGCATGCCGCGCGTCACCGCGAAATCCTCGTCGCCGTGATTGATCAGCAGCACCTTCACCTCGCCGCGATAGTCACTGTCGACCGTTCCCGGCGAATTGAGGACGGTGAGGCCATGCTTGAAAGCCAGGCCCGAGCGCGGCCGCACCTGGCCTTCCATGCCTTCGGGGATTTCCAGGATCAGCCCGGTCGGCACCAGCGCGCGTTTGCCAGGCAGGATCAGCAGCGGCCGGTCGTCGGGCACAGCGGCGCGCAAATCCATGCCGGCGGCGCCGGCGCTTTCATAGGCGGGGAGGGGTAGTCCTTCGGCATGCGGCAATCTGACGAAGCCGACGGTCGGACCGATGACGGAGGAGTTTTGAAGGGCTGCACGCATAAAATCGATCCTATCGGCGCGATTGCCGATTCGGTCAATTCGCCCGCACCGCTATCAACGGCTTTCTTTCCGGCATCAGTATGACCAAGCCATCGGAACCACCGTCGTCTCCTTGATCTCCTCCATGACGAAGGAGGCGGAAACGTCCGACAACGCCACCTTGGCGATCAGCCGCTGGTAGAGCCGGTCATAGGCCTTCACGTCGGCAACGCGGGCGCGCAAGACATAGTCTAGGTCGCCGGACATGCGGTAAACGCCGGTGATCTCGGGAAAACCGGTCACCGCCGCCCGGAATTTCTGCAGCCAGTCCGGATCATGGTTGGACGTGCGGATCAGGATGAACACCGACAGGCCAAGCCCGAGCTTTTCGGCGTCGACCAGCGCCACGCGGCCGGTGATGACGCCATCCTCCTCCAGCCGCTTGACGCGCCGCCAACAGGCATTGCGCGACAAGGCCACGCGTTCAGACAGCTGGTCGACCGACAAGGTGCCGTCGCGTTGCAATTCGGCAAGCAGTTTTCGGTCTATTTCGTCGATATCAAGCGCCATATTGGGATGTTTGTCCCATGGAATGACAAAAGACAAGGATATTTTGAGACCGATGAACCGGCGAAGCGTGTCAGGATACACATATCGGAACGCCAGCGCTGAAGGGGACCTCAATGTCGCTCGCAAGGATTTTCACCTCTCATCCGGCCAAGGTTGGCGAAACCTATTTCGGCCATATGGGCTTTGCCGCCTGGTTTTCCTCGCGTTTGCTGATGGCGGCGGGTGCCGCGCTCGTTCATGCTTTCTTGCCATTTCTCTTCGAGACTACGGCAAGCCGAATCGTTCGCGAGCTTTACGAGCGGACGCACAACAGAGGCACACACGCGACCAAGGAGCCGGCGGCTCTTCTGGATCGCGCTTAGAGGGCGACAGAAGCGATGTGCCGGTGGGCGGCCTATCTCGGTGAAGCGGTCTTTCTCGAAGGCATTCTGACCGCGCCCTGTCACTCGCTGATCGCCCAGAGCCATTGCGCCCAGGAAGCGAAGTCGCCGACCAATGGCGACGGTTTTGGCCTTGCCTGGTATGGCGACCGGCCCGAGCCTGGCCTCTATCGCGACATCCTGCCGGCCTGGTCGGATCCCAATCTGAAGAGCCTGTGCCGGCAGATCAAATCCGGGCTGTTCCTCGCTCATGTGCGGGCCTCCACCGGCGGCGCCACCAGCCGCATGAACTGCCATCCCTTTATCTCGGGGCGCTGGTCGTTCATGCATAATGGCCAGATCGGCGGCTTCGAAAAGATCCGCCGCGCGCTGGAGAATTCGCTGTCCGACGCCGTTTTCGACCAGCGCGAAGGCACCACCGATTCCGAGCTGTTTTTTCTCCTCATGATCGACGAGGGATTGGCTGGCGACCCGCAAGGTGCGGTGTCGCGCGCCACCAGCCGCGTGCTGGAAGCCTCGCGCCGCGCCGGCCTCGAACCGGCGCTGAAACTCACCGCCGCCTTCTCGGATGGGCAGGCGCTGCACGCGGTGCGCTACGCCACCGACGCCCACGCGCCGACGCTCTACACTTCCGTTTTGCGCAGGGGCGGCCGCTGCATCGTTTCGGAGCCGTTTGATCGCGAGGGTGGCGACTGGCAGGCGATCCCGCCATCGAGCTTCGTCACCATGACTGGGGATGGCATTGCCATTCGGCCTTTCGTGCCGGCATCGGCCAGACTGGCCCTGGCAGTCTAATTGCAAATAGCGGCGACGCTGCAGGACAGCGCGCCGACCTCACCGATTGTCTGCGCAATTTCGATCAAGTACTGCCAAGCTCCGAATGCTCAACTCCTCTTGAAGCAGCGCCGCTGTCCGCCATTTTCCAGGTGAGCGCCGCCAAGCCGGAGCCTTGATCATGCATCCCGTCTTTTCCTCGACAACCGATCTCGCCGCCGCCATCGCCCGGCGCGAAATCTCTGCCGTCGAGGCACTCGACGCCCATCTGGCGCAGATCGACAGCCACAACGCGGCAATCAACGCCGTCATCTCGCTCGACCGGGAAGGCGCGTACGAACGCGCCAAAAAGGCAGACGCCGCACTCGCGCGCGGCGCCACGCCCGGATCGCTGCACGGCGTTCCCTTCACGCTGAAGGACACGCACGAAACGACAGGCATGAAAACCACGGTCGGCTTCCCGCCGTTCGCCGATTATGTCGCCAGACACGACAGCCCGGTCGTCGCCAGGCTGAAGGCGGCTGGCGGCGTCCTGATGGCCAAGACCAATGTCGCCACCATGCTATCGGACTGGCAATCGACCAATCCGTTGTTCGGCCGCACCGGTAATCCATGGAACCTTGAGCGCACCGCCGGCGGGTCCAGCGGTGGTGCCGCAGCGGCGGTCGCGGCCGGGATGACGCCGTTCGATGTCGGCACCGACATGCAGGATTCAATCCGCCTGCCCGCCGCCTTCTGCGGCGTCTATGGATTGAAACCAACGGAGCATCGCGTCTCGCTGGCCGGTGCTTTTCCCGATCCGGGCGGCGCCGCACGCAGCGTGCGGCTGATGTCCTGCCTTGGGCCACTGGCGCGCCGCGTGAACGATTTGGCGTTGATCTATCGGATCATCGCCGGGCCGGACGGGCGCGACACCGATCTCACGCCGGTGCCGGTCAACGACATGCCGAAACTCGATCTCAAGACGCTGCGCATCGCCTTCGCGCCGTCCTTCCCTGGTTTCCCGGTGGCGGACGAGATCAGCTCTGCTGTCGAAAATCTCGCCGCGCAGCTGCAATCGGCCGGCGCGATCGTCGAGGAAGCGAAACTGCCCAAGCTCGATCTGCACGACGATCTCTCCCAGGGCGGCGCGCTGATCGGCATGATGATGGAAGCCGCGCAGCCCGAACCGCCGGAGCAGCCGACGTCCGTCTCGCGCTGGTTCGAAGCGCTCGCCCGCCGCGACCGCTCAATTCTCGCCTGGGAACAGTTCTTCGAAAACTGGGATGCGCTGCTCTGCCCGGTCGCCATGACCACGGCCTTCCCGCATTGCGAGCCGGGCACGCCGATCAAGGTCGACGGCAAGGATCAAAGCTACTGGATGCTGCCGGCCTATGGTGCCGTCTTCAACTACAGTGGCCATCCCGCACATGCGATGCCGTGCGGAGAAAATCGCGACGGCCTGCCGATCGGCCTGCAACTGGTCGGCAAACGCTGGTCGGAATCCCGGCTGCTTGGCATTGCGGCGGCGATTGAGCCGTTCACCGGTGGCTTCCGCCGCCCGCCCGGCTACTGAGCGAAGCGCGACAACCCATAGGGCGCAAGCAGCGGATCGCGCTCGCCGTCAAGAATTTCCCGTGTGGCGAACAGGCCGACGGCCGGCGCCAGCGTGATGCCGGAGTGCATGACGGTGATATAGAGGCCGTCCATGCCCTCGGCTCGGCCGATGATCGGAAAGCCGTCGATCGGATTGGGGCGGTAGCCGATGGTGTGGAAATCGAGTTCCAGCCCGTCGGCGCCGCGCAACGCTGCCTTCGCCACTGCGAACAAGTTGCGGGCCGTGGTTTCAGGATCATCGCCTGGATCGCCGCCGGCGAAATCCGAGCCGGCGATGATGCGGCCTTCAGCCGTCTGGCGCATGTGCAGCCTCTCGGCGTGCACCAGCCCATTGAGCAGCTTTTTGTATGGCCGCGAATGGACGATCAGACCCGGCGGCGTCTCGATCGGCAGGCTGATCCCCGCCGTCGCGGCAATCGCCGGTGCGCCGACGCCAGCTGCGATCACCACCTCGTCGGCGGCAATCAGCCCATGCGACGTGTCCACGCCGGCAATGCTGCCGTTTGTGATTGCCAGTGCCGAGACCGTGCTGGCAATGACCCGCGCGCCACGCCGTTCGGCATCCGCGAGCAGGGTCTTGGCCGTCGCAACCGGCTCGGCCACGCCTTCCTCCGCGACATAAACAGCGAATTCGGGAGGCACGACGAGGTTGGGCTCGATTTGCGCCGCCCGGTCGCGGCCAACGCGTTCGATGCCGTAGCCCCATGAAGAGTGTTCGGCCGCGTAGGCTTCGAGCCGGTCGGGCGGCAGGTCCCAGCATAGTCCGCCGCACCAGGCGAGCGGCAGTCCTGGCAGTTCATCTGCCAGCCGTCTCCACTCGGCCATCGCACGGCTGCGCAGCCGGAAATAGATCTCGGGATTGCCCCAGCTGGCGTTGATCCAGGCAAAGGAGTTGGGCGTGGCGACGCCACCAGGCGCGCTATCGGCTATGACCGTCACCTGCGCGCCAGCCTTGGTCAGATGCCAGGCAATGGAGGCGCCGATGATGCCGGCGCCGATGACAATGACCTGTTTCGCCGCCGCCATGCTTGCTCCTCTGTCTCGTGATCCAAGGGATGGTCATCCAATTGGCATTCCTATGGCCGCTTGCCAATGCCGAAATGCGCGCAGGCTTGAGGGATGGAGAGAGACGGCATCCGGCGGCGTCCGCGCCGCCGGGGCGGTCGACAGCCCGGCACTACGCTGCTAGAAGCCCGGCCTGTCACACGGAAATCCCAGAGAATGCCCGAAACAATACCAGAGGAAGTGGCGCGCCGCCGCACTTTCGCGATCATCGCGCACCCGGACGCCGGCAAGACGACGCTCACCGAAAAGCTGCTGCTGTTCGGCGGCGCCATCCAGCTTGCCGGCGAGGTCAAGGCCAAGAAGGACAAGATCCAGACCCGGTCCGACTGGATGAAGATCGAGCGTGAGCGCGGCATTTCTGTCGTCACCTCGGTGATGACCTTCGAATATGAAGACAATGTCTTCAACCTGCTCGACACGCCCGGCCACGAGGATTTCGCCGACGACACTTATCGCACATTGTCGGCGGTCGACTCGGCCGTCATGGTCATCGACGCCGCCAAGGGCATCGAGCCACGCACGTTGAAGCTGTTCGAGGTCTGCCGGCTGCGCGACATCCCGATCATCACCTTCGTCAACAAGATGGACCGCGAAAGCCGCGACCCGTTCGAGATCCTGGACGAGATCGAGCAGAAGCTGGCGCTGGACACCGCACCCATCACCTGGCCGATCGGCCGCGGCAAGACGTTCTCCGGCACCTATCACCTCGCGTTGAACGCCGTGCGCAAGGGCGATGACGAGAAGGAGCGCACACCGGTCAACGGTCCCGATTCCAACCGCGTCGCCGGCCTGCTGCCGGAAAACGAGCGCGAGGCCTTCATCGAGGAACTGGAGCTCGCGCGCGAAGCGTGCAGACCCCTTGATATAGAAGCCTTTCGCGAGGGCCATCTGACGCCGGTCTATTTCGGCTCGGCGCTGCGCAATTATGGCGTGCGCGACCTGATCGAGGCGCTCGGCGCCTTCGGTCCGCCGCCGCGCGCGCAGGAAGCCGACACCCGCAAGGTCGAGGCGACGGAGGACAAGATGACCTCCTTCGTCTTCAAGATCCAGGCCAATATGGACCCCAATCATCGCGATCGCATCGCTTTCGTGCGCGTCTGCTCGGGCAAGCTCGAGCGCGGCATGAAGGCCAAGCTGGTGCGCACGGGCAAGCCGATGAGCCTGTCGGCGCCGCAATTCTTCTTCGCCCGCACCCGCGTCACGGCGGATGAGGCGTTTGCCGGCGACGTCGTCGGCATCCCCAACCACGGCACGCTGCGCATCGGCGATACGCTGACCGAGGGCGAGGAAATCCTTTTCAGGGGCGTGCCGAATTTCGCTCCGGAAATCCTGCGTCGCGTCCGCCTCGGCGATGCGATGAAGGCGAAAAAGCTCAAGGAAGCGCTGCACCAGATGGCCGAGGAAGGCGTCGTGCAGTTGTTCTCGCCGGAGGACGGCTCACCAGCCATTGTCGGCGTCGTCGGCGCGCTGCAGCTCGACGTTTTGAAAGAACGGCTGAACTTCGAATACACGCTGCCGGTCGAGTTCGAGATGTCGCGCTTTTCCGTCTGCCGCTGGATTTCGGCCGACGACAAGGCCGAGACGCTTCGCTTCATCGAGGCGCATCGCGGCGACATCGCCAGGGATCTCGACAACGATCCAGTGTTCTTGGCCCAGCACGCTTTCTCTCTGAATTACGAGGCCGAACGCTGGAAAGCCATCCGCTTCGCCACCATCAAGGACTATCAGGTCCGCGATAAGGCGGCCTGAGCGCCTCTTCCTTCTCCCCGTTCACGGGGAGGTGAGGAGTGGTCCGCGCAGCGGACGAAAAGCCAATTGCTTGGCTTTTCGAACGATGAACGCCCGAAGGGCGGATGAGGGCGGCGCCTACCTCAGGGATCATGTGTCCCGGCCCTTCGCAGGCTCCCCAGCCCTTCGGGCGTTCAGCCCCTTCAAAAGGTCCACTGGACCTTTTGATCCGCCCGAAGGCGGACCTGGTCTTCACCGTTCGAAGCTCGAAAAGCCAAGCAATTGGCTTTTCGTCCGCTACGCGGACCGCTTCTCACCCTCTGGCCGCCTCTTCGATCTTGGCGATGTCGATCTTGCTCATCTGCATCATCGCTGACATCACCCGGCCGGCCTTGGCCCGGTCCGCATCCCTGAGCAGGTGCGGCAATTGCTCCGGCACGACCTGCCAGGAGACGCCAAACTTGTCCTTCAGCCAGCTGCATTGCGACGGTTCGCCGCCACCTTCGATGAGCCTGTCCCAGAAATAATCCACCTCTTCCTGCGTCTTGCAGTCGATCGACTGTGACATCGCTTCGTTGAACTTGAATTGCGGTCCGCCGTTGAGCGCCTGGAACTGCACGCCGTCGAGTTCGAACGTGGTCACCAGCGCCTTGCCTTCATCGGCGTGGCCTTCAGGCCAACGCATCACGCTCAGCACCTTCGAATTCTTGAAGATGGACACGTAGAAATTCATCGCCTCTTCGGCCTGGTCGTCGAACCACAGGCAGGTGGTGATCTTTTGCATGTCGTGCTCCTCCGTTTGCTCTTTGCTGTTGCGGTGAAACGGCTGACTCCGAGAATGGTGCCATTTCCGTGCCGTCTGCCCAAGGACGGCCGTGCGGCACGCGATCCGACAGCGGCCTGCGATTTTTTCGGAAGCTCTCGTTTTTTCGGGAAAATCTGGCGCATTGCAAAATTGTGGCCAGACCAAGCGATGGCGTCTATAACGCCTGCGGTCCGAATTCAGCTCTGCCGCGCCATTCCTCGGCTGCGGCCAGCCACCAAGGAAAAAACATGCCTGCCTATCGCTCCCGCACCACCACCCATGGCCGCAACATGGCCGGCGCACGCGGCCTCTGGCGCGCCACCGGCATGAAGGATAGTGATTTCGGCAAGCCGATCATCGCCGTGGTCAATTCCTTCACCCAGTTCGTGCCGGGCCATGTCCATCTGAAGGACCTCGGCCAACTGGTTGCGCGCGAGATCGAAAAAGCCGGCGGCGTCGCCAAGGAATTCAACACCATCGCCGTCGATGACGGCATCGCCATGGGCCATGACGGCATGCTCTATTCGCTGCCGTCGCGCGAGCTGATCGCCGATTCCGTCGAATACATGGTCAATGCCCACTGCGCCGACGCCATGGTCTGCATCTCCAATTGCGACAAGATCACGCCCGGCATGCTGATGGCCTCGTTGCGCCTCAACATCCCGACCGTGTTCGTTTCCGGCGGGCCGATGGAGGCCGGCAAGGTGGTGCTGGCCGGCAAGACGCAGGCGCTCGACCTGGTCGACGCCATGGTCGCGGCCGCCGACGACAAGATTTCCGACGAGGACGTCAAGGTCATCGAGCGTTCGGCCTGCCCGACCTGCGGCTCCTGCTCGGGCATGTTCACTGCCAATTCGATGAATTGCCTGACCGAGGCGCTGGGCCTGTCGTTGCCCGGCAACGGCTCGACGCTGGCGACGCATGCCGACCGCAAGCGGTTGTTCGTCGAGGCCGGCCATCTCATCGTCGATCTCGCCCAGCGCTACTATGAGCAGGATGACGAGACGGCGCTGCCGCGCAGCATCGCCTCGAAGGGCGCTTTCGAGAATGCCATGACGCTCGACATCGCCATGGGCGGCTCGACCAACACGGTGCTGCACATCCTGGCCGCCGCCCATGAGGGCGAGGTCGACTTCACCATGGAAGACATCGACCGGCTGTCGCGGCGTGTTCCGGTGCTCTGCAAAGTCGCGCCGGCCAAGTCCGACGTCCACATGGAAGACGTCCACCGCGCCGGCGGTATCATGGCCATCCTCGGCCAACTCGACAATGCCGGGCTGCTCAACCGCGACCTGCCGACAGTGCATACGGCGAGCCTCGGCGAGGCGCTTGATCACTGGGACATTTCCCGCACGACCAGCCAGAATGTCCGCGATTTCTTCCTCGCAGCACCTGGCGGCGTGCCGACGCAGGTCGCCTTCAGCCAGGACCGTCGCTGGGACGATCTCGACCTTGACCGCGAGAAAGGCGTCATTCGCTCGGCTGGGACGCCGTTCTCGAAAGACGGCGGCCTTGCCGTGCTCAAGGGCAATCTGGCGGTCGACGGCTGCATCGTGAAGACGGCCGGCGTCGACGAGTCGATCCTGAAATTCACCGGCCCGGCGCGGGTGTTCGAAAGCCAGGACGCCTCGGTCAAGGCGATCCTCTCCAACGAGATCAAGGCCGGCGACGTCGTCGTCATTCGCTATGAGGGTCCGCGCGGCGGCCCCGGCATGCAGGAAATGCTCTATCCGACCAGCTATTTGAAGTCGAAAGGCCTGGGCAAGGCCTGCGCGCTGGTCACCGACGGTCGCTTTTCCGGCGGCACGTCGGGCCTGTCGATCGGTCATGCTTCGCCGGAAGCCGCCGAAGGCGGCACGATCGGGCTGGTGCAGGAGGGCGATACGATCGAGATCGACATCCCCAACCGCACCATCCGCCTCGCCGTCAGCGACGAGGAGCTCGCCAGCCGCCGGGCAGCGATGGACGCCAAGGGCGCCTTGGCCTGGAAGCCCGAGGAAAAGCGCAAGCGCAAGGTGACAACGGCACTGCGCGCCTACGCCGCCTTCGCCACCAGCGCCGACAAGGGCGCGGTGCGGCACGTGCCGGAGTAAGGTTCGCGCCGACCCCTCATCCGGCCGCTTCGCGGTCACCTTCTCCCCGTCGGGGAGAAGAGACTGGCGCTGGCGTTGACGACCTCTTCTCCCCTCGGGGAGAAGGTGGCCCGAAGGGCCGGATGAGGGGGCTTGGCTCCTACATCCGGCATACCCTCACGGCATCAGCTGGTACTCATAAAGCTTCTGGTAAAGCCCGCCCTGCCTGAGCAGCGCACGATGGGCTCCGCTCTCCACCACCTTGCCCCCCTCCAGCACCACGATCGTGTCGGCCTGGTGCACCGTCGACAGGCGGTGGGCGATGACGATCGTCGTGCGGCCTTCCGTCAACTGCTGTAGCGCCTCGCGGAACAGCGCTTCGGATTCGGCGTCGAGCGCGCTGGTCGCCTCGTCGAGCAGCAGGATTTCGGCGTCGCGCAGCATGGCGCGCGCGATCGAGATGCGCTGGCGCTGGCCGCCCGACAGCAGGCCGCCATTCTCGCCGACATCGGTGTCATAGCCTTTCGCTTGCGCGATGATGAAGTCATGCGCGTTGGCGGCCTTGGCGGCGGCAATCACCTCTTCGTCGGTCGCGCCCTCTCGCCCAAGCCGGATGTTGTGCATGATGGTGCCGGCAAACAGGAACGTATCCTGGCTGACATAGGCGATCTTTTCCCTGAGCGAGGCGAGTGTCGCATGGGAAATGTCCTGACCGTCGAGCAGCACCTTGCCGCTCTTCGGATCATACATGCGCATGATCAGGTTCAGGATCGTCGACTTGCCGCCGCCGGAAGGCCCGACCAGTGCTGTCATCTTGCCGGGCGCAAGGGTCAGGTCGAACCCTTCGAGCACCGGCGGGCCATCCTGGTAGGCGAAGCTGACGGCATCGAACCGGATCTCGCCCGGCCCGGCCCGAAGCGGTCTCGCATCGGGCGTCTCCGCCAGCGTCAGCGGCGTGTCGGCGAGCTGGAACATCATGCGCACGCCGACAATGCCGCTTTCCAATGAGATCCGGACGCGCGCCAGGCGCTTTGCCGGTTCATAGGCGAGCAGCAGCGCTGCGATGAAGGCCATGATGTTGCCCGGCATCTGGCCGCCCTGCAGGACCAGGAAACCGCTGACCATGACGGCGCCGGCGATCGCCAGGCCAGCGAGCGTCTCCATCACCGGGCTTGTCACCGCTTCCAGCGCAGCGATGTTGTTGGCCCGGTCCTCGACATCAGCCACCGCTTTGTACATGCGCTTGCGCATCAGGCCTTCGAGGTTGAAGGATTTGACCACGCGCACGCCGATCGCCGTTTCCTGCATCACCTGAATGATCTGGCCGACCGAGCGGAATTCCATCGCGGCAAACTTGCGCACACGCTTCAGGATCCGGTTGACGCCATAGATGGCCAGCGGCCCGACGACGAAGCAGATCAGCGACAGCGCCGGCTGTTGCCAGACCATGACACCAATCAGGGCAAGCAGGGTCACCAGGTCGCGAACATAGGAGGTGACGATCAGGTCGAGCACGTTGCGTGCGGCCTGCGCATTGTTGGTCATGCGGGTGATCAGGTCGGATGACGAGGTCAAATGGTAAAATTCGATGCCTTGCGCCAGGATGCGGTCGTAGATCTTGCGCTGACGGTCGGCGATGATGGCGTTGCCGACCCTGCTCATGAAGTAGGCTTGGATGAAATTGGCGAGGCCCTTGAGGATGAATATCCCGGCGACCGCCGCGGCAATCATGTTGACGCGGTCGATCCGTTTGTCGATCACGAATTCATTGGTGATTTCGCGCAGGATCCAGGCGCTGGCAGCCGTCGTGCCGGCCACCACCAGCATTGACAGGATGGCAGCGCCATATCCGAACTTATGCTGCCCGAAGGACTCTTTGACCAGCCGCACGATAAGGCGCTGGTTTTCCATCGAGCGTTCGTCGCGTTTCAGGAACGTCAAGTTCAAGTTCACACGGGGCTTCCATGGTTTGCGAATGTGGCCTTGAGTCCGAAGCCGATCGCTGCGTGGACGAAAGGCGGCTTATAGAGCGAGTTCCCGCCGGAGGGAACCTTCGCGGCCGCCTAAAGAAACGGCTGCGGCAAGCTGTCTTTTGCGCCACCATGGCTGGGTGATTCTGGAAATGGGATGACGACAGATGGATTTCGACCTTATCGTTCGTGGCGGCACGCTGCCTGATGGCGGGATTGCCGACATCGGCATCAGCGGCGAGACGATCACGGCGATCGAGCCCAAACTGCAAGGTGTCGCGCGAACCGAGGTCGATGCCCGCGGCAATTTGGTCTCGCCACCCTTTGTCGACCCGCATTTCCACATGGATGCGACGCTGTCCTATGGCATTCCGCGCATCAACGCCTCGGGCACGCTTCTCGAAGGCATTGCGCTGTGGGGGGAACTGAAACCGCTTTTGACGCATGAGGCGGTGCGCGATCGCGCGCTCGCCTATTGCGACTGGGCGGTGTCGATGGGCCTGCTCGCCATCCGCACCCATGTCGATGTCTGCGATGACCGTTTGCTGGCGGTCGAGGCCCTGCTCGACGTCAAGAAAACGATCGCCCCCTATATCGACCTGCAACTCGTTGCTTTCCCACAGGACGGCTTCTATCGCTCGCCGAAAGCGCGTGAAAACACCATTCGAGCGCTGGACATGGGCGTCGATGTCGTCGGCGGCATCCCGCATTTCGAGCGCACCATGGCCGATGGCACGCGCTCGGTGACCGAACTTTGCGAGATCGCGGCAAAACGCGGCCTGATGGTCGACCTGCATTGCGACGAGACCGACGACCCGCTGTCGCGCCACATCGAGCAACTAGCCTTTGAGACACAGCGCCTGGGGCTGCAAGGCAGGGCGGCCGGCTCGCATCTCACCTCGATGCATTCCATGGACAATTACTATGTATCGAAGCTGCTGCCGCTGATCGCCGAGGTCGGCGTCTCCGCCATCCCCAACCCGCTGATAAACATCATGCTGCAAGGCCGCCACGACACTTTTCCGAAGCGGCGTGGCATGACCCGTGTCAAGGAGATGCAGGCGCTCGGCATCCGTGTCGGCTGGGGTCAGGATTGCGTGCTCGATCCCTGGTATTCGCTGGGCACCGCCGACATGCTCGACGTTGCCTTCATGGGCCTGCACGTTGCCCAGATGTCGAGCCCGGCCGACATGGCGCGCTGCTTCGACATGGTCACCAACGTCAATGCCGCCATCATGGGTCTCGATCATCTGGGCCTGGCAGTCGGCAAGCGTGCCAGCCTTGTCGTTCTTGACGCCGGCAATCCGATCGAAGCCCTGCGCCTGCGCGCCGAGCGCATTTGCGTTATCGCCAGGGGCAAGTTGGTCGCGGAACGGACGAGGCAAGATACCAGGCTTTCAATCCCGGGCCGCCCGGCGCTGGTCAACCGCAGGCATATATCCAGCTAGATACAGTCGATTCCCGACGCTGGTCTTACCCTTTGCCTGATTTCTCCTCGTAAAAGCGGCCGCTTCCGTCTACGACGCGGCTTACGCGAGGGAGGAATCGGGATCGGCATGATGCAACCCGTGGCGCAGAATTCCACAATCAGGAACGTGCTTCTGGCCGGCATCCTGCTGATGCTGGCCGGCGACTTCCTGTTTGCGCTGAACGATGCGATGGGCAAGTGGCTGGTCGCCAGCTTCTCCGTCGGCCAGGTGGTGCTGATCCGCTCGATTGGCGCCTTTATCGTGCTCGGCCCCATGATCGCTAACCAGGGCGCCGGCAGGCTGCTCCAGATGGAGCGGCCCGGGCTGCAGATTCTGCGCGTGGTGGCGACGACGATGGACACCGCTTTGTTCTACGCAGCCGTCGTCTATCTGCCGCTTGCCGACGTGATGAGCTTCTACATGGCCGGGCCGATCTATGTGGCGGCGCTGTCGCATTTCCTGCTTGGCGAAAAGGTTGGCTGGCGCCGCTGGGTGGCGATCCTGCTCGGCTTCTGCGGCGTGGTGATCATGCTGAAGCCCTCATCGGCCGCGTTCTCGCTGTCGTCGAGCTTCGCGCTCGTTGGCAGCCTCGCCTTCGCCTTCGCCATCATCCTCAACCGGCGGCTGCGCGGAACCAGCGACACCAATCTGGTGACATGGCAGACGATCGGCACGCTGTTGGTCGGCGGTGTCTTGACCATCGGCGCCTGGCAGACGCCTTCGGCACTCGATTTCAGTGCCATGCTGCTGCTCGGCATCGTCTCCTGCAGCGCCCATCTGATGATCACGCGGGCGCTCAAGCTGGCGCCGGCCTCGACGCTGGCGCCGCTGCACTACACGCTGCTCCTGTGGGCCGTGGTGTTCGGGCTGGTGTTCTTCGGCGACGTTCCCGGTCCACGCATCTTGATCGGCTCGGGCATCATCGTCCTGGCCGGCCTGTTCATCTTCCACCGCCAGAAGGTGGTCGACACCACGGTGCCGCCCGAAAACGTCCCGAAGGGCGTCAATTAAGGCAATTCCAGGAAAGTGTGAAATCGCTTCCGTCCGCGACTGCATCCAGACAAAGCATACAGCGCGTCACACGAAGCGACGCGTTTAGTCGCTGAAGGCTATCACCCGGAATTGCCTGGGTTTCCGGTCAAGCAGTCCGGTATTTACATCGATATTTTGCGGTGTACGTTGCTTTTCGGGCGCAATACGGGATTGATTCTCGGCCGGGAGAGGCAAGAACAATATCTCCGGAAAGACTACGATAGAGGGGGGATAATGGGCAGTTTCTCTATATGGCATTGGCTGATCGTTCTAGTCCTGATCGGCTTGCCGCTGGTGTTTGTTCTAAGAGCACCACCAGCTGGCGCCAATCGCTTCGGAGAAACGCCGCCTCCGATGAATTTTAGTGAAGCTATTTCGAGTTTCTTTCGAAATTATGTGAATTTTTCCGGCAGGGCCAGCCGCTCGGAGTTCTGGTATTCCTACCTCTTCCTTTTCATTGTCGGCGTCATTCTCGTCATAGTCGATGCCGTTGTGAAGAATGAAATTATCTCATCGATATGGAATCTGGCCGCCCTTCTGCCGACACTGGCCATGACCACCCGCCGGCTGCATGACATCAACCGAAGCGGTTGGCATCAGCTCCTGGTGGGATTGTTTCCCATCGGTACCATCGCGCTGATCATTTGGTATTGCAAAAAGTCTGACGATACAGTGACGTTGAGTGAAATAGAGCGGGTTTTCAGGTAGACGCGACAACAGGCATTTTGGCGCTTGATAGAATCGCGGGAACGCCAAAGCCGCTGTCACATGGAATTGCTCTACCCCAAACGCACAGCCGCCAGATGCCGGGAAAATTCCGGCGTCTCCATCAATGCCTTGCAGCGGGCGAAGCGGCCGTCGGCATAGGCGCGGAAATCGTCGACCGGGTTGTTGTTGGCTAGCTGGATCAATCCCCATAGCGTCCACAACAGGTCGCACATCGCCTTGTAGATGACGACGCGGCCGCGCTCGGCCGGCTTTGCCTCGCCACCGAAATAGGCACGCATCAGCTCTTCGTCCTGGTCGGTGTCGAATTTGCCTTCGACGCTGAGGTCGCCGAGATCCCAGAGCGGGTCGTTCATCCCCGAATATTCCCAGTCGACGATCCACATCCGCTCGCCCGTATCGAGAAAGTTTTCGCAAAGGGGGTCGCAATGGCAGGCGACGAGCGGCAGCGGATGGGCGGCCAGCGCGGAGCGCACGCTGTCGGCCTCGCGCACCACGTCGTGATAGCCGGCCGGCAGGGTGACGTCCTTGGTCGACAGCACCTTGAGATAGTCGTCGATCATCGCGAACAATTCGAAGCGGAAGGGGAACAGCGCGCCGGACGCGTGCAGCTTGCGGAAGGCCTCGCCGGCGCGGGCCGGACTGCCCGGCCTCTCCTTGAATTTCTCCGGCGACATCGTCACGGCGCCGGCGATGAAGCGCGTTACCATCACACCGGTGGCGGCATCGGCATGCAGCACTTCCGGGCTGACGCCGGCCTTGGCCGCCTCGCGCGCGGCCACCGTTTCATTGGCGCGGTTGATGTACTCTTCCGTGCCTTTGCCTGGAATGCGCAGGCAGAGATCGCCGGCCTTGAAGACGAGGTTGGTGAGGCCGCCGAGCCGGTCGAGTGGTCCGGTGTAGCCGGCGAGCATCGGAATGGCGGCAAGTTTTGCCCGCGCCTCGTCTGTCACCATGCCCGCGCCCCCACGCCGTTATTTGTCGCCGCAACGGTTCCACAATTTTCGCCGTTTGGCTATCATCCGATCGAAGGCAACCGATCAGGTGAAAAAGCAGCGATGACGGACGGTAAACACCTGGGCGCGCTCAGCGCAGCCTACGCGGCGAAGCGGCCAGAGGAAGTGGCCGCCCTCTATGATCGTTGGTCGCAGACCTACGACGCAGACATGTCGGCCGCCGGCTATCGTCATCCGACGATCTGCCTTGCTTTGCTCGCCCGCCATTTGCCGCGGGGCGCGGCACCGTTGCTCGATGCCGGCGCAGGCACCGGGCTCATCGGCGAATGGCTTGATATTACCGGCTATCCGCAAGTCGAGGCGCTGGACATCTCGCAAGGCATGCTGGATCAGGCCGCCCGCAAGGGCGTCTATTCCGCGCTGCATTGCCTGGCGATGGGCGGGCCGTTGCCCTTTGCAAGTGATGCCTATGCCGGGATCATCTCGGCCGGCGTCTTCACCTCAGGCCATGTCGGCGTCGAAGGGCTGGACGAACTGATCCGCATCTGCCGGCCGGGCGGGGTGATCGTGCTGACGGTCAAGAATACGCTCTGGGAAGCCGGCTTTGCCGCGCGTATCGCCGAGCTTGAGGCGCAACGCCTCGTTACCCGCGCCGAGGAAACGCGTCCCTACGTCTCGATGCCGGGCGAAGCGGACACCGTTCCCAGCCGTGGTCTCGCGCTACGGGTAAACTGATCTACGCTTTGACCCTGGTGCCTGCCGGATCGTACATCGGCTCGAGATGGATTTTGGCCGGCGTCCGCTCCATCGCGACCACCAGCTCATAGTCGCCCGAGGCAAGGAAATCGTCGCTCACCCCATCGGCATTACGCACATAGCCGTAGCCGATGTTCCTGCCCAGCGTGTAGCCATAGCCACCGCTGGTGAGGTAACCGACCGGCTCGCCATTGCGCAGGATGGTCTCCCGGCCAAGCAGCACGATTTCGGGATTGTCGACCGTGAAGCCGGTAAGGCGCTTCTTCAACGGCGCGCCGCCAACCTTCTCGAGCGCGCGCCGCCCGAGGAAATCGGTGTTCTTGCGCAGCTTGACCGCCCAGCCGAGCCCGGCCTCCTGCGGCGTGTCGTTGGGTGTGATGTCGGAACCCCAGGCGCGATAGCCCTTTTCCAGTCGCAGCGATTCCAGCGCCCGGTAGCCGACAGGGCGGATGCCGTGCGTCTTGCCGGCCGCCATCAGCGCGTCGAAGACTTCGCCTGTCGCCGCGATCGGCACATGCAACTCCCAGCCGAGTTCGCCGACATAGGTGACGCGCAGCGCCCGAATTGTATGGCCGGCGATGGTGATCTCGCGGACGTGGCCGAACGGGAAGCCGGCATTCGACACATCGGCCTCGGTCACATCAGAAAGCACGTCGCGAGCGCGCGGACCCATCAGCGACAGCGTGCCGTAATCCTCGGTGACGTCGGTCAGACCGGCATCGAGACCTTCGCCGATATGGTCGCTGATCCACGAGGCATCATGCGTGCGGAAACCGGTGCCGGTGACGATGTAGAATTTATCCTCGGCCAGCCGCGCCACGGTCAGGTCGGCCTCGATGCCGCCGCGCGTGTTGAGAAGCTGGGTGTAGGTCAGCCGGCCGACCGGCTTGCTGACATCGTTGGCGCAGATCCAGTCCAGCGCCTTGGCCGCATCAGGCCCGCTCAATTCATATTTGGCGAAGGACGACTGGTCGAAGATGCCGACATGCTCGCGCACATGCCGGTGTTCGTCGCTGACCGCCGCGAACCAGTTCTGCCGTCCCATCGAATAGATGTCCTGCGGCTCGATACCCTCTGGCGCGAACCAGTTCGGCCGCTCCCAGCCGAGTTTGGACCCGAACACGGCGCGCTGCTGTTTCAGCCTGTCGTAAAGCGGTGAGACGATGCGCGGCCTGCCTGAGGCATACTCCTCGTGCGGGAAGCCGATCGTGTAATGCTTGCCATAGGCTTCCAGCGTGCGTTCACGCACCCATTGCCGGTCGCGGTGCAGGTTGGAAAAGCGCCTGATGTCGACCACCCACAGGTCGAGCGGCGCCTCGCCATCGACCACCCACTGCGCCAGCACCCAGCCGGCGCCGCCGCCCGAGGCGATGCCGAAGGCATTGAAGCCGGCGCCGACGAACATGTTGGCGCATTCAGGTGCCGTGCCGAGAATGAAATTGCCGTCCGGGGTAAAGCTTTCCGGCCCGTTGATCATCTGCTTGACGCCGACGGTCTCCAGCGCCGGCACGCGCGCGATCGCCTGGCTCATGTGCTGCTCGAAATGATCGTAGTCGTCGTCGAACAGCCGGAATTCCCAGTCGTTGGGCACGTCGCCGCCGGGCAGACCGGTCGCCCACGCCTGGGGATTGGGCTCGTAGCCGCCCATCACCAACCCGCCGACCTCCTCCTTGAAATAGGTGCGCCGGTCGGGGTCGCGTAGGGTCGGCGCGTCGGTCGCCAGGCCATCGATCTTCTCGGTGATGATGTATTGGTGCTTGACCGGCTGCAGCGGCACGTTGATGCCGGCCATGGCGCCGACCTGTCGCGCCCATTGTCCGGCGCAGTTCACCACCTTGTCGCAGGCGATGTCGCCTTGATTGGTCTTCACCGCCGTGATGCGGCCATCCCTGATCTCGAAGCCGGTGACGCGGACATCCTCGAACAGCCTGGCGCCGTGCATGCGCGCGCCCTTGGCCAGCGACTGCGTGATGTCGGAAGGGCTCGCCTGGCCGTCGGTCGGCAGCCAGGAAGCGCCAACGAGGTCGCCGGTCTCCATCAGCGGCCACATCGCCTTGACCTCGGCCGGGGACAAAAGATGCATGTCCATGCCGAAGCTTTTCGCTGTCGTCGCCAGCCTCTTGTACTCCGTCCAGCGGTCGGCATTGGTGGCAAGCCGCAGGCAGCCGGTCATCTTCCAGCCGGTGGCAAGGCCGGTTTCGGCCTCCAGCCCCTTGTAGAGGTCGACCGAGTATTTGAGCACGCGGGTGATCGAGGCAGACGAGCGCAATTGCCCGACCAGGCCGGCAGCGTGCCAGGTCGAGCCCGAGGTCAGCTTGCCTTGTTCCAGCAGCACGACGTCGGCCTTGTGGTCGCGCGCCAGATGATAGGCTGTCGAACAGCCGATGATGCCGCCGCCGATGACGACGACCGCGGCCTGGCTGGGCAAGGTCATGATTTCAGGATCCCGTATTTTGTCCGGTAGTTTTCCAGTGCCGCGTCGAGCCGCACCAGATTTTCCTCGGTGTAGGCGACGTAGTCGATGCCGGGCGCGTCGAGATAGAGTTCCGACACCATGCTCCACATCGCCTCGCGCAACAGCGAGGCGCATTGCATGGCGGCATGCGATCGGCGGATAGCCTCGTCCGGCTCCTTCATAAAATAAGCGGTCAGGAAGGCGAAGGATTCCGCGTCGCTCATGCCGGCGTTCGAGGCGACGCCGGCGAGGTCGAACATTGCCGTGTTGAACCCGGCATATTCGAAATCGATCAGCCACAGCCTGCTGCCGTCGTCGAGAATATTGGCCGGCAAAAGATCATTGTGACCAAAGACGATCGGCAGCAGTTTCTGCGCCCGCTCCAGTTCGTCGGCCAGCGTCAGCAGACGCGGCAAGTCGCTGCGCTTGCGGCTGCCGCCCTCTTCAAGCGTGCGTGCATAGTCGCGAATGACGTGGAACACCCAGAACATGAAGCCGGCGCCGGAGATATGGTTGGGCATCTCCCGATGGAAGCCGCGCATCAGTGCCGCGACGCGGCCAAGATTGGCGCGCACATCCTCGGCCAGATAGGTCCTGGCGCCAAGGAACGCCGTCACCATGATGCCTGGCTCGGCATAGTGCACAGCCGGGGCGAAACCGGCGGCGTGAGCCGCCCGCGCGGTCATCACCTCACGCTCGCGGAAGACGTGGTGGAAGGGATAGTCCTGGCCGAAGCGCACGACATGCCGTCCGGCGGCGTCACTGACGACATAATTGGCGTTGCTCAGGCCGCCGGGCAGGGGGGCGATCTCGATGGCGCCGGTCCAGCAGGGCAGGGCGCGGATGCGATCTTCGGCAATCACGGAATCATCCCTGGTTTGCTGGGCTTCGACTAAAGCGCGTCGCGTTGAAACGGATCCATGCGACGCGCTTTAGGTCCTTGTTTTTATGCATGTCGTTCTCCCAAAACCGAGGTCACTTTTGGGCGACATGCATTAGGCGCCATGGACAGCACAACGATGGCGGGGAGAAACACAAATAATCTCGTCGGTGCGGGACGCCAGGATTGGTATCCCGCACCGCACCGACGAGCCCCTTGGCCAGGTTTCTGATCCCGGCATCCGCCCCCGCGGATCTGAAAATTGCTTGTGACAGGCACGTTCAAGACTGCCTGATCAGTGAGTTGCGGCTCTGCCATCGCCTCCCGTTTGCAGCTCCGAACCCCCGTTGATACCCCGATTTCACGCCAGGGTTGCTCGGTTGTCAACAAAAACATGTGACTTTTTTTGGGTGTTTTGCCCGAAAGCAAGGTCGATCCCTTTAAAATCACTCGAATTACCTTAGAACCGGTCAAAAGCTTAAGTCCGGGAAAACCAAATGGCCCATTCCAAACGCCACGGCGAAATCCTGCGGCTGCTGCAGGAAGAGGGAACCGTCACCATCGCCAGTCTGGCCGACCGGCTGGGCGTCTCGCTGGAAACCGTGCGTCGCGACGTCAAGCCGCTCACCAGCGATGGCTCGGTTCTGAAGATGCATGGCGCCATCGGCCTGCCGTCGATGATCGGCGAAGCGCCGTTTGAACGGCGTATGCGCGAGAATGCCGATGCCAAGCGCGTCATTGCCCGCATGGTCGCCGCCACCATCCGCGACGGCGAATCGGTCATGCTCGACACCGGCACCACGACCTCGTTCCTGGCGCGGGAACTGCTCGGCCACCGGCGCCTGACGGTCGTCACCAATTCGTCCGACATCGCCCGCACGCTGGCCACCATCAACGGCAACAAGGTCTATATGGCCGGCGGCGAACTGCGCAGCGATTCAGGCGCTGCGTTCGGCACCTCGGCCATCGAGTTCGTCAGCCGCTTCTCGGTCAGCCATGCCATCATCTCCACCGGCGCCGTCGATGCGGTGACCGGTGTCATGGACTATGATCTGGAAGAGGCAGAGTTCGCCCGCATGGTGCTGTCGCGCGGCCAGCGTTCGCTCGTCATCACCGACCACACCAAATTCGGCCGCCAGGGCCTGGTCCAGGTCTGCGGCTTCGACGGCTTTTCCGAACTCGCGACCGACCGCTCGCCGCCGCACGACATCGCCGCCGCCCTGGCACAGGCCGGTGCACGGCTCAGCATCGTCGGCGGCGAAGCCGGATTCTGAGCCGAACACCATCGGTTTCCTATGCGGGCAAGGCGCGAAAACTCATCCTGAAGCAAGCGCCGCTCGGCTTGCCGTCGAAAATCTCGATGCGCCCGCCATGCAGTTGCATGATTTCCTGTACCAGGTTGAGGCCGAGCCCGGCGCCATGATCCTGGGGACGCAACCGATAGAAGGGCTCGAAGATGCGTTCGCGCTCGCCTGGTGGCACGCCGTCGCCTTCGTCCCGCACCTCGATGACAGCAGGCGTTGTGACGCCGACGGTGATCTTGCCCGCGCGGCCGCCATGCTCGATGGCGTTCTGGACGATGTTGGTCACCGCACGTTCGATCGCGGTGCGGTCGCCGCTGGCGAAAACCGTTTCCCGTTCCGGCTCGAACGACATCTCGTACCCGGCCGAGAAGGCCATCGGCGCGAGGTCGACAATGACGCCGCGCGCGATCGCCACCAAGTCGACCTTCTCGAAGGATGCGGCTTGCCGGTCGAGGCGTTGCAGGTCGAGCAGCTGGTCGGTCAGCGTCGAAAGCCTGGCTGCATCCTGCAGCAGCCGTGCCCGCTCGGGTGTTGCCGGCAACGAGGCCAGGCGTGTGTTGAGGATGGCGACCGGTGTCCTCAACTCGTGGGCGGCATCGGTCAGGAAACGCTTGTGGCGTTCATAGCCTTTGTCGAGCCGCGCAAGGGCGGCGTTCACCGCCTTCACCAGCGGCGTGACTTCCTTTGGCACATCCTTCAGCGGCAGCTGTACGCCGCGCTGATCGATGTCGATGCGTTCGGCCTCGGCGGCCGCATGGCCAAGGCCCGACAGCGCGCCGCGCACCACCCAGGGCGTCGCAAACAGCGTGGCCAGCGCCATCAGTCCGGCGAGCGGCAATATGCCCTGCAGGAAGAATTGCGGCGCCTGTCCGAGCAGACGCAGCAGCGAAAGCCCGCCCTTGGTGCCGGTGAAGATCTGGACGTTGCCGGCCGCGGTGTCGGTCCAGCGGATCTTCCCCTCCGGCGGCGCGCTCTGCCCGATTGTATGGTCGATACGCGCATCGCTGATGGTGTCCAGCAGCCCGACAAAGGGCTGGAAGATGGCCGGCACCGTGCGCTCCTGCAGCCGCTGACCCTGCTTGTCGCGGACGATGAACCAGAGGTCGGGGACCTCGGATCGCAGCTTCGTCAGATCCGAGGTCTCGCGCAGGACAAGCTTGCCGCCAGCGTCACGCGTCACCGCGTCCGCCAGCACGTCCATCGTGCCGTCTTCATAGTCGTGTGGAATGAGGCCGCTGGCCAGCATGGCGCCGAGAATGCCGACGATGATCAGCGTCAGCATGGCGCATTGCAGCAAGGCGATACGCAGCACCAGGCTCCATTTGAGCGAACGCGGGCGCTTGATACTCATCGCTCGGCGTTCATGTCGTTTCGCGCAGGAGATAGCCGACGCCGCGAATGCCGTTGATGGTCACCCCGGCCTCGGCGTCGGCGAGCTTGCGGCGCAGGCGTGAAACATGGGTGTCGAGCGCGTTGGACTGGATCTCGTCGTCGAGGCCGAACACCGCTTCCATCAAGGCCTCGCGCTGCACCATGCGGCCGGTGCGCCGCATCAGCGCCTCCAGCACCAGGAGTTCGCGCCGCGGCAGGCTGAGCGGCTCGCCGCGGATCGCCGCCTCACGATGCCCGACATCGAGCACCAGATCGCCGGCGCGGATGAATTGCGACTGCATCGGCGCCGGCCGCCTGAGCAGCGCGCGCAAGCGGGCCAGCAGTTCCTCGAAGGCGAACGGCTTGGCCAGATAGTCGTCCGCTCCCATGTCCAGCCCATCGACCTTGTCAGACGTTTCGCCCTTCGCCGTCAGCACCAGCACGGGTGTGGTGTTCTTCGCGGCGCGCAATCTCGGCACCAGCGACAGCCCGTCGCCGTCAGGCAATTGGCGGTCGAGCAGGATGGCGTCGTAGCTGTCGATGGCAACGAAGCCCTCCGCCTCCAGCAATGTGCCGGCGTGGTCGACCACCATGTCGTGACGTTTCAGCGCTGCACGCAGCGCCGAGACCATCTCGGGCTCGTCCTCGACCAGCAAGATACGCATCCACACTCCCAGGCAACGATATTGCTTCGGGCGCTACAGCGCCAACATTGCGTAGACATGGCAAAGCCGAATGGACCGAGGCCGGCAAGTTCTTTCTTTGCGCCAGCGATGTTGCGCAATGTCTATGCAATCCAGTCCCGGCAAACAGCGCCGGTCGGCAGGAATCGCCCATGCCGGCGTCAAGGCGTCGGGCCCGGATATGCAGCAACAGGTTCGGGTCCGGCGCCGAAACGAAATCAAACGCCACACCAAACTGGTTGGCGTGCTGTCGTCCGGAATTGAGGTTGGTTATGTCTGCAAATGATGCTCTGTCTTTTCTCATGGCGTGGACCATGGCACCGTTCAGGGTCGGCTCCGTCACGCCGTCCAGTTCCAGCCTGGCGGCCTTGATGACGCGCGACATCGGTCCCGAGACTGGCCCCGTGCTGGAGCTCGGTCCCGGAACCGGTCCGTTCACACGGGCGCTGCTGTCACGCGGGGTGAGGGAAGAGGATCTGACGTTGATCGAATCCGATCCGGATTTTGCGGCACTGCTCATGCGGCGCTTTCCCGCCGCCCGTATTGTCGAAATGGATGCCGTCGGTCTGCGACGTCTGTCGCTATTCCAGGGTCCGATGGTCGGTGCTGCCGTCAGCGGGTTGCCCTTCCGCCTGATTTCGCCGCGCAAGACGCTTGCCATTCTCGAAGGCGTTTTCGCAAACCTTCGCCCAGGCGGGGCGCTCTATCAGTTCACGCTCGGCCGACGCTGCCCGTTCGACCAGTCGCTGCTCGACCGGCTCGATCTCGAGGTCACACGGGTCGGTCATACCTTTCGCAATTTCCCGCCGGCGACGGTCTATCGCGTCGCCAGGATCAAGACGCTGGGACTCTATGACTGGCGCTTCGCATGACAGGTCCATTGTCGGCCATTCTCGGCTTAGGCCTGTTCGGCGTCTTCTGCCTCGCCTTCACCGAGAAAATCCTGCCGATCCCGCCTTCGCATGTGCTGCTGCTGTTCCTAGGCATGACGGCGGCACCGGATGTGTCCACACTGGCGATCCTGCTGGCGGTGACGACGCTTGCTTCCTTTTCCGGCTGCCTTGTCTGGTATGCGGTCGGCCGCCGGATCGGATTTGACCGTGCCGACAGGCTGATCGAGCGTGCCGGCAGATATGTCTTCCTGCGCCCCGCAACCTACCGCAAGCTTGGCCAGGCCTACCGGCGCAATCATGTCCGGGTGTCCTTGCTGGCGCAGTTCATCCCGACAGTGCGCAATTACCTGCCGATCGCAGCCGGCGCGCTTTGCCTGCCTGCTCTACCCTTCGCGGCCGCGACGCTGCTCGGCGCTACGCTGTGGAACTTCGGCTTTCTCGCAACCGGCTATCTCTTGCATGGCAGTGGCCAGGATACCTTCACGGTGGGCTTCCGCATCATTGTCATCGTGGTGGCACTGGAGACGGCCTTCATGCTGGCGCTACGCTATGGTCCCGCATGCCGGCGACGCATCAGGCTTATGCTCGGCTGAGCGCCAGCTCTCCAGTCATGGGATAAGCTCCGCCATCGGCTTTCCTTCGCTTGTCCGCCGGTGTTTAGTCCGGCCATGGCTTTCACCATCCGCCAGTTGCAGTTCTTCATCGCCGTCGCCGAGCAAGGCACGGTGTCGGGCGCGGCGCAGAACCTTTCCATTTCGCAATCGTCGGTCACCGAAGCGATCAAGGAACTTGAAAGCGATCTCGGCGTGGAACTGTTCGAACGCCATCCGCGTGGCCTCAACATCACCCACAAGGGTCACCAATTCCTGCGGCACGCGACCAAGATCCTCGCCGACGTGTCCGACGCCCGCCGCTCCTTTTCCGGCGAGCAGGCGGTGGCGGGTGGACGGCTGCAGCTTGGCGTCACCTCTTTGGTCGCCGGCTACGTGCTTTCGGATCTGCTCGCTCGCTACCGCCGCGCCTATCCGGGCGTCGAGGTCTCGGCCATTGAGGACAATGGCGATTATCTCGAACATCTCCTGATCGGCGGCAAGCTCGACATTGCCGTCATGGTCACCTCGAACCTGCGCGACCGCACCGCGCTGCAATCGGAAATCCTCGAGGTTTCGGCCTACCGCCTGTGGCTGCCGCTCGGCCATTCGCTCGCCGGCGCCGACATCATCAGCATTGGCGACATTGCTGGCGAGCCGCTGATCATGCTGACCGTCGACGAGATCGAGGAGAACACCGGAAAACTGCTGACGGCGATCGGCGCCAAGCCGCATGTCGCCTTCCGCACCCGCTCGGTCGAAGCGGTGCGCAGCCTGGTCGCCACCGGCGCCGGCGTGGCGCTTTTGCCCGACCTCGTCTACCGGCCATGGTCGCTGGAAGGCGACCGCATCGAATCGCGCGATATTTCCGGCTCCTTGCCGGTGGTGCAGGTCGGCATGGTCTGGCGCCGCGGCTCCGGCCTTCCGCAAGCCGCGCGCGATTTCATCGGCCTTGCCCAGTCGCAGCGCACGGTCCGCCGCTAGAGCAATTTCAGGAAAAGTCTGAAACGGTTTTCCCCGGAAAAGCGCGTAGCGCTTTCCCTAGGGAATTGGGTCAAAACAAAGAATTAGAGCGGTTCGCCGTCTCCGTGAAACGGTGAAATGCTCCAGTGTGGCCTACTCCAGGCTGACGTGGCCAGTCCTGCGCTTGCGCCTCGTGACGAAAACCGCCTCCGCCTTGAACGGCCCGATCGGAGCAACCTCGAAGCGGCCGGCACCGGCAAGCCTGACGGCGCGGCGGAACGTTGGACATTCCATCGGCCGGGCGGCCGGACATTGGGCAGCGTGACGCAAAGCCTCTCGGATCGCCGTCAGGCGTTGGATGATTTGGTCCAGTTCGTTCGCCTTGGCATCCAGGCGCCCTCGATCCATTTTCGGTAGGCCATCGGGCGTCAGCATCGAGGAAATCTCGCCCAGTGCGAATCCACCGGCGCGTCCGAGCGCGATCAAGGCGAGCCGGTCCAGGACGGCAGGGTCGAACAGGCGGCGCTGGCCGCGACGGCCGATCGATGCGATGAGGCCCTTCTCCTCGTAGTAGCGAAGTGTCGAGGCGGGCACGCCGGTGCGGCGCGACACTTCGGCAATGTCCATATCTTTCATGCTTGACCTCAAGTCGGCTTGAACTCGTAGAGTGCTCGCGACGATCGGTGAGAGCAACACGAAAGCGAGGTCCGTTATGCCGCAATCCGCGCCGCCAAACACACGCCAAGCCGCGCTCTGGAACGACGCCAGCGGAAAGGCCTGGGTCGAGATGCAGCCGATCCTCGACGAGGTACTGGCGCCGTTCGAGCGGCTGGTGGTCGATGCCGGCTATCCCGGGGAAGGGGGCAATGTCCTGGACATCGGCTGCGGTGCCGGCGCCACCACCCTGGCGATGGCGCGCCGCGTGGGCAACGACGGAAATTGTGTGGGGCTCGACATCTCGCAGCCGCTTGTCGCCCTGGCGACGGAGCGCACGAGGGTGGAAGACGTAGCAAACGCAAGTTTTGAAGTGGGCGATGCCCAGGCGTTTGCGTTCGAATCCGGGCACTTCGACGCTGCTATCTCGCGCTTTGGCATCATGTTCTTCGATGATCCCGTGGCCGCGTTCACCAACATAAGAAAGGCCCCAAGGCGCCAGGGCAAACTCGCCTTTGTTGCTTGGCGCGGTCCGCTCGAGAATGATTTCATGACGACCGCTGCGCGAGCGGCTGCGCCTTTCCTGCCGCCCGCACCGGCGCCAGACCCTGATGCGCCGGGTCAGTTTGCCTTTGCCGACGGCGCCAAGGTGAAGCGGATCCTGGAAGCGAGCGGCTGGGCTTCAATCGAAGTCGAACAGGCGGACGTCCCGTGTCGGATCGCCCAACGCGATCTGATGACGTTTGTCACCCGGCTAGGGACGGTCGGCGCCGCGCTGCGGGAGGTTGACCGGGCAACCGCCGAAAAAATCACTACGGTGTTGCCTGCTGCGTTCGCGCCTTTCGTGGAGGACGGCGAGGCTCGCTTCAATGCCGCCTGCTGGCTGGTGACGGCGCTTGCTTAAAGCGGCGTCTAGCTATCGGAAAAACCGATATCGCCTTTCTGATAAATGAATTTGCGAAACCGGAATTTTCCAAGCACCTTCCGTTTCAGGGACCAAAGCCGCCACAAGAGCGACGTCAAGTCCACAGGACGAACCGGCAATTTTACAGTCCGCGCGTGACCTGGCGAAAACCGGAGCGGTTTTCGGGGGCCATGCGCCAAAATGGGAGATCGATGATGAATTCATTCCTGAAGTCATGCACTGCGCTGACCGTCGCGCTGACCTTCTCGGGGCAGGCCATCGCCCAGGTCAAGGAACTCGGCAAAGGCGAAGGCCAGGTCAACATCGTTGCCTGGCCTGGCTATATCGAGCGCGGCGAGACCGACAAGGGCTATGACTGGGTCACCGCCTTCGAGAAGGAGAGCGGCTGCAAGGTCAACGTCAAGACCGCCAACACCTCGGACGAGATGGTCTCGCTGATGAACGAGGGCGGCTTCGACCTCGTCACGGCTTCGGGCGATGCCTCGCTGCGGCTCGTCGCCGGCAAGCGCGTGCAGCCGATCAACACCGATCTCGTCCCGAGCTGGAAGGCGGTCGACGACCGGCTGAAGGACGCGCCCTGGTTCACCGTCGACAAGGTCCACTATGGCGTTCCCTATCAGTGGGGCCCCAACATCCTGATGTACAACACCGAAGTGTTCAAGGAAGCGCCCAAGAGCTGGAACGTCGTCTTCGAAGAGATGAAGCTGCCCGACGGCAAGTCCAACAAGGGGCGCGTCCAGGCCTATGACGGGCCGATCCACATTGCCGATGCGGCCAACTATCTGATGTTCCACAAGCCGGAACTCGGCATCAAGGACCCCTACGAGCTGAACGAGGACCAGTACAAGGCGGCACTCGACCTGCTGCGCGTCCAGCGTACGCTGGTCGGCCGTTACTGGCATGACGCCGCCATCCAGGTCGACGATTTCCAGAATGAAGGCGTCGTCGCCTCGGGCTCGTGGCCGTATCAGGTCAATACACTGGTCGCCGCCAAGAAGCCGGTCGCCTCGACCGTGCCGGAAGAAGGCGTCACCGGCTGGGCCGACACCACCATGATGGAAGCCGACGCTGCGCACCCGAACTGCGCCTATATGTGGCTTGAGCATTCGCTGTCACCGAAGGTGCAGGGCGATGTCTCGGCCTGGTTCGGCTCGCTGCCGGTCGTGCCCGCCGCGTGCAAGGGCAATGAACTGCTCGGCGAGGAAGGCTGCAAGACCAACGGCTACGACAATTTCGACAAGATCAAGTTCTGGAAGACGCCGGTCTCGAAATGCGTCACCCAGAACGACCAGTGCGTGCCTTACTACCGCTGGGTGTCGGACTATATCGGCGTCATCGGCGGACGGTAACGCCATTACCCTCTCCCTTGTGGAGAGGGTCGACACGCAACGTTGGGGTGGGGCCGGTGCGACAGGTCCGCGCCATCGCCCCCCACCCGCGGCTTCGCCGCGACCTCACCATCGAGGGGGAGGTGAAGCGGCGCGTGAATTCGTCCTTGTTTGATCCGGCAAAAACAGACTGACAGCCCATGACCTCCGCCGTCTCCTTCCAGAAAGTCTCGCGCCATTTCGGCAGCGTTCGCGCTGTCGACGCGGTCGATCTCGACATTGCCCCGGGCGAGTTCTTTGCCATGCTCGGGCCGTCCGGCTCGGGCAAGACGACATGCCTCCGCCTCATCGCCGGCTTCGAGCAGCCGACGGCGGGTTCGATCTCGATCTTTGGCGAACGCGCTGAGGGCGTGCCGCCCTATCGCCGCAACGTCAACACCGTCTTCCAGGACTATGCGCTGTTCCCGCATCTCAATGTGCTCGACAACGTCGCCTATGGGCTGATGGTCAAGGGCGTCGGCAAGGCCGGACGGCACAAGGCGGCCGAGGAAGCGCTGTCGCTGGTGCGGCTGCCCGGCTACGGCGCCCGCCGCCCCGGCCAGCTTTCCGGTGGCCAGCGCCAGCGCGTCGCGCTCGCCCGCGCTCTGGTCAACCAGCCCAAGGTGCTGCTGCTCGACGAGCCGCTCGGCGCGCTCGACCTCAAGCTGCGCGAAAACATGCAGGAGGAGTTGAAGTCGCTGCAGAAGGCGCTCGGCATCACCTTCGTCTTCGTCACCCACGACCAGGGCGAAGCACTGTCGATGGCGGATCGCGTCGCCGTTTTCAACGATGGCAGGATAATGCAGATCGGCACGCCGGAGGACATTTATCAGCGGCCGAAGACACGCTTCGTCGCCGATTTCGTCGGTTCCTCCAACGTGCTGCCGCCGGACTTCGTCCAGCGTTATTCCGGCCAGCATCGCTGGGGCAGCTTGCGTCCCGAATCCATTCGCGTCGGCCGCGCCGCTAGCGGCGAAGGTGTCGCCGCGCGCCTTGTCTCGACCAATTATCTCGGCGCCACCACCAGGCTGGCACTCGATGCCGATGGGCTCAAGCTGCACGCCATCGTGCCGGCCGGCACGACCCTGCCGGCGGAAGGCGAGGCGGTGGTGCTGACCTTCAACCGCGAGCACCTGCATCTGATGGACGAGCCGGCATGAGCCTTGACGCCACCATGCCGCGCGCCACGGCCCCCGCCATCCTGCCCGGCAGCGGCGGCATGCGCGGCGCGCTGTCGGACCTGTTCTGGCGCCGGCCGCAACTCCTGCTCCTGCTCATGCTGCTGCCGCCGGTGCTATGGCTTGGCATCGTCTATATCGGCTCGCTGTTCGCGCTCCTGGCACAGAGCTTCTTCTCCATCGATGAGTATTCCGGCCTCATCAACCGTCAGTTCACGCTGAAGACCTATGGCGATCTGCTCCAGGCCGCCAATCTCGACATCATCCTGCGCACGGTGACGATGGCGGCACTGGTCACGCTGGCCTCGGCCATCGTCGCCTTCCCGATCGCCTACTACGCGGCGCGCGATGCGCGGGGGCGCTGGAAGGCGCTATTCTATCTCGGCGTCATGCTGCCGCTGTGGTCGAGCTATCTGGTCAAGATCTACGCCTGGAAGCTGATCCTCGCCAAGGAAGGCATTTTGACCTGGCTGCTTGCCAAGCTGCACTTGCTGTGGCTGCTCGATGCCTGGCTGTCGCTGCCGGTCGTCGGCGGCAACTCGCTGTCGGTGTCGTTCACCGGCACCTTCATCGTCTTCGTCTATGTCTGGCTGCCCTTCATGATCCTGCCGGTTCAGGCAGCCCTCGAGCGCGTGCCCGGCAATCTGGTCGAGGCCTCGTCCGATCTCGGTGCTTCGCCAGGCCAGACGTTCCGCAACGTGCTGTTTCCGCTGGCGTTGCCCGGCATCGTCGCCGGCTCGATCTTCACCTTCTCGCTGACATTGGGCGACTACATCATCCCGCAGATCATCGGCACCTCACGGCTGTTCATCGGCCAGGCGGTCTATTCGCAGCAGGGCACCGCCGGCAACATCCCGCTCGCCGCCGCCTTCACCGTCGTGCCCATCGTCATCATGGGTTTCTACCTCTGGGGTGCCAAGCGCATGGGGGCCTTCGATGCGCTCTGATGGTGGCCAGTCCGCGCCTCTTTCGCTGAAGATCGCCGCCGCCTGTGGCCTGCTGTTTCTGCATCTGCCGATCCTGCTGATCTTCGTCTACGCCTTCACCACGGAGGAGAAGAGCTTCGTCTGGCCGCCGCCAGGGCTGACCACCCAGTGGTTCGCCGTCACCTGGAACCGGCCTGACGTGTGGGAAGCGCTGTCGCTGTCGGTGCGCGTCGCCGCCATCTCGACGGCGATTGCGCTGATCCTCGGCACGCTCTGTTCAGCGGCGGTGTCGCGGACAAAGTTCTTCGGCCGCGAGACCATCTCGCTGCTGGTCATCCTGCCGATCGCGCTGCCCGGCATCATCACCGGCATCGCCCTGCGCTCGGCTTTTTCGCTGGCCGAAATCCCGTTCTCGTTCTGGACGATCGTGCTCGGCCACGCCACCTTCTGCGTCGTCGTCGTCTACAACAACGCGGTGGCCCGCTTCCGCCGCACCTCGGGCTCGATGATCGAGGCCTCGATGGATCTCGGCGCCGACGGCTTCCAGACCTTCCGGCATGTCGTGCTGCCCAACATCGCCACGGCACTGCTGGCCGGCGGTATGCTGGCCTTTGCCCTTTCGTTCGACGAAGTCATCGTCACCACCTTCACCGCCGGCCAGCAGCAGACGGTGCCGATCTGGATGCTGGAGGAACTGATCCGTCCGCGCCAACGTCCGGTCACCAATGTCGTGGCCATGGTCGTCGTGCTGGTGACGCTGCTGCCGATCCTGTTTGCCTATTACCTGACCCGCGACGGTGACCAGATCGCCGGTTCGGGCAAATAATCTCAAGGGAGAGACTTCCATGGACACCCAGATGCTGATCGGCTCGAAATTCGAGAAGGGCACAGAAGCCGAAGAGCCGATCCTCAATCCGAAGACAGGGGCGACCATTCTCAACCTGCCCGAGGCCAGCCAGGCGCAGATCGAGGCGGCGGTCATTGCCGCCGAACAAGCGTTCGTCTTGTGGTCGCGCACCACGCCGGCGCAGCGCTCTGGCTACCTCTTGAAGATCGCCGACCGCATCGAAGCCGAAGCGAAAGAGTTCGCGGCACTCGAAGCGCTGAACTGCGGCAAGCCGATCAATGCCGTGCTCAATGACGAAATCCCGGCGATCGTCGACTGCTACCGCTTCTTCGCCGGCGCTGTCCGCTCGATGCCGGGCGTTGTCGCCGGCGAATATCTGCCCGGCCACACCTCGATGGTGCGGCGCGACCCGATCGGCATCGTCGCCTCGATCGCGCCGTGGAACTATCCGCTGATGATGATGGCCTGGAAGCTGGCGCCGGCGATCGCCGGCGGCAATACCGTTGTCTTCAAACCGTCGGAGCAGACGCCGCTGACGTCGCTGAAGCTGGCGAATATCCTCGCCGATGTCCTGCCCGAAGGCGTCGTCAATGTCGTGCTTGGCCGCGGCGACAGCGTCGGCAACACGCTGATCAACCACCCCAAGGTCAACATGATCTCGATCACCGGTGACGTCGCCACCGGCAAGAAGGTGCTGCAGGCCGCCGCCAAATCGGTCAAGCGCACGCATCTCGAGCTTGGCGGCAAGGCGCCGGTCATCGTCTTCGACGACGCCGACCTCGGTGCCGTCGTCAACGGGTTGCGCGCCTTCGGCTACTACAATGCCGGCCAGGACTGCACCGCAGCCTGCCGCATCTATGCCGGCAAGAAGATCTACGACAAGCTCGTCGCCGACCTTTCATCGGCCGTCTCGACCATCAGGTACAACCAGCCGGACGACACCGAGAACGAGATCGGCCCGCTGATCTCGCGCCGCCAGCGCGACCGCGTCTCGAGCTTCGTCGAGCGCGCCGCGGAATTGAAGCACATCGAGATCACCACCGGCGGCAAGCCGGGCGAGGGCTCCGGCTTCTACTACCAGCCCACCGTCATTGCCGGCGCCTTGCAGGAGGACGAGATCGTGCGCCGCGAAGTCTTCGGCCCGGTCGTCTCGATCACCCGCTTCTCGGAAGTCGACGAGGCGGTGAACTGGGCCAATGACAGTGACTATGGCCTGGCGTCATCGGTGTGGACCAAGGACGTGTCGCGCGCCATGGCAACCGCAGCCCGCCTGCAATATGGCTGCACCTGGATCAACACCCATTTCATGCTGACCAACGAGATGCCGCATGGTGGTTTGAAACAGTCCGGCTACGGCAAGGACATGTCGCTGTATGCGCTGGAAGACTATACCGCCGTGCGGCACGTTATGGTGGCACATGGGTAGCATCTTCCCTTCTCCCCGTTCACAGGGAGAAGGTGGCCCGAAGGGCCGGATGAGGGGCGGCGCAAACCTTGCGGAGGCTGGCTCCGCCCCTCATTCTGCCTGCCGGCATCTTCTTCCCGTAAACGGGGAGAAGAGTCGCTATTCGACGATGCGATAGATGTTCCACAGGCTGGAGCCCGACACGACATAGGGCTCCATCTCCTTGCCCCATTTGGCGTGGGCGTCGATCTTGCCGATCTTGGCGAACATCGCCTCCAGCTGGGCCAGGCTTTCGACCTGGTGGTGGGACTCGACCGTCGCTTCCCGGGCGCCGATCGATCCCGTCATGATCTGGAACTTCAGCTCGGCGAGGCCGACCTGCGAGCCGATCTCGCGTTCCCATTTCTTCAACAGGTCAAGCACGGTCTGCTTATGCCCGAACTTGGCATCGATCTGCCATCTGGCGCTGAACATCTTCTTCTCCTCCAGTTTGCCGCTTAGGCCGCGGCCGCGGTTGATCTACTCGTCCCAGGCCTGCACGACGGTCTGCCGTGCAATGCGCCCGTTCTTCAGCTCCAGCATTGCCGCGGCGAACACTTTCGTGCCGTCCGGATAGGCGCAGGCCTGGGTGAAGGCGAGGCTGTCGCCATCGGCGATCGTGGTGTCGACCTTGTGGGTCATCGCCCGGCTGCAGATGTCGTCCCAGAAGATGGCGATCGCCGCGCGCCCGCGGACTTCGCGCGGCTTGCTCGGCGGGTTGTTGCGGTCGATCACCCGCACCACCGCGTCGTCGGCATAGAAGCTCGACAGCATCTTGCCGTCGCGGCCCTCGATCGCCTTCTTGATAGCCGCGCCATCCACCACTTGGGTCTTGGTCAGCATTTTATCCTCCATGTGCCCGTTTTCGGGCGGTTGATGTTCGGAAGTCGGCCCGGCGCTTATCGACGGGCAGTGTCGTTCACTGCGACTTCGCCTTGACGGCAGCGAAGACGTCGTCGGTCTGCTTCTTGAAAGTGGCGAGATCGACCTGGCTGCCGTTGAGGATCGTCGACCAGTGGCGCACGATCGCCGCCATCGCGATCGTCTCCTTGATTTCCTCGTCGCTGGCGCCATTGAGCTTGGCCGCCTCGGTGTGGAAGTAGATGCAATATTGGCAAGGGATCTGTGAGGCGACGGCAAGGCCCATCAATTCCTTGGTCTTGCCGTCCAGGGCGGTTTTCGGATTGAGCTGGACGCCCTTGATTTCAGCCCAGGCGCCGGCGATAGCGCCATCAGGCAAGGTCTTGAACATGTCCGGCACCGAGCCGAGCGTTGCCTGGATGTCCTTGTAGGCGGCCGTTGCCGAGGCATCCTCGGCCTTTGCGGGAGTAATCGTGAACAGCGCGCCAATGCTTGCTGCGATCACCAGTGATCTGACGTTCCGCTTTGACTTGAGCATTTCATCCTCCGTTCGCAGCGCCGGCAGAGGCGATATCCGCCTGGCCTGCATGGGGGAATTGATAGCGCTTACGTCGGCCTGGCCGCTTCGCCCGGACGGGCCATGGCTCTCATGGCCCGTCCGGGCCAGTGTGCCTGGCGGAAAATGCCGCCGCCGCTGCTCGCGACGGCAGGTCGAGCTTGAGCAGTATGTTGGCAACGTGGCGCTTGACCGTGTGCTCGCTCAGCCTGAGTTCGGCGGCAATCGCGGCATTGCTCTTGCCGTCGGCAATCAGGCTCACCACCTCGCTTTCCCTCGCCGTCAGCACGGCCGGTTCGGTTGTTTTGGTCCTGGCGCGGCAGTCGGGCTCCAGATGCTGTTCCGACATTGCCCGCACCAGCGCCATCGGCTCGTCCAGATCGTCCAGCGTGACCCGGCCGGCGTCTTCGAAATGCAGGCCCGAGCCGGTTGCCAGATCGGCGACCAGCCGCGAAGCGAGGATGTCGCCTCGGCTGGCGTGCGCGGCAAGTTGCATCGTCGCCCGCGCCGTCAGTCCCACCGGCGGCCCGCGCAGTTCGATCTCACCGACATGCGCCCCCTGCGCGCTGGCCACGCCGATGCCCTGTGCCGCCTCGCGCAGTGCCGCGGCGCAGCGTATGGCGCGCGCCGGCCCATCGAAGCGCGAAATCATCATTTCGCCCTGCGTACCCAGCGCGCGGCCGCCATGGCGCCCGACCAGCGACCGCCAGGTTTCCTGGAAGCGCTCGCTGCGTTCGCTCCACATGCGGTCGCCCATCCGCGTCGTATCGTAGATGCGCGTCACCAGAAGGGCCGCCAGCACGCGATCCGCTTCGGCGACGGCGCGCTCACCGGTCAGGAATTCCTCGATCAGGTCTGCGACCCGGTCGACGTCGCCGGTCCAGATCGGATGATCGCGCCCGGGAATCTCGACCAGCCGCGCATTCGGGATTTTCTTGGCCAGGAAACGGCTGGCGTCGGGATCGACCCGCGCATCGTTGCGGCGATGGATGAGCAGCGTCGGTGCGTTGATTGCCGAAAGTATCCCACGCACGTCGATTTCCGCGTTCATACGTGCCAAGGCTGCTGCTGCCGTCGGGCTCGCCGATAGTCGCTCGAAACGTGCCCACCACTGAGTGAAATGCGGGTCGTCGACCCGGCCCGGCGCGAAATTGGGCAAGGTGGCCCCCGTGCCCCAGGCCGTGTCGGCCGTGGCGATGAAGGCATCGAGGCGGTCGGGCGGCATCACCCATTTGTGGAAATGCGCGTAGCCACCATAGAGCGCCAGCGCCCGCGTCCGCTCGGGATAGGTGGCCGCGAACAGCATTGCCATAGGCGCGCCTTCGGACGCGCCAAGCAGGGCGGCACGACCGCTGCCGGTGGCGTCCATCACCGCGCGCACATCGTCCATGCGGGTTTCAAGACTGGGCAGGTTTTGCGCATCGACACGGTCGGAAAGGCCGGTGCCGCGTTTGTCGAACAGGATCAGCCGCGAGAACGCCGAAAGCCGCTTCAAGAGCCTGGAATAGCCTTCGTCTTCCCAATGCAGGTCGAGATTGGAAATGAAGCCCGGCACGAAGACGAGATCGAACGATCCCTGGCCGACCACCTGATAGGCGATCCGCACCTCGCCACTGAGGGCATATCGGGTCTCGATCGGCCTCACGAGGTTTCTTCCGCCCGGCCTGACGATTTCTGATCGTCAAACATAGCAGAGCAGCGTCGATTGCGGCAGCTCAAACTTTAGCGGAGAGGAATAAGCCCGCGCGGCCGGCTGCGGCTACTCTTGCGACGCGGCGACGTCTGCCGGGGAGGGCTTGAGCCCGAGCTTGAGATCGGCCTCGGCTGGTGTGATCGGCCGCTTGATCCTGGCCGATGCAGCCACGACGAGTTCGTCGAAGCCTTCGCCGCTGTCCAGCAGTTCGAAGAACTGCCGCCGCATCCTCGGTTCCCAGAATTTGTTGATGTGCTCGGCGACGCCGGCAATCCCTTCCTCGCGCGACTTGGAGTGGAAAAAGGCCGCGATCTGGTTGGCCATGCGCACCAGCTTTTCGCTGGTGCTGGTGATGTGGTCTTCGTCATGCGACATGCTGGGCAACTCCCAAAACCACCCGCTCGGGGTGGGTGAAAACATCGAAATCATCGCCGCGCACCAGCGCCACCAGCGTCATGCCGGCCTCATCGGCCGTGCGGATGGCAAGCGCGGTCGGCGCCGAGACGGCGATGATGAAGGCAGAACCGATAGCCGCCGTCTTCTGCACCATCTCGACCGACACGCGCGACGTCACCACGACGGCGCCCGACGTGCCATCGATGCCGACTTTCGCCAACGCGCCAGCCAATTTGTCCAGCGCATTGTGGCGGCCGACATCCTCGCGCGCCATGACGACGCCCTTGCCGGGGATGTAGAAGCCAGCGGCGTGCACGGCTCCGGTTTCCTGATGCAGTGGCTGTACCTTGGACAGGAGCTTGACGGAACGCACGATATCATCGGCATCAAGCGTAAGTTTTGACGCACCAACGGCATCGACCGACCGCATCGCTTCCTCGATGGATTCGATGCCGCATAGCCCGCAGCCAACCGGCCCGGCCAGCCTGCGCCGCCGCGCCTCGAAGCGTGTGTTGGCGAGGTCCTTCAGTCGGATCTGAATGTCGATGCCGGCGCCATGGTCTTCGACCTCGATCGCCTCGATCTCTTCAGGGGAAGCGATGATGCCTTCGGTCAGCGAGAAGCCGAGCGCGAAATCCTCGAAATCGGCGGGGCTCGCCATCATCACCGCATGGGTGGTGCCGGCAAACGAGAACGCCACCGGCGTCTCCTCCGGCACCATGCGGTTGGCCGCAGCCGTGCCGCTGGCGCGGTGCGCCAGCCGCGATATCTCAGTCGTTGCTTTGCGGCGCGCGGCCAAGACTACTCCGCTGCCTGCAGCGAGGCGATACGGCGGCTGTTCCTGGCCTGCTCGTCGTACTCGCGCTGCCAGTCCGACGGACCATTGGAGGCGCCGACCTGCACCGCCGTGACTTTGTACTCCGGACAGTTCGTCGCCCAGTCGGAGAAGTCGGTGGTGATGACGTTGGCCTGCGTGTCGGGATGGTGGAACGTTGTGTAGACCACGCCCGGCGACACCCGGTCGGTGATCAGCGCGCGCAGCGTCGTCTCGCCCGAACGGCTGGTCAGCCGCACCCAGTCGCCGTCGCGCAGCCCGCGGTTTTCGGCGTCGTGCGGATGGATCTCCAGCCGGTCTTCCGAGTGCCACATGACGTTCTCGGTGCGCCTTGTCTGCGCACCGACATTGTACTGGCTGAGGATGCGGCCGGTGGTCAAAAGCAGCGGGAAGCGCGGCCCGGTCCTCTCGTCGGTCGCCACATATTCGGTGCGGATGAACTTGCCCTTGCCGCGCACGAAACCGTCAATATGCATGATCGGCGTGCCGAGCGGGGCCTTCTCGTTGCAGGGCCACTGCACGGATCCGACACGATCGAGCAGATCGAAGGAGACGCCGGAGAAGCTTGGCGTCGTCTTGGCGATCTCGTCCATGATCTCGGAGGGATGCTGGTAGTTCCAGTCAAGCCCGATCGCGCGGGCTAGCTCCTGCGTCGCTTCCCAGTCGGCGTATCGCGCCTTCGGCTCCAGCACCTTGCGCACCATGTTGATGCGGCGCTCGGCATTGGTGAAGGTTCCGTCTTTTTCCAGGAAGGTCGAGCCCGGCAGGAAGACATGCGCGTAGTTTGCCGTCTCGTTGAGGAAGAGATCGTGCACGACCACGCATTCCATGGCGGCGAGACCGCCCGCGACATGCTTGGTGTCGGGATCGGACTGCAGGATGTCCTCGCCCTGGATGTAGATGCCCTTGAAGGAGCCGTCGACGGCGGCATCGAGCATGTTGGGGATGCGCAGGCCGGGTTCGTCGTCCAGCTTCACGCCCCACAGGCTTTCATAGATATCGCGCACGGCTTCGCCGGAGATGTGGCGATAGCCGGGCAGTTCGTGCGGGAAGGAGCCCATGTCGCACGAGCCCTGCACATTATTCTGGCCGCGCAGCGGGTTCACGCCGACGCCCGGCCGGCCGATATTGCCGGTGGCCATGGCGAGGTTGGCGATCGCCATAACGGTGGTCGAGCCCTGGCTGTGCTCGGTGACGCCGAGGCCGTAGTAGATCGCGCCATTGCCGCCCTTGGCGTAGAGCCGCGCGGCACCCCGGATCAGCTCCGGGTCGACGCCGGAAAGCTTGCCGACGACCTCGGGGCTGTTCTCCGGCAAAGCGACGAACGAGGCCCAGTCTTGGAACTCCGTCCAGTCGCAGCGTTCACGGATGAAGGCTTCATCGAAAAGCCCCTCGGTGACGATGACATGCGCCAGCGACGTCAGCACCGCCACGTTGGTGCCGGGCTTCAGCGGCAGGTGATAGTCGGCCTCGACATGCGCCGACTTGACCATCTCGGTGCGGCGCGGATCGAGCACGATCAGCTTGGCGCCTTGGCGCAGCCGCTTCTTCAGCCGCGAGGCGAACACCGGATGGGCGGACACCGGATTGGCGCCGATGACGACGGCGACGTCGGTGAATTCGACCGAGTCGAAATCCTGCGTGCCGGCCGAGGTGCCGTAGGTCTGGCCGAGCCCGTAGCCGGTCGGCGAATGGCAGACGCGCGCGCAGGTGTCGACATTGTTGTTGCGGAAGCCCTGCCGCACCAGCTTCTGGACGAGATAGGTCTCCTCGTTCGTGCAGCGCGAGGAGGTGATGCCGCCGATCGAGGTGCGGCCGTACTGATACTGGATGCGGCGGAATTCCTTGGCCGTGTGGGCGATCGCCTCTTCCCAGCTCACCTCGCGCCACGGGTCGGAAATCTTCTCGCGGATCATCGGCGACAGGATGCGGTCCTTGTGGGTGGCGTAGCCATAGGCGAAGCGGCCCTTGACGCAGCTATGGCCGTGGTTCGCCTTGCCGTCCTTGTACGGCATCATGCGGATGACTTCGTCATCCTTCACCTCGGCCTTGAACGAGCAGCCGACACCGCAATAGGCGCAGGTGGTGACGGCCGAGCGTTCCGGCATGCCCTTTTCGAGCACCGTCTTCTCGCGCAGCGCATCGGTCGGGCAGGCCTGCACGCAGGCGCCGCAGGACACGCATTCGGAAGCGATGAAGTCCTCATGCATGCCGGCGACCATGCGCGATTCGAAACCGCGGCCCTCGATGGTCAGCGCGAAGGTGCCCTGCACCTCCTCGCACGCCCGCACGCAGCGTGAGCAGACGATGCACTGCGCCGGATCATAGGTGAAATAGGGATTGGATTCGTCGCGGGCGATGTAGTCGACCGCCAGCGAGCCATGGCCGGGCGCGACGCCATCTTCCTGCTTGACGTGGTTGCGGCCCTCGACGCCGTAACGGTTCTCGGTGAGGCCCACCGACTTCGCCACCGTGTCGAATTCGCTGGCGCCGGTGCCGGCCTTCTCGTTCCAGCCGGTTGGATGGTCGGAGACGTAAAGCTCCATGACGCCGCGGCGGATAGCGTCGAGCCGGTCGGACTGCGTGCGCACCACCATGCCTTCGCCCACTGGTGTCGTGCAGGACGCCGGCGTGCCGCCGCGTCCTTCGATCTCGACCAGGCAGACACGGCAGGAGCCGAACGAGTCCAGCATATCGGTGGCGCAGAGTTTTGGAATCTCGACCCCACCTTCCATCGCCGCGCGCATGATCGAGGTGCCTTCCGGCACCGTGATGTTGCGGCCGTCGACGACCAGCGTGACCTGCTTTTGCGCCCTCGATTCCGGGGTTCCGTAGTCGAGTTCTTCGATGAGTGTCGGGAAGTCGGCCTTGATGTTCATCTGCCAGCTCCTATTCAGCAGCCACGCGCGCCGGCGCGGGCTTGAAATCTTCAGGGAAATGCGTGATCGAACTCATCACCGGGTAGGGCGTGAAGCCGCCCAGCGCACACAGCGATCCGAACTTCATCGTGTTGCAGAGGTCGGTGACCAGAGCGAGGTTCTTTTCCGGTTCGATGCCGGCGGCAAGCCTGTCGATAGTCTCCACTCCGCGCGTCGAGCCGATGCGGCAGGGCGTGCACTTGCCGCAACTTTCGATGGCGCAGAATTCCATGGCAAAGCGCGCCTGCTTCAGCATGTCGGCGGTGTCGTCGAACACGGTGATGCCGGCATGACCGATCAGACCGTCACGCTTGGCGAATTCTTCGTAGTCGAACGGCGTGTCGAACAGAGCGCGCGGGAAATAAGCGCCGAGCGGACCGCCGACCTGTACTGCTTTCACGGGGCGACCGGTGGAAGTACCGCCGCCGATGTCATCGACGATTTCGCCGAGCGTCAGGCCAAAAGCGGTCTCGAACAGGCCACCATTCCTGACATTGCCGGCGATCTGGATCGGGATCGTGCCGCGCGAACGGCCCATGCCGAAATCCTTGTAGAAGGCGGCACCCTTGTCCATGATGATCGGGACGGAAGCCAGCGAGATGACGTTGTTGATCACCGTCGGCTTGCCGAATAGACCTTGGATCGCCGGCAGCGGCGGCTTGGCGCGCACCACGCCGCGCTTGCCCTCGAGGCTGTTGAGCAGCGAGGTTTCCTCGCCGCAGACATAGGCGCCGGCGCCGACGCGGATTTCCATGTCGAAGGCGTTGGGCGAGCCCAGCACATTGAGGCCGAGCACGCCGGCCTTGCGGGCGATTTCGACGGCCTTGTTCATTGTTGCCACCGCATGCGGATATTCCGAGCGGATATAGACGAAGCCCTTGGTCGCGCCGGTGGCGATGCCGGCGATCGTCATGCCCTCGATCAGCACGAAGGGGTCGCCTTCCATGATCATGCGGTCGGCGAAAGTCGCGCTGTCGCCCTCGTCGGCGTTGCAGACGATGTATTTGCGCTCGGACGTCGTATCGAGCACGGTCTTCCACTTGATGCCGGTCGGGAAGCCGGCGCCGCCGCGGCCGCGCAGGCCCGATTCCGTTACCTGTTTAACAACGTCCGCCGGCGCCATGGCCACCGCATTCTGCAGGCCCTTGAGCCCGCCAAGCGATTTGTAGGCGTCGAGCGACAGCGGATCGTTGATGCCGCAGCGGGCAAAGGTCAACCTGGTCTGCTTGGCCAGGAAGGGGATCTTGTCCGGCGAGCCCAGCCAGCGCTTGTGGTGGCCACCGGTGAGGAAGCCGCTGTCGAACAAGCTCTTGACGTCGGAAGGCTTGACCGGTCCGTAGGCGACACGACCGTTGGCGGTCGCCACTTCGACCATCGGCTCGAGGAAATAGGCGCCGCGCGATCCGTTGCGGACGATCTTGGCCTCGATGCCACGCTCGGCGAGCTCCGCGCGAACAGCCTTGGCGACCTTTTCGGCACCGAGCGCCAGCGCGCCGGAATCGCCGGGAATGTAGATGCGGGGGATCATGAGCGCACCTCGGCAAGGATCTCGTCGATCTTGTCGTCATCGAGCCGCCCGATCACCTCGCCGTCGAGCATCGCCGACGGCGAACAGGCGCAAAGCCCAAGGCAATAGACCGGCTCGAGCGTAACCGATCCGTCGCGGGTGGTCTCGTGGAAACCGATGCCCAGCAACTGCTTGATCTTGGCGGCGACGGCATCCGAACCCATCGACTGACAGGCCTCGGCCTGGCAGAGCTTGAGAACATGCCGGCCGGCCGGCCGGGCACGGAAATCGTGATAGAAGGTGACGACGCCGTGCACCTCGGCCCTGGAGAGGTTCAGCCCATCGGCGATCACCGGCACTGCTGCCTGCGGCACATGGCCGAATTCTTCCTGGATCTCGTGCAGGATCGGCAGCAGCGGGCCTTCGAGGCCTTTCAGCTCTTGGATAATCGCCGCCGTGCGCGATGCGATCTCGGTACTTGCAGGCTGCATCGTCATGCAGCGCCCTCCCTGATAGGTAGCGTTCTAGCGCTAAGTCGTTACAAAAACAGAGGAAACCCGCGAAATCAATAAAGCTGATCCGTTGCTTGATAGAAATCTTCTATCAAGGACGCCCAGCCGCCTTGTCTACCCTAGCGATGGGTGCGGAAATCGTCTGCCAGCGCCATTGCCTCGTCCAGCAGCGCCTGCACCAGCGGCGTGTGCGGCTCGCGCGGCGTGGCCACCAGGCCGACCGTGTGGCTGGCGTCCGGCTCGACGATCGGAATGGCCCGGATCGGCTCGGAAAAGCCGAACGTTTCCGCGAGGTTGAGCGGCATGATCGACGACCATTTGCCGGTGTGGATATGCGAGAACAGCACGATCATCGAATTGGATTCGAGCGTCGGCCGCACCTGCACGCCGGCCTCGGCCAGATGCTGGTCGATGATGCGACGGTTCTGCATGTCCCGCGTCAGCAGGCAGAGCGGCAACTGGCTGATCTCGGCCCATGTCACTTTGTCGCGGTCGGAATAGGGGTTTCCGACCGCCGTGATCAGCTGATAGCGCTCATCATAGAGCGGCACGCTGGTCACCCGCCCGAGCGGCTCATTGTCGAGATAGGTGATGCCGGCGTCGATGTCGAAATTGCCGAGCAGCGACAAGACTTCGATCGAGGTTCGCGACAGAACCGAGAAGGTGACGCCTGGATGCTTTTCGCGAAACGGCGTCGTCAGCCGCGCCACCATGGCCAGTGCGGTCGGGATGGCGGCAATGCGGATGCGGCCGGAAAGGCCGTGGCGCGCCGCGCGCATCTCCTCGCGCATGGCCCTTGAATCGCCGACAATGCGGCGCGCCCAGACCAGCACCTGCTTGCCCTCCGGCGTCAGCCCCTGGAACCGCGACCCGCGATTGACCAGCATGACGCCGAGCTGCCCCTCAAGCTGCTTGATGCCGGCCGACAGGGTCGGCTGGGTGACGCCGCACGCTTCCGCCGCCCGGCCGAAATGCTCTTCCTTGGCCAGCGCGATGAAGAATTCGAGTTTGTCGATCATGCCGCGAGCCCTTTCCGCGTGCCTGCGCACAGCCGCTCGTTAATCATCGTGGATGAGGCGGCCGGTGGTGGCAACAGCCAATAACCAATTGATAATATTTGGCTTGCCATATGGTCGATGCGAGCATCGCGGCAGGGGCGCCGAAGATAGGTGGTTCGTATGCTCCAGGAGCATCCGCCGGAAATGCAAGCAGTCTCCGCCGACGATTTGCGCGAGGCCGCGCGGCTCCGGGCCGTCGAGCGCTTCGATATTCTGGACACGCCGCGCGAAGCGTCGTTCGACCGCGTTACGCGCTTGATCAAGACTGTCTTCGATGTCCCGATCGCCATCATCTCGGTCATTGACGGGCACCGCCAATGGTACAAGGCGTGCGAGGGCCTGGCGGTCAACGAAGTCGAACGCAAGGCGACATTCTGCCAGCACACGATCCTTCAGGAAGAGCCCCTGATTGTCGCCGACGCGACGAAGGATCCCCGTTTCGCCGACAATCCCATGGTCAGGAACGATCCGCATATCCGCTTCTATGCAGGCGTGCCATTGCGAAGCCGAGACGGCCACAACATCGGCAGTGTCTGCGCGATCGGGTACACGCCGCGGGAATTCAGCGGCCGCGACATCGCAATCCTCCAGGATTTCGCCGATCTTGCCATGGACGAGCTGGAACTGCGCCAGCATGCCTCCACCGATGCACTGACCGGCGTGCTGTCGCGGCGGGCCTTCATCGATCAGGGTAATAAGGCATTCGCGCTTGCGCAGCGCCAGCGCTTCGACTTCTCCTGCATTGTCTTCGATGTCGACCATTTCAAATCGGTCAACGACCATTTCGGGCATGCCGCTGGCGACAAGGTTCTGGCTGGAGTGGCCCGGCAATGCAGCGCCACCTTGCGGGACGTCGACATATTCGGACGCGTCGGCGGCGAGGAATTCGCGGTGCTTCTCTACGCCGGCCGCAACGGCGCGCTTGAATCCGCCGAGCGGCTGCGCGGCACCATCGAGGCCATGCGGCTTGCGCACGGCACGGATGAAATACGGGTCACCGCGAGCTTCGGTGTCGCCGCGTTCGATGCGGCGACCGGCAATTTGCAAGAGCTGATTGAGCGCGCTGATGCGGCCATGTATCGCTCGAAACACGCCGGCCGCAACCGGACCACGGCGTGGAATCCCCCCGTGGGCGATCAGGCGCGGCCGCGGCGCAGGGTGCTCAAGGCCGGCCAGATCGTCTTCAACGCCCGCATGTCGACCATCGACTGCACGGTTCGCAGCCTCGGCGAGCATGGCGCCACCATCGATGTTTCGAACATCGCCGGCATTCCCGGCCAGTTTGTACTCGCCATCAGGGCGGATCGCTTCGAGGCGAAATGCCGGGTCGTCGCCCAGGCCGAAAGGCGTCTGGAGCTCGCTTTCGATTGACCGGGCCTGCCGCCCAATTCGGCTCTCACCTATCTTGCCGTCAAACTGGCTGGGTGAGACGGCATTCCGGCGCAGGACGCCACCAACCGCGATATTGTCTACCTGTCCACGAGGTTCAGGATGTTCCCGTCGGGATCCTTGAACCATGCGACCTTCATCCCGTGGCCGACATGGACATCGCCCTCCAGCGTGAGGCCGGGCATGTCGTAATGCTCGAAGGTGACGCCTTTGGACTTCAGTGCCTTGACCACATTGTCGATCTCGTCGCCAACCATCCAGGTCACCGCCGTTGCCTTGTTGGTTCCGGCAAATTGCGAATGATAGACGTTGATGGCGGTGTCGCCACTTTTGTAGACGATCAGTTCGCCGCCCTCGTCGTGCACCTGTTTCAGGCCAAGTGTTCCCTCATAAAAGGCCCTGGCCTTCGCCAGGTCTTTCACCGCCAGATTGGCCGTTGCGTTACTGTTTGCGAGCATGGTCGCCTCCTTCTTTGATCGTCGGTTCCGTGATGGTCCTTGAAATAGGCCGCTTCGGTTGTTTGACGACTACCGGCTGGCCCAATTGCTGGCAGCACCGGCATTCGATCATCTGGAAGACGTTTGGCGGCGATGAAGTCCGACAAGACCCCGTCGTTTTTACGGGTGCGCCGAGGCGACCATTGGTCCACGGCTTGGTTCTGTCGGGGAACTGCATTATCTCAGGCGCAAGCTGCGTAAGGAAAAACTGCCATGTCCGTCACCAAGGAAATCGTCACCGAGCGCCTGAAGACGGTCAATGGGCCGGATTTCACCGGCAACATCGTCGACCTCGGCATGGTTTCCGAGATTTTCATCGCCGATTCGAAAGTGTTCTTCTCGATCACTGTTCCTGCGGCACGCGCGCAGGAGATGGAACCGCTGCGCGCCGCCGCCGAGCGCGTCGTCAAGGCGATCCCCGGTGTCGCCGGCGCCGTGGTGGCGCTGACGGCGGAGAAAAAGGGCGGCGGCATGGAGGCGCCGGTCCCATCACGCCCCGCGCCCAGGCCGGCCCCGCCTCCCGCCGCCGCAGCCCCGCGCCCCGCCCCGCACGCCCCCGCTTCGCACAGCCAGGGCAAGCGCGGCGTACCCGGCATCGAGGCGATCATTGCGGTTGCTTCCGGCAAGGGTGGCGTCGGCAAGTCGACCACCGCCGTCAACATCGCGCTTGGCCTTGCCGCCAACGGTTTGCGTGTCGGCGTGCTCGACGCCGACATCTACGGCCCGTCCATGCCGAAGCTGCTCAACATCCATGGCCGGCCGCAGACGGTTGACGGCAAGATCCTGAAACCGATGGAGAATTACGGCCTCAAGGTGATGTCGATGGGTTTCCTCGTCGATGAGGAGACGCCGATGATCTGGCGCGGCCCGATGGTGATGTCGGCGCTGACGCAGATGCTGCGCGAGGTCGAATGGGGCCGGCTCGACGTGCTCGTCGTCGACATGCCGCCCGGCACTGGCGACGCCCAGCTGACCATGGCGCAGCAGGTGCCGCTGGCCGGCGCCGTTATCGTCTCGACGCCGCAGGACCTGGCGCTGATCGATGCCCGCAAGGGCCTCAACATGTTCAAGAAGGTCGACGTGCCGCTGCTCGGCATTGTCGAGAACATGAGCTACTTCATCGCCCCTGACACCGGCAAGCGCTACGACATTTTCGGCCATGGCGGCGCGCGCCGTGAAGCTGAACGCCTCGGCGTCACCTTCCTCGGCGAAGTGCCGCTGGAAATGGGCATCCGCGAAAGCTCGGATGCCGGTGAGCCGGTTGTTGTCTCGAAGCCCGACAGCGCCACGGCGAAAACCTATCGCGACATCGCCGCCAAGGTCTGGGACAGGGTCAATGAGGAACGCGGCGCGGCCGAAGCGGCGGTGCCGAGCATCGTCTTCGAGTAGTCCTTCAGCGGGAGGGTCAGCCGCCGACCTTCTTGCCGAAGCTCGCAAAGAACTGCCCGGCCAGTTTCTTCGACGTCGATTCGATCAGCCGGCTGCCGAGCTGGGCGATCTTGCCGCCGACATCGGCCTTGGCGGCATATTTGAGCACCGTGGCGTCAGGCCCATCCTCGGTCAGCGTCACGTCGGCGCCGCCCTTTGCAAAGCCTGCAATGCCGCCCTTGCCTTCGCCCTGGATGGTGTAGGAGTGCGGCGGCTTCAGGTTCTTCAGCGTCACTTCGCCGTTGAAGGTCGCCTTGATCGGCCCGATCTTCAACACCACCGTCGCCGTCATTTCGGTCGGTGACTGCATCTCGAGGCTCTGGCAGCCGGGAATGGTCGCCTTCAAAACCTCGGGATCGTTCAGCGCTTCCCACACTTTTTGCAGGGGTGCGGCAATGCGCTCCTCGCCTTCGATCACCAAAGCCATGAAAACCTCCCGGACAAAGACTGCCCAAAGGCCTAACGCACGGCTGGGTGCGTGTCTATCGCACCAAAGTCCCGATTCAGATCGCGCCTGCCCCTTGCCTGCATCCGCGCGTTGTCATATCGATTTGTCATACAAATACGGAGATCGTGATGGCCGGCGCCCCCACCAAGAAGAAAAAATTTCGCTCGCAGGAGTGGTTCGACAACCCCGACAATCCAGGAATGACGGCGCTCTATCTGGAGCGCTACCTGAATTACGGGCTGACCCGCGCCGAGCTGATGTCGGGCAAGCCGTTGATCGGCATCGCCCAGACCGGCTCGGATCTGTCGCCTTGCAATCGGCACCATATCGAGCTCGCCAAGCGCGTGCGCGAAGGCATTGTCTCGATGGGCGGCATTCCCTTCGAGTTCCCCTGCCATCCGATCCAGGAGACCGGCAAGCGCCCGACCGCCGCACTTGACCGCAACCTTGCCTATCTCAGCCTGGTCGAAGTGCTCTACGGCTATCCGCTCGACGGCGTCGTGCTGACCATCGGTTGCGACAAGACGACGCCGGCGCTTTTGATGGCGGCGGCCACGGTCAACATTCCGGCCATCGCGCTGTCGGTCGGCCCGATGCTGAACGGCTGGCACAAGGGCAAGCGCACCGGGTCCGGCACCATCGTCTGGGAATCGCGCCAGCGCCTGTCCGCCGGCGAGATCGGCTACGACGAGTTCATGGACATCGTCGCCTCCTCGGCGCCCTCCACCGGCTACTGCAACACCATGGGCACCGCCACCACGATGAATTCGCTGGCCGAGGCGCTCGGCATGCAGCTACCCGGATCGGCCGCCATCCCGGCGCCCTACCGCGAGCGCGGCCAGATCGCCTACGAGACGGGAAAACGCATCGTCGACATGGTGCATGAGGACCTGAAACCGTCGGACATCATGACGCGTAAGGCCTTCGAGAACGCCATCGTCGTCAATTCGGCGATCGGCGGCTCCACCAACGCGCCCATCCATCTCAACGCCATTGCCCGCCATCTCGGCGTGCCGCTCGACAATGACGACTGGCAGGCGATTGGCCTCAAAGTGCCGCTCATCGTCAATTTGCAGCCGTCGGGCGAGTATCTTGGCGAAGACTACCATCATGCAGGCGGCGTGCCCGCGGTGGTTGCCGAACTGATGAAGGCGGGACTGCTGCCTTATCCCGAAGCCATGACCGTCAATGGCAAGTCGATCGGCGACAATTGCAAGGGGGTCGCCAACGAGAATACCGATGTCATCCGCACCGTTGCTGAGCCGCTGAAGGCCAATGCCGGCTTCATCAACCTGAAGGGCAATTTGTTCGATTCGGCGATCATGAAGATGAGCGGCATCTCGCCGGAATTCCGCGAGCGCTATCTGTCCAACCCGAAGGATCCGGAAGCTTTCGAAGGCAACGCCATGGTCTTCGACGGCCCCGAGGATTACCACGCCCGCATCGACGATCCGGCGCAAGGCATCGACGAGCACACGATCCTGTTCATGCGCGGGGCCGGCCCGGTCGGCTATCCCGGCGGTGCCGAGGTCGTCAACATGCAGCCGCCGGCCTATCTCATCAAGAAGGGCATTCACGCGCTGGCCTGCATCGGCGATGGACGCCAGTCGGGTACGTCGGGCTCGCCGTCGATCCTCAACGCCTCGCCGGAAGCCGCAATAGGCGGCGGCCTGGCGCTGCTCAAGACAGGCGACCGCGTCCGCATCGATCTCAGGAAGGGCACCGCCAACATCCTGGTCAGCGACGACGAGATCGCCAAGCGGCGCGCGGCGCTGGAGGACAATGGCGGCTATCACTATCCCAAGCACCAGACACCGTGGCAAGAAATCCAACGCGGTATGGTCGACCAGTTCGACCAGGGAATGGTGCTGAAGCCGGCGGTGAAATACCAGGATGTCGCCCACACCAGCGGCGTTCCCAGGGACAATCACTGATTGTCCTCAGGGGCAGTATCTGTGCGCAAGTACTTACATTACCGACAAAAGGCGGCTTGATCCGGATCAAGCCGCCTTTTGTCGTCCTTGACAAGCGCGGCCAACAAATCCACGATCATGACCAAGGGGTGCATCGCGACGACCCCGTGAGGCGTCAGCCCAACGTTCGCGTCCAAGCTTCTCTATCAGGAGGTGGACGCCATGCCGTCAACAACCGCTATCACCGTATCGCAACTGTCCCGTCTGGTCGGCCTGCCGGGCGCGCCTGTCATCATCGATGTTCGCATCGATGAGGATTTCGACGCCGATCCGCGCCTGCTGCCGGCGTCATGCCGGCGTGATTTCAAAACCGTTTCGACTTGGGGACCCGAATTTGCCGGCAGGCAAGTTTCGATCGTCTGTCAGAAAGGTCAAAAACTCTCACAAGGCGTGGCCGCATGGCTGCGGCACGAAGGAATTTCCGCTGAATCTCTCGAAGGCGGCTTCGAAGCCTGGCGCGACGCAAATGGGCTTTTGGTCCGCACCGACAACATGCCGGGGCGCGACGAAAAAGGCCGCACCGTGTGGGTGACGCGGTCCCGCCCGAAGGTCGACCGCATCGCTTGCCCCTGGCTGATCCGGCGTTTCGTCGATCCGCACGCCGTCTTCCTGTTTGTCGAGGCGTCTGAGGTGCCTGCCGTGGCCGACCGCTTCAAGGCCGTGCCTTTCGACATCGACACTGTGTTCTGGAGCCATCGCGGCGATCGCTGCACCTTCGATACGATGATCGAAGAGTTCGGGCTGGAATCCATAGCGCTCGATCGCCTTGCCGTGATCGTGCGCGCGGCCGACACCGCAAGCCTCGACCTTGTGCCTCAGGCCGCCGGCTTTCTGGCTGCCTCGCTTGGCCTGTCGCGGATGTTTCGCGACGATTTGGAGCAACTGGAAGCAGGCATGCTGCTCTACGATGCGTTCTTCCGCTGGTGCCGCGACGCCACCGAGGAAACGCACAACTGGCCCGCTGCAGGTAAATCGTCATGAGCGCTGTTGTGCCTGCACATAGGTCGGGGAACGTCGAGGCGCCGGCTGCGCCGACCTTTGCCGAAGCCGTGAAGGTCTGGGCGAAGATCGGGCTGCTCAGCTTTGGCGGGCCGGCCGGTCAGATCGCCTTGATGCATAGGGAATTGGTGGAGGAGCGGCGCTGGATCGGTGAACAGCGTTTCCTGCATGCGCTGAACTACTGCATGTTGCTGCCCGGCCCGGAAGCCCAGCAACTCGCCATCTATATCGGCTGGCTGTTGCACAAGACACTCGGTGGCCTTGTTGCCGGCATCCTGTTCGTCGTGCCCGGCGCGCTCGTCATGCTGATCTTGAGCAGCCTCTATATGCTCTATGGCGACATACCGCTCGTCGAGGCGCTTTTCCTCGGCGTGAAGGCGGCGGTGCTTGCCATCGTCATCGAGGCGGTGATCCGCATCGGACGGCGCGCCCTGAAAAACCCGGCCATGGTGCTGATCGCGGTTGCCGCCTTCATCGCCATCTATGCGTTGAATGTGCCGTTTCCGCTGATCATCCTGCTGGCGGGCCTGACAGGATGGCTGGGAGACCGCATTGCTCCCGGCCTGTTTTCCGGCTCCGCGCATGGCAAGGGCGATGTTGCCGACATCAAGGGGGCAGTCGACCTGATGTTCGAGCGCGGTGAGCTGAGCCATGTCAAACCGACCAGATGGCATGCACCGCGCACTATCGCGATCTGGCTGCCGATCTGGCTCGGGCCTGTTCTGCTCATCTGGTGGTTTACCGGTTCTGCCAGTGTGTGGACCGAGATAGGCCGGTTCTTCAGCCTGATGGCGGTCGTCACCTTCGGTGGCGCCTATGCGGTGCTGGCCTATGTCGCGCAGGCAGCCGTCCAGTCCTTTGGCTGGTTGGCCCCCGGTGAAATGGTCGATGGTCTCGGGCTTGCCGAGACCACGCCTGGCCCGCTCATCCTGGTGTTGCAGTTTGTCGGCTTCATCGCTGCCTTCCGTCACTCCGGTTCACTGAACCCGTTGCTTGCCGGATCGCTTGGAGCGCTGCTGACCTTGTGGGTGACGTTCACGCCGTGCTTCTTCTGGATATTCCTTGGCGCGCCCTATATCGAGGCCCTGCGCGGCAACAGGGCCTTGTCGGCCGCGCTCGGCGCGATCACCGCCGCAGTTGTCGGCGTCATCATGAATCTCGCTCTGTGGTTTGCCTTGCACGTCGTTTTCCGTGAGGTGCACGCAATAAGCCTCGGCATGACTATGCCGGTGCTCTCGTCGATCGACTGGCGCGCTGCGCTGCTTTCCTGTGCCGCGATGATCGCCATCCTGAAGCTCAAGATCGGCATGCTGCCAACGCTCGCCGGATCGGCTCTGGCTGGTGTTTTGCTGTTGGCGGTAGGTGGCTAATGCATGTCGCCCAAAAGTGAACTCGGTTTTGGGAGAACGACATGCATAAAACAAAGACCGCCCGCCTTTGTATTCCGCTTGCCGACCACTTAAGTGGTTGAAAAACGGATTGGAACATCATGGCGCAACGACGCTCTTCACTCGGCTTCCTCGGCATGTTCGGACGCTCGGGTGATCTCAGGCAGCTGGACGACGCCCTGCGCGGCGCCGACCTGCATCCTGCCCTTGTGCCGGAGGGGGTAAAACTCACCATCGTCAATCTGATGAAGGACCATTGGCCGGACGAGCCGCCCAGCCAGGCCTATCCGGACGTGGCGCGGCTGTTCAGCTATTGCATTGCCGGACCGGAAACCTTCGACCGCTCCCACGGTTTGCAGCAGCGGCAGGACGTGGAGCGCCGTATCGAGGCCGCGGTCGAGGCCGGCGACAGTTTCGATGCGCAAATCGTACTGATGGCGCTGCACGCCAAGCTGATCAATGCCGAGGTCGTCGAGCGCTACGGGCTGGGCGCAGACTGACGAGAATCGGGCCTACCCGCCCATATTGGCCCGCGGCAGCTTGATCATGTCGCCGAAGCGGGTGCGCAATTTGTCGTCGAGCAGTTTTGGCACATGGCGCGGGAAACGCTCGGCAAGCACGCGCTTCTTCTCGATGATCGCGCGCTGCAAGATGTCGGGCCGGCCCTTCTCGTTCCATTCCTTCGGCGAAAACCGGTCGCCGACGGCCGGATAGAAATATTCGGTCTGCATCAGCCTGAGCGTCTGCTCGTTGCCGAGATAGTGGCCCGGGCCATTAAGGCAGACCTCTGCGATGGTGTCGATCGACAGCGATTCGTCTGACACTTCGATGCCGCGCACACAGCGCAGGCAATGGCCGAGCATGTCATTGTCGATGATCAGGCTTTCTAGGCAGAAGCCGAGCAGCGAGGCATGCATGCCGGCGGATTCATAGACGAGGTTGAGCCCGGCAAGGCCGGCCATCACGTCGGTGATGCCTTTTTCGTAGCCGGACTGGATGTCGGGCAGTTTCGAATCCGTCATGCCGGCGGCTGAGCCGCCCGGCAGATCGTAGAATTGCGCCATCTGCGCACAGGCAGCGGTCAGCACCGCTTGCTCGGCCGAGCCGCCCGACATGGCGCCGGTCCGCAGATCCGACACGAACGGCCAGGTGCCGAAGATCGCCGGATGTCCCGGCTTGATGGCGTTGACATAGACCAGACCGGCCAGCACTTCGGCCACGGCCTGCACCACGGCACCGGCAATCGCCGCCGGAGCGGTCGCGCCGGCCTGGCCGGCCGAAAGCAGCAGGATCGGGATGCCGCCCTCGACGCAGGCTTCGAGCACGCCGCAGGCGTCCTCGGCGAATTTCATCGGCGGCACGACGAAGCAGTTCGAGTTCGACACGAACGGCCGGGCGCGGAAATTCTCCTCGCCGCCGGCAATGGCATAGAGCATTTCGAGCGCCGGCTGCACGTTCTCGCGCACCGTGAACGAGGTGCCGACATGTTTGGACGTGCCCATCACGCAGGCATAGAGCGTGTTGAAGTCCATTTCGAGCGGATCGGGAATGTCGCGCGGCACCATCGGCCGCTGGAAGAAATGGATGTTGTCGAGCCCCTCGACGAGGCGGGCCGCGTCATAGATGTCCTGCAGCAGCGATTCGCGGTATTCGCGCTTCTCGACATCGACCAGATGGACCGCGGCGCCGGCCGTGCCGTAATGCACGCGCTTGCCCTGGATCAACATGTCGTGTTTCGGGTCCTGGCCGTGCAGGGTGAAATTGCGTGCCGCCTTCTTGATCGTGTCGAGCACCAGCGCGCGCGGGAAACGGATACGGCCATCATCGCCATAGGTGGCGCCGGCCTTGGTCAGCGCGTCGATGCAGGAGGGGATGGCATTGGCGAAGCCGACGGTCTCCAGCAGCGTCAGAACCGCCTCGTGGATGCGTTCCTGGTCGTTGTGCTTCAGCGGTCCGTAGCTGCCGCCCTCGAGGCCGGCGCGCACCGGCTTGATGTCGTCAGCCAGGGGCGCTGCCCGCATGGCGCGACGCGCTTCGCGTCCACCGGAGCGGCGCGAGCGCTGATCCGCCGCCGCATCCTGCTTTTCAAGAACCACTGACATGGAGACACTCCACCTTCTCTCGGAAACAGGGCGGCGGTTGGTCCACCATCGGCTGCTTCTTCCCCTTTATGCCACGACTATGCCGCCGGCATTGGCACAGCCTATGGGCCAGCCTGTCCGGTTGCATGTGCCAGAGCTAAAGGAGCCGGAGCCACTGCTGGTGGCTCCGGTAAAGGGGATCAGGCGGCGGCGGGCCGGCGTCCAGCGGCCGTGGCCAGTTCGCGGATGCCGGGCTCGATGTGCTGCAGCGCGATCGATGAAATGCCCAACCGCATGAAACGCGAAGGCTTTTCGGTGCGGTCGAAGAAGCGGTCCCCCGGCTCGATGATGACGCTGCGCGAGGCGGCGGCCTCGGCCAAACCGCGGGAATCGGTGCCGCGTGGCCCCTCGAGCCAGAGCGACGTGCCGCCGGCCGAGTCGGTCGAGCGCCATTCCGGCAGGAAGGCGGAAATCGCATGGACCAGACGCTTGCGCCGCTCGTCGAAGGCGCTCGACAGACGCCGCACCAGCGCTTCGTGATGGCCGAGCGACAGGAACAATGCGACGGCGCGCTGGTTGTTCGCCGGCGGGTGGCGCAGCATGAAACGGCGCAGTGCCCTGAGCTCGGAGATCAGTCCAGCCGAGGCGACGATGTAGCCAAGCCGCAGGCCGGGAGCCAGCGTCTTCGACATCGAGCCGACATAGACGACGCGGCCGGAACGATCGAGGCTCTTCAATGCCTGCTGCGGCGCCTCGTCGAGAAGCTGGCTGTCATAGCCGTCCTCGATGATGATCTGGTTGTGCCGGTTGGCGCGCGCCAGAAGATCCTGCCGCCGCTCCGCCGAGAGCGGCACCATGGTCGGGCAATGATGGCTGGGCGTGACGAACACGAAGCCGGAATCATTGGGGATAGAAGAGGTTACGATGCCGGACTGGTCGACTGGCACCGGCTGGATCTCGGCGCCCGCAAGCCGGAAGATCGAGCGCGCATCGGGATAGCCGGGATCTTCCATCGCCACCTTGGAGCCCTTGGTCATCAGCAGCGTCGCCAGCATGTAGAGCGCGTTCTGGGCGCCAAGCGTGACGATGATCTCGTCTGGATTGGCGAAGATGCCGCGCCGAGGCAGCAGCCGCGCCTGGATCTGCTCGATCAAGAGCGGATCGTCACGGTCGACCATGTCGGACGCCCAGTTGCGGATTTCGAGCACGGCCAGCGCCATGCGGTTGCACTCGCGCCACTCGGCGGTCGGAAACAGCGCCGGGTCGAACTGACCGTAGACGAACGGATAGGACGACTTGATCCAGTTCTCGTGCTTGGCCGGCGGCGGCATGTCGCTGGCGGCGATCTGCCGGCGTGCCTTCCAGTCGATCTCGTTGGCCTGGTCGGGCGCCTTCTGGTGCGGCTTGGCCGGTGTCGCCAGCACGTCGGGATTGACGAAGTGGCCACGCCGCTCGCGCGCCACCAGAAACCCCTGGTCGACGAGCTGCTGGAAAGCCAGCACCACCGTGCCGCGTGCCACGCCGAGTTTTTCGGCCAGGATCCGGCAGGAGGGAAGGGGCATCGAAGCGGCAATCTGACGGTCGAGAATGGCGGCCACGATGGCTTGGCGGATCTGCGCCTGCAGGGTCTGGCCGGATTCAGCCGAAATCCGGAACAGGCCGGACCATATCGCCGTGTCGTTTCTCTGTGGCATGGAAGATGTTCCTCGATGGCCAACTTTTTTCGCTTGGCTGGACCAGTCGAATGTAACGGTGGCACAAGGGGTTGCGCCAATCAATTTTTCTGATCTTTGGGATTTATGCCAGTGATCCTTCCGGCCGAAATCGGGCGCTGCAACCTCCCTGAGCGACACATTGTGTCATCGCATCGTGATGCAATGCGGCATCGCCGCGTATTGACCGCACGGAGTTCGGCTCAATAGTTGTGCCGCGACGACACGCGCCGGAAACATCCGGTCTGATATGGTGCATCCAAAACGCCAGGAGCTACCCGCCAGTGGATAAGTCAGCCTTCCAGAAACAGCTTGCCGCCTTGCGCGACCATCGCGCCGCGGCACCTGCCAGCATGCGCCAGGCCTTCGCCGCCGATCCGAAGCGGTTCCAGACATTCTCCGCCACCGACGACAATTTGTTGCTCGACTGGTCGAAATGCGCCGTCGACGCGACCACCATGGACTTGCTGGAAAAGCTCGCTGGCGCCGCCGATCTCGAGGGCCGCCGCGCCGCCATGTTCGCCGGCAAGAAGATCAACATCACCGAAGACCGGGCCGTGCTGCACACGGCGCTGCGCAATCTCAGCGGCAAGGGTGTCACGGTCGATGGCCAGGACGTCAAGGCGGATGTCCTTTCCGTGCTCGACGCGATGGGCGCCTTTGCCGATGCCATCCGCTCCGGCAAGGCGCTAGGTGCCACCGGCAAGAAGATCACCGACATCGTCAACATCGGCATTGGCGGCTCCGACCTCGGCCCGGCCATGGCGACGCTGGCGCTCGCCCCCTATCATGACGGGCCGCGCGCGCACTATGTCTCCAACATCGACGGCGCCCATATCCATGACACGCTGAAGGGCCTGTCCGCCGAAACCACCCTGTTCATCATCGCCTCCAAGACCTTCACCACGGTCGAGACGATGACCAATGCGCAGACGGCGCGCGACTGGGTGCAGAAGGCGCTCGGCAAGCAGGCGGTAGGCAAGCATTTCGCCGCCGTCTCGACGGCACTCGACCTTGTGGCCAAGTTCGGCATCGAGCCGGATCGCGTCTTCGGCTTCTGGGATTGGGTCGGCGGCCGCTATTCGGTCTGGGGCGCGATCGGCCTGCCCGTCATGATCGCCGTCGGTCCCAGGAATTTTCGCGCCTTCCTCGATGGCGCCCACGAAATGGACGAGCATTTCCGCACCGCGCCGATTGCCGGGAACTTGCCGGCGCTGCTGGGGCTGGTCGGCTGGTGGCATCGCGTGATCTGCGGCTATCCGGCGCGCGCGGTCATCCCCTACGATCAGCGCCTGTCCCGGCTGCCGGCCTATCTGCAGCAGCTCGACATGGAATCGAACGGCAAGGGCGTCACTCTCGACGGCACGCCGGTGACGACGCCGACCGGGCCGCTGGTCTGGGGCGAGCCCGGCACCAATGGCCAGCACGCCTTCTTCCAGCTCCTGCACCAGGGCACCGATTTCATCCCGGTCGAGTTTCTTGCGGCGGCCGTCGGCCATGAGCCGGAGCTCAAGCACCAGCATGATTTGCTGCTCGCCAATTGCCTGGCGCAGTCGGAAGCCCTGATGAAGGGCCGCACGCTGGACGAGGCGCGCGCGCAGATGCTGGCCAAGGGCATGAAGCCGGCCGATGTCGACAAGATAGCGCCGCATCGCGTTTTCTCCGGCAACCGGCCTTCGGTGACCATCCTCTATCGCAAGCTCGACCCGCACACCTTTGGCCGGCTGATCGCGCTCTATGAGCACCGCGTCTTCGTCGAGGGCACGCTGTTCAACATCAATTCCTTCGACCAGTGGGGCGTCGAGTTGGGCAAGGAACTGGCGACGGGCCTTTTGCCTGTCGTTGAGGGCAAGGAAAGTGCCGCCAAGCGGGACGCATCGACGGCTGGCCTTGTGGGATACATCCACCAATTGCGTAGTTCGGAGTGAAAAGTTTGGCAGACATCAAGGGGATATTGTTCGACAAGGACGGGACACTTGTCGACTTCAACGCGACCTGGCTCGGCGTCGCCGACTTCATGGCCATGGATGCATCCGACGGCGATCGCTGGAAGGCCGACAGGCTGCTTGCGGCTGCCGGCTTCGATTTCGCCAACCGCCGCTTCAAGCCCGACTCGATCTTTGCCTCGGGTACCAACATGGACGTCGTCGAACTGTGGTTCCCGCGTCTGTCCGACGAAGACCAGATGCTGGCGGTCGCCCGCTTCAACGAGATCACCTCGGTGCAAGGCTCGACGATGGCGGTGGCGCTGCCGGGCATCGTCGACACATTGGCGGCGCTGCACAAAAGATCCTACCGGCTTGGCGTCGCAACCAATGATTCGACCAGCGGTGCGGAAAAGACCTTGGTCACGCTGGGCGTGGCGCAGCTGTTCGACGCCGCCTACGGTTACGACGCGGTGGCCAATCCCAAACCGGCGCCCGACACCATACAGGCTTTTTGCGACCTTACCGGCCTGAGAGCGTCGGAGATCGCCATGGTCGGCGACAACAGACACGATCTCGAAATGGCGCGCGCCGGCGGCTGCGGCCTCGCGGTCGGCGTTCTCTCCGGCACTGGCACGCGCGAATCGCTGGCCGAGATCGCCGACGTCATCCTGGATTCGGTTGCCGACCTGCCGGACTTTCTTTCGGCGCGAGTTCGGGAGACGGTCTAGACTCGTTGTTTTGACGCAATTCCGGACGGAAAACCGTTCACACTTTTCCTGGAATTGCTCTAACCGCCAGCTTTGGTCTCGAAGCGAAAGACGCCGCTCGGCCTTGGGGCTGCGTCTTTCGCGTCGCCGAAATCCGGCACCGTGTATTCGGCAAGCAGGCGCAACCGCGAGCGCGGCAGATAGGCCCGGCCCGGATCGCCGACCAGCACCTCGATGCCGGCGGCGAGGCAGCGGTCGAGAAAAGGCATGACGCGCTCAGTGACGTCCTGCCCGTAGAAGACATCGCCGGCGAGCACGAGGTCGACCGCCGGTGGCGGACCTTTCGTGATGTCGTCTCCGAAAACGGTTATGGAGACACCGTTCGCCGCGGCATTGAGGCCGATCGCGGCGACGCCATTGCGGTCGATCTCGGCGGCGATCACCTCACGCGCCCCGGCCTTCGCGGCGGCAATCCCGACAACGCCGGAGCCAGCTCCCAGGTCCAGCACGCGGCGGCCCGCCACGCTCACTGGATGGTCGAGGATGTAGCGCGCGAGCACGGTGCCGCCGGCCCAGGCATAGGCCCAGTAAGGCGGCTGTGGTTCGGGCGTTCCCTCGTCGGCATCATCATCGTGTTCAGGATCGACGAGCCGCCTCAATCCGCTGCCCGGATGGGCCGTGTAAAAACGGATTTCGGGAAGCGCGGGCGCCCGGACAAGGCGCATGTTCGCCTTGATGAATTCCGCTGGGTCGAGGCGCAATCCCTGATCCGGCCCACTATCGCCGGCAAGATCGTTATCCAAGATAGTCCCTATTCGCGCAGCGCCCGCCGCAGGATCTTGCCGACCGGTGTCTTCGGCAATTCGGTCCTGAACTCGATATATTTGGGCCGCTTGTAGCCGGTCAGGTTCTCGCGGCAAAAAGCGGTGATGGCTTCAGCGGTCAGGGCCGGGTCCTTCTTGACGATGAACAGCTTCGGTACTTCGCCCGAATGCTCGTCTGGCACGCCGATCGCCGCCACTTCCAGCACGCCCGGATGCATGGCCACGACCTCTTCGAGCTCGTTCGGATAGACGTTGAAGCCCGAGACCAGGATCATGTCCTTCTTGCGGTCGACGATCTTGGTGTAGCCGCGCTCGTCCATGAAGCCCATATCGCCGGACTTGAAGTAGCCGTCCTTGGTCATCACCTTGGCGGTCTCGTCAGGCCGGTTCCAGTAGCCCGCCATCACCTGCGGTCCCCGGATGCAGATTTCGCCGACCTCGCCGAGCGGCAAATTGTTGCCGTCGTCGTCGCGGATGGCGATTTCCGTCGACGGCAGCGGCAGGCCGATCGTGCCGGTGAAGTCGCCGGAACTGAACTTGTTGGCGGTGGCCACCGGCGAGGTTTCCGAGAGGCCGTAGCCTTCAGTGACAGGGCAACCGGTCAATGCCTTCCAGCGTTCGGCGACGCCCTTTTGCACCGCCATGCCGCCGCCCAGTGTCAGCACCAGCGGCTTGAAGTCGAGTTTGCGGAAGTCCTCATTGTTGAGCAGCGCGTTGAACAGCGTGTTGAGGCCCGGAAAGATGTGGATCGGATATTTTGCCAGTTCCTTGACGAAGCCTGGAATATCGCGCGGGTTGGGAATGAGCACGTTGCGGGCGCCTTGCTGCATGCCCATCAGTGCGTTCACCGTCAGGGCGAAGATATGATAGAGCGGCAGCGCGCAGATGAAGTTCGGGTGCGCGGGTTTCGGCTTGATCGTGTAGGCGTCTTCCATCCACTGTGCGTTCTGCGCGACATTGGAGAGTACATTGCTGTGCAGCAGCGTGGCGCCCTTCGACACGCCCGTGGTGCCGCCCGTATATTGCAGGAAGGCGACATCGTCGGCCGCGACCTTGGCCGGCTTTAAGCCAAGGCCGGCTCCGGCCTTCATCGCCGCGTTGAACTTGACATGCCCGGGCAGTGACCATGCCGGCACCATCTTCTTCACGCGGCGCACCACGAAGTTGACGATCGTGCCCTTGAGGCCGAGCATGTCGCCCATAGCCGCCACCACGACATGCTTGACCGCGGTCCTGGCGATGACCGCCTGCAAGGTGTTGGCAAAGTTTTCCAGAATGACGATGGCTTGTGCGCCGGAATCCTTGAGCTGGTGCTCCAGCTCGCGCGGCGTGTACAGCGGATTGATGTTCACCACGACATAACCGGCGCGCAGGACGCCCATCATCGCCACCGGATATTGCAGAACGTTGGGCATCATCAGGGCGACGCGCGCACCCTTTTGCAGCCCCTTCGATTGCAGATAAGCACCGAAGGCCGCCGACAGCTGCTCGACATCGGCGTAGCTGATGGACTTGTCCATGCAGGTGAAGGCCGGCCGGGCGGAAAATTGCTTGCAGGCGCCGACCAGGAAATCGCCGATCGAACTGTAGGGCAACACACCGATTTCGGCCGGGACGTTTTTCGGATAGCTCTTGAGCCATGGCTTTTCGGGCAGGCCGGCGGCAAGTTCCGTGAGTGCCTTCGGCAGCTGCTTGGTGGCGGCCGGCGCCGGTTTCGATGTCGGCGCTGCCTTTGCCGGCGATGCGGCCCTCGTTGCCCCAGCCTTCGTGGGAGAAGTCTTTGTCGGGGCGGCTTTCGCCGCCGGCTTCGCGACGGCCTTGGCTGTGGCTGCTGCCTTTGTCGCAGGTGCCGGCTTGGCAGGCTTTGCGTCTGTCTTGGCGGTCGCGGCCTTGGCAGCAGCTTTACCTTGACCGTCGGCGGCGGCTGGTTTCGAGACTGCCTTGGCAGATGCTTTCACCGGCGCCTTAGATGCTTTTGCCACCCGTTCCTCCCTAGCAATTCTTGTTCGCCCGTTTCTTGGTCGCCTGTGCCGCGCCCGCCTCCGAATGACAGAGACGTCCTCCGCTGCCGCCAGCATATCCATCTATGTATTGCCTCTATCGGCGGCGGTGCAAGTCTTGCCCTTGCGGCAAGGCGCCGAAAGATTTGGCGTCGAAAATCTTCCCCGCCGGCGACACTTGGAACCGGTCTCTTCCACATCCGTGGCGGGATGAAGACCGGACGCGGCATTGATGTCGCCAGATGCCAGATCAATAAAAAAATGCGGTCGTTAATAATATTGTGAATGGAAAAAACTGCTAATTTTTTCTGCCATTTAGCAAAATCGCGGATTTTTTTCCTGCTTCCCGAGGGGTAAGCAAACGGGGTGTTCCAAAGCCGTAAAAACGGTGCTTATATGCGCGCTTCGCGAGCCTGATAGAGGGGCTTGGAAGAACATCAGGGAGTGCTCAATGAAAAAGAAACTCGCTTTTGCGGCCGCGTTGCTGGCCGCAAGCGTCCTGGGCGGCATGGCCAATGCAAAGACGCTTGTCTATTGCTCGGAAGCGTCGCCTGCCAATTTTGATCCGGGTACCACGACCGGCGGCAATGATTTCGATGCCTCGTCGCGTACCGTCTATTCGCGTCTTGTCGAATTCAAGCATGGCGGCACCGAGGTCGAGCCCGGCCTCGCCGACAAGTGGGAAATTTCCGACGACGGCCTGGTCTACACGTTCCACCTGCATCCGGGCGTGAAGTTCCAGACCACCGACTATTTCAAGCCGACGCGCGACCTCAACGCCGACGACGTCGTCTTCTCCTTCGATCGCCAGTTCAACAAGGAAAACCCCTGGAACAGCGACAAGTATCTGCCCAACCTGACCTGGGACTACTACACCGGCATGGACATGCCGAAATACGTCGCCAAGTGGGAAAAGGTCGACGACCTGACGGTCAAGCTGACTCTGACCGAGCCGAACGCGCCGATGCTGGCCAACCTCGGCATGGATTTCGCCTCGATCGTGTCGAAGGAATATGCCGACCAGCTGGCGAAGGACGGCAAGATGGCCGATTTCTCCACCAAGCCGATCGGCACGGGTCCGTTCCAGTTCGTCGACTACCAGCTGGATTCGGTCATTCGCTACGCGGCCAACCCCGACTACTTCAAGGGCAAGGAGAAGATCGACGATCTCGTCTTCGCCATCACGCCTGACGCGACCGCCCGCATCCAGAAGGTGCTTGCCGGCGAATGCGACATCGCGCCCTATCCGAACCCGGCCGACATCGCCACCATCAAGGCCAACAAGGACGTGACCCTGATGGATCAGGCCGGCCTGAACATCGGCTATATGAGCTACAACACCACCATCCCGCCGCTCGACAAGCCTGAGGTGCGCCATGCACTCAACCAGGCGATCGACCGGGAATCGCTGATCAAGTCGCTGTTCCAGGATGCCGGCGCAACGCCCGCGGAAAACCTGATCCCGCCGACCATGTGGTCGTGGAACAAGGATGTGAAGTCCGACGCCTACGATCCGGATGCAGCCAAGAAGGTGTTGGCCGCTGCCGGGCTCACGGAAATCCAGCTCTGGGCTTCCGATCGCGTTCGTCCCTACAACCCGAACTTCCAGCGCGCCGCCGAACTGATCCAGGCCGACTGGGCCAAGGTCGGCGTCAAGGCCGAGATCGTCAACTACGAGTGGACCAAGTATCGCTCGGAAGGCAAGAAGAAGGACCGTCCAGGCGCCTTCCAGATCGGCTGGACCGGCGACAATGGCGATCCGGACAACTTCTTCGCCACCCTGTTCGCCTGCTCCGCCATCGGCGTGTCGAACTACTCGAGCTGGTGCGACAAGGACTTCGAAGACCTGATCCAGAAGGCCAAGAAGACCAGCGACCAGGCCGAGCGCGCCAAGCTCTATGGAGAGGCGCAGGTCGTCTTCCAGAAGCAGGCTCCGGCCTTCCTGCTGGCGCATAGCCAAGTCTACGCAGTCGTGCGCAAGAATGTCAGCGGTTTCATGATGGACCCGCTCGGCATTCACCGCTTCGACGGCGTTGACAAGGCCGAATAAGACTATAGAGCGGGGCGGCGCAATGAAGCGCCGCCCCCCTACATCATGCTCAAATATATCCTCCACCGAATTGCACTTTTGATCCCGACGCTTGTCGGCATCACGATCTGCGCCTTCGCCTTCGTCAGGCTGCTGCCCGGCGATCCTATCCTTGCCATGGCCGGCGAACACGGCGTGGCGCCGGCGCGCTACGAAGAGCTCAAGGAGCAGTTCGGCTACAACCTGCCGATCTGGCAGCAATATGCACGCTATGTCGGGGAGGTCGTGACTGGCGATTTCGGCGTCTCGATTTCGTCCAAACGCCCGGTGCTCGAAGAGTTCAAGACGCTCTTCCCGGCGACGCTGGAACTGTCATTCTTCGCCATGATTTTCGCCATGGTGCTCGGCATTCCGGCCGGCATCTTCGCGGCAATCAAGCGTGGCTCGTGGTTCGACCAGTCGCTGATGGGCACGGCGCTCGTCGGCTATTCCATGCCGATCTTCTGGTGGGGCCTGCTGCTGATCATCTTCTTCTCCGGCTATCTCGGCTGGACGCCGGTTAACGGCCGCATCGACCTGCAGTACTTCTTCAAGCCGATCACCGGCTTCATGACCATCGACACCTTGCTCTACGGCAAATGGGATGCATTTCGCTCGGTATTGCGCCATCTGGTGCTGCCGACAATTGTGCTCGGCACCATTCCGCTGGCTGTGATAGCGCGCCAGACGCGCTCCGCCATGCTCGAGGTGCTGGGCGAAGACTATGTGCGGACTGCCCGAGCCAAAGGGCTTTCGTCGGCCAGAGTCATCGGTGTGCATGCTCTGCGCAATGCACTCATCCCGGTGGTCACCACCATCGGCCTGCAGGTCAGCACGCTGCTTGCCGGCGCTATCCTTACCGAAACGATCTTCTCTTGGCCGGGCATCGGCAGGTGGATGGTCGAATCCATATCCAAGCGCGACTATGTTGTCGTGCAGTCTGGCCTGCTCTTGATCGCCCTTATCGTCATGGCCGTGAACCTGATCGTCGATGTACTCTATGCCGTTATCAACCCACGCATAAGGGCGGCGTGATGAGCCAGTCGACCGAAATCGCCCCGATGGCTGCCGGCAGCGCGGATCGCCTCACCGGTCTCAGGACCTTTTGGTATTATTTCTCGGTGAACCGCGGCGCCGTCATCGGCCTGTTCGTCTTCATCCTGCTGGTATTGGCGGCGCTGTTTGCCCCTCTGTTGGCTCCCTATGCACCCGACATCCAGGACAAGACCGCATTCCTGCGGCCTCCGGCCTGGCAGGACGGCGGCTCGACACGATATCTGCTCGGCACCGATCCTGTCGGGCGCGACATCCTCTCGCGCCTGCTCTACGGCGCGCGCTTCTCGCTGCTGATCGGCGCGGTCGTGGTCACGCTGGCGCTCACCGGCGGCATCACGCTCGGCCTGCTGGCCGGCTATTTCCGCGGCTGGGTCGACGTGGCGATCATGCGCGTCATGGACCTCATCCTGGCCTTCCCGTCGCTGTTGCTGGCGCTGGTGATGGTCACCATCCTCGGCCCTGGCCTGTTCAATGCGATGCTGGCCATCGCGCTCGTCCTGCAGCCGCATTTCGCCCGGCTGGTGCGCGCCGCCGTCATGGCGGAGAATAGCCGTGAATATGTCGTCGCCGCCAAGGTCGCCGGCGCCGGCCATATCAGGCTGATGCTTCGCACCATCTTGCCCAATTGCCTGGCGCCGCTGATCGTCCAGGCGACCTTGTCGTTCTCCAACGCCATTCTTGAAGCGGCAGCGCTCGGTTTCCTTGGTCTCGGCGCCCAGCCGCCGACGCCCGAATGGGGAACCATGCTCGCCTCGGCGCGCGAATTCATCCTGCGCGCCTGGTGGGTCGTCACCTTCCCCGGCCTTGCCATCCTGATCACCGTGCTCGCCATCAACCTTGTCGGCGACGGCCTGCGCGACGCGCTCGATCCCAAGCTCAGGAGGTCATGATGGCGTTGCTCGACATCCAGAACCTCGCCGTCGAATTCCAGACCGCGGCCGGTCCGTTCCGCGCCGTCGATGGCGTCTCGCTCCATGTCGACGAACGCGAGGTGCTCGCCATCGTTGGCGAATCCGGCTCCGGCAAGTCGGTGTCGATGCTGGCCGTGATGGGCCTGTTGCCGTGGACGGCCAAGGTCACCGCCGACAAGATGAGCTTTGGCGGGCGCGATCTCCTGAAACTGGGCCCTGCCGAGCGGCGCAAGATCGTCGGCAAGGACATGTCGATGATCTTCCAGGAGCCGATGGCCAGCCTCAATCCCTGCTTCACAGTCGGCTTCCAGATCGAGGAAGTGCTGCGCTTCCACATGGGCATGGACAAGGCCCAGCGCCGGGCGCGCGCCATCGAGCTTCTGCAGCAGGTCGGTATTGCCGAACCGGCGGAACGGCTGAACTCGTTCCCGCATCAGATGTCGGGCGGCCAGTGCCAGCGCGTCATGATCGCCATCGCCATTGCCTGCAATCCGAAGCTCCTGATCGCCGACGAGCCGACGACCGCATTGGACGTCACCATCCAGAAGCAGATCCTCGACCTGCTGGTCTCGCTGCAGGCCAAATACGGCATGGGCCTGATCATGATCACCCACAATATGGGCGTGGTGGCGGAGACCGCCGACCGCGTCATCGTCCAGTACAAGGGCCGCAAGATGGAAGAGGCCGACGTGCTGTCGCTGTTCGAATCGCCGAAGAGCAACTACACGCGCGCGCTGCTTTCGGCGCTGCCCGAAAATGCCGTCGGCGACAGGCTGCCGACCGTCTCCGACATGCTGTTCGAGCCGGCGCCTTCCGGAGCCAGCGCATGACCATTGTTGTCGAAGGCAAGGACATCAAGCGCGACTACCATGTCGGCGGCGGGCTGTTCCGCGGCGCGCGCACCGTGCATGCGGTGAAGGGCGTGTCCTTCAGTGTCGAGAAGGGCAAGACGCTGGCCATCGTCGGCGAATCGGGCTGCGGCAAGTCCACGCTCGCGCGTATCATCACGCTGATCGATCCGGCGACTTCGGGTGAATTGTTCATCGACGGCAACAAGGTCGACATCGCTAAAAATGCGCTCTCCAAGGAGATGCGCCGCAAGGTGCAGATCGTCTTCCAGAACCCCTACGGGTCGCTGAACCCACGCCAGAAGATCGGCGACGTTCTCGGCGAGCCGCTTTTGATCAACACCGACAAGTCGGCCGAGGAACGGCGCGATCTCGCCATGAAGATGCTGAAGAAGGTCGGCCTCGGACCGGAGCATTACAATCGCTACCCGCATATGTTCTCGGGCGGCCAACGCCAGCGCATCGCCATCGCCCGCGCGCTGATGTTGAACCCGAGCCTGCTGGTGCTGGACGAGCCGGTCTCGGCTCTCGATCTGTCAGTTCAGGCGCAGGTGCTCAACCTGCTCGCCGACCTGCAGGACGAATTCCAGCTGACCTATGTCTTCATCAGCCACGATCTGTCCGTGGTGCGCTACATCGCCGACGATGTGATGGTGATGTATTTCGGCGAGGCGGTCGAATATGGCTCGCGCGAAGAGGTCTTTTCAGATCCCAAGCACAGCTACACCAGGACATTGTTCGCCGCGACACCGCGCGCCGACGTCGCCTCGATCAAGGCGAGACTGGCCAAGAAGAAGGCGGCGGCCTGACTCGGGACGTCGCTGCCTTCTGGCGAGGGCAAGCAAGAGCAATTCCAGGAAAAGTGTGAGCGGTTTTCCCGGGAAAAGCGCGTAGCGCTTTCCCTTGGGAATTGCGTCAAAACAAAGAGTTGGAGCGGTTCGCCGTTTCCATGAAACGGTGAAACGCTCTAGACCGGCGCCTCAGGCATCAGCGTTTTTGCGAGCAGGACATTGGCGTGGCCGCGCGGAAAGTCCTCGAGTTGCACCAGCCGCTGAAATCCATGCTTTTCATAGAAGTCCGGCGCCTGGAAGGTGAAGGACGCGAGATGGATGACATGGCACCCGCGCCGCCGAGCCTCCCGTTCTGCGGCTGCAAGGAGGCGTGAGCCGAGGCCTTTGCCGCGCTCGCTGTCGGCGATCCACAGCGTCTTGATTTCGCATACGCCCGCCCAACTGTGCCCGTGCAGACCTGCGTAGATCGTCCCGTCATTCGTCTTCAGGAAGATCGACAAATAGCGGCCATCATCGACGCCGGTCGCAGCGACGTTGAAGCCATAAAGGCCATCTTCCAGGGCGACAATGTCCTCTGCCGTGGGTTCGCTGAGGACAACAAGAGATGTCGCCCCGTTCATGCTCTCATCATCGGCGTCGCCAAGACCAGTCATGTCACGACAGTTTGGCGATAATCGCCCGCAGCGCCTCGCCGAAGCGGTGGATTTCCTCGACCGTGTTGTAATGCACCAGCGAGGCGCGGATGGCGCCGCTGTCCATCGACAGGTTGAGGCGCTTCATCAGCCGCGGCGCGTACATATGGCCGTCGCGGATGCCGATCTGCATCTCGGCCATTTCCTCGACGATGCGCTGCGGTGAGAGCTTGCCGATGTTGAAGCAGAAGGTCGGCACGCGCTCGTTGATGCGCGCCTCGTCGGCAACGCCATAGATGGTCGCGCCGCAACCTTTCAGCACGCCAAGCATCTCGCGCGCCAGTAGCAGTTCATAGTCGCGGATGGCGCCCATGCCGGCGACGATGTTTTCGCGCCGCGAGCGGTTGTTGGAGGGCGCCAGATTGCGGCCAATCAGTTCCAGATACTGCACGGCGGCATCCATGCCCGACACGTTCTCATAGATGAAGGTGCCGGCCTCGACCTTGTAGGGCGGTTCGTCCGGAATGAAATCCTCGCGAAAAGTCGGCAGCCGCTTCAGCGTCTCGAAGCGCCCCCAGAGGAAGCCCATATGCGGCGAGAAATTCTTGTAGCCGGAGCAGACAAGGTAGTCGCAATCCCATGCCTGCACGTCGATCAGCCCGTGCGGCCCGTAATGCACGCAGTCGAGAAACACTTCCGCGCCAGCCGCGTGCGCGATCTCTGCCACCGAAGCGACATCGACGATCGAGCCGATCGAGTGTGCCGTCACCGTGCAGGCCACAAGACGGGTGCGATCGGACACTAGCGGGCGGAGATCATCCACATGCAGATTGCCGTCCTCGCGCATGCGCCACCACTTGAATTTGGCGCCGGCGGATTCAAGCGCCAGCCATGTCGCGATGTTGGCGTCATGGTCCATGTCGGTGATGACGATCTCGTCGCGCTCCCCCTGTGAATCTCTGGCAAGCATCTGGCCAATGCCGAGGCTGACCAGGCGGATGAACGAGGTGGCGTTCATGCCGAAGCAGATTTCCGCCGGACTATAAGCGTTGATCAGCAGTGCCACGCTTGTCCGGGCATCAGCGACCGACTGGTCGACGGTGACGCTGCGGCCATAGCGGCCGCCGCGCTGCACATTGTGCGAAACCAGATGGTTGGTCACCGCGTCGAGCACGCTCTGCGGGATCTGCGCGCCGGCGGCATTGTCCAAGAAGATAAAATCGCCGGCCCGCTGCAGGGCGGGAAACATGGCGCGGATGGTGTCGACGGGGAACGCCGAGGCGTTCGCTGTGTCGGGTTGATGCTTGTTCACGGGGTAGGCTCCTACAAAGGACTTGGGCGAGTGGATTGGTTGGCGAGGTCAGCGCGTCTTCTCGGTCTTGAAGCGGTCTTCAAGCAGGCTGACGAGGCGGACCATCGGCCAGAGGAAGATGAGATAGACCAGCGCCGCGCCGATCAGCGGCGAGGGGTTGGCGTAGAGCGACTGCGCGTTGGTCGCCTCCTTCAAGAGTTCCGGCAGCGCCACGGTCGAGGCGAGCGAGGTGTCCTTGAACATGGAGACGCAGTTGCTGGTCATCGGCGGGATGACCACACGGATCGCCTGTGGCAGCACCACCTTGCGCAAGGTCAAAAGGAACGGCAGGCCAAGCGCCTGCGACGCCTCGAACTGGCCTTTCGGAATGCTCTCTATGCCGGAACGGAACACTTCCGCCGAATAGGCCGACATGATGAAGGCAAACGCCGTCACCGCGGACGCCCAGGACGACAGGCGGATGCCGAGGAAAGGCAGCGCGTAATAGATCAGGATCAGCACGACCAGCACCGGCAGGGCGCGAAAAATGTCGGTATAGCCGACCGCCAGCCAGCGCAGCGGCTTCGGCGCATAGAGCCGCACCAGGCTGATCCCCAGGCCGATGGGAATGCCGATGCCGATGCTCAGTATGCCGAGCAGCAGCGTGTTCAGGAAACCGCGCAGCAGCGCCGGCAGGCTGGACATGATGACATCGGGATTGAAGAAGGTGTCGATCAGCGACATGGGAGCGTTCCCGAACTGTTTTGTGTCCCGCGACGCCAGAGCAAAGGGTGCTCAAATTAAAACCAAACGACGTCGCCTACGGTGAGGCGGTCTGTGCGGCAGCAGGCGCTGGAGCGCGAAATGAATCGTGCCGGCCTGGAAAAGCCGGCACGATTTCAGTGCATCGCCACTCAGGCCTTCGGCAGCGGCATTTCCTTCACCGTCGAGGAATCGGCCGGCGCGTCACTGCCGAACCACTTCTTGTGGATCGCGGCCAGCGTGCCGTCCTTCTTCATCGCGGTCAGCGCGTCGTTGAGCTTGCCGAGCAGCGGATGGTCCTTGGTCATCATCAGCCCGTACTGTTCGCCGGTCTTGATGCGCTCCTTGACCTTCAAATCCTTCATCTTGGTGAAGGAATATTCCATGCCCGGAATGTCGCTGACAGCGGCATCGACGCGGCCGGCGCTGAGGTCGAGCAGCAGGTTCTGCTGCGTGTCATAACCCTTCACGTCGCTGAAGCCGTCGGCTTCCTGATGTGCCTTGACCCAGGTCTCGCCGGTCGAGCCGGACAGCACGCCGACGATCTTGCCTTTGAGGTCGGCCTCGGTGTTAACAGCGCTGTCGGTCTTGGTGGCGATGCCCATGTCGGAATCATAATAGGGCTGGGTGAAGGACTGCGACTTCAGCCGCTCCGCCGTGATGGTGATCGACGAGATGGCGACGTCGATGCGCTTCGACGTGGTGGCGGCGAACAGCGCCTGGAAGCCAAGATCGGCGATGTCGGTGGTCATGCCGATGCGCTTGGCCGCTTCGTTGACGATGTCGACTTCAAAGCCCTCGAAAGTGCCGCTCTCGTTCTTGTATTCGAAGGGCGGATTGGTCGGGTAGGCGCCGACATTGAGCACATCGGCGGCGTGAGCCGTGGCAGGGCCGGCGGCGATGCCGATGGCAGCGGCAAGAAGCATGAGATTACGGCGGTTGAGCTTCATTGGAGTTCCCTCTGGGGTATTCCCTCTGGTTGTTGATCGGACGGGGCTGGCCCCGCACGGTTTCTTGCCGTCCCACCTCCCAGCGGGGCGTCAATTCATGGGCGCAACGATGTGCGCGGTGGCAATGTTTTCGGTGTGCAGGTCGCGGATCTGGCCGCGCACGCCATCGAAAGCACAGCGCGCGCTGGACGACGACTGGGGCAGCATGAACGTCAAGGACTGAACCCCTCCCACCCGAACACCACGATGGACTGGCCGGCAACCCCCTCCGGCACGGCAGTCGCCATCGATTTTGAATGCTTATCCAAAGTGGGACGCTTTTCAAGGCGAAAGTTTTAAGCTTAAAAAGCTTGGCCGGCCTGTTGCTCTCGCGATACGCTTTTTGCCTGGTCGTCTATGCCAATTCCTCGCGCGCGGCGGCGGCGTTGGCCGCGGCGCCGGCGCCAAGAAACATCGTGTCGCTGGCCAGCACGAAGAAATTCGCGCCGATGGCTGCCCAGCGGCTGACAGTCTGTGGGCTGGCGCAAAATATGCCGGCAGTTTTTCCATGTGCGATCGTCGCGCCGATGATCGTCCGGATCGCCGTATTGAGCTTGTCGGCGCCTTGCGGTCCGATCGCATCGATCGACACCGAAAGGTCGCCGGGGCCGACGAAGATCAAATCGACGCCGTCGACACCCGCGATCGCGTCGATGTTGGCGAGCCCCTCAGATGTCTCGACCTGGACCGCGACGACGGTTCTGTCGTTGGCACCGGCAAGATATTCGGGAATGCGATAGCCGTAGCCGGCGGCCCGGCCGGGTCCGACGCCGCGCTCGCCGAGCGGCGGATAGCGCGAGGCTTTCACCGCCATCGCCGCCTGGGCGGCGGTCGAGACGCGCGGCACCAGCACGCCTTGCGCGCCGCTGTCCAAAGCCGCCTGGATGGCTTCCGGCGCATGGCCGGGAACGCGCACCATCGCCGGCACGCGATGGACGTCGGCCGCGCGCACCATGGTCTCGATCATGTCGCGCGAAATCTGGGCATGCTCCCAGTCGATGCAGAGGAAATCGAGGCCGGCCTGCGCCATCACTTCAACCGCGACGGGATGCGGAATGGCGGCGAAGGAACCGACGAGGTTTGCCTTGCCGATGCATTTCTGGCGGAATTCGCTCATGCCCATCCCTTTCTCATTCCGCCGAATTCATATCGGCAAACCATCGCAAGGCGAAGCTATTTCATGCTTGAAATATTTTCGTGGAGCCGTAGCGTGCGATCTTCGCCGGGAGGTCGCGACATGAACAAACCACATCCCTTGCACGGCTCCAACAAACTGAAACTCGGGGTCTTTTCGACCAACGCCGATGGCGGGCTTGCCATCACCGATGTGCCGGAGCGCTGGACGGCAAGCTGGCAGGACAATCTGACGGCGGCGCAAATCGCCGACCGCGCCGGGCTGGAGTTCATGCTGCCGATCGCCCGCTGGCGAGGCTTTGGCGGCCGCAACAAGGTGCGCGAATGGTCGTTCGAAACCTTCACCTGGGCGGCGGCTCTTGCCGTGGCCACCGAACAGATCGGCCTGTTCATGACCGTGCACGTGCCGCTGGTGCATCCGCTCTATGCCGCCAAGGCGCTGGCGACGGTCGACCACATCAGCCAGGGCCGAGCCGGCCTCAACATCGTCTGCGGCTGGAACCCGAAGGAATTCGGTATGTTCGGCACGCCGCTCGTTGAGAAGGGTTATGACCAGGCGGCTGAATGGATCGAAATCCTCGAAAAGCTTTATGCGTCGGCCGAGCCTCTCGACTATGAAGGCACCTATTATCGCCTTAAGGAGGCCGTCAGCCGGCCGGCCAGCCTGCAGATCCCGCGACCGGTGACCATGAACGCCGCGTTCGGCGGGCCGGGCCGCGATTTCGCCGCCGCCCGGTGTGATTACCTGTTCACCACCTTTTCCGAGATGAGCGATGCCGGCAAGCATGTCGCCGACATCCGCGAGCGCGCCGACAAGGTCGGCCGGGACGTCGGTGTCTACACCGTGGCGCATGTCGTCTGCCGCCCGACGATGGAAGAGGCGCAGGCTTACTACACCCGCTATGCCGTCGATATGGCCGACCACGACGCGGTCGATGCCCACATGGCCGGCAAGAAGGAATTCTCGCAGTCGCACGACCCGCATGCCTATGACCGCTACCGCCAGCGCTTCGCCGGCGGTGCCGGCACCTATCCGCTGATCGGAACGCCGGAAACCATCGCCGCCGACATGGCCGCCATTGCCGGGCACGGCTATCAGGGCATCGCGCTGTCCTTCGTCAATTACACCAGGGAGTTGCCCTATTTCTGCGACCGCGTGCTGCCGATTTTGAAGCAAGCAGGCCTGCGCGCATAAATTATTCCGCGAGCAACGAATTCTTTATTCCGGACGAACGAGTTCGTCTGGAATGACGGCGGTGGCCTGGATCTCCACCTTGGCGCGGTCCTCGACCAATGCCACCACCTGCATGGCGGCCATTGCCGGAAAATGTCGGCCGATCACTTCGCGATAGGCCTCGCCGATCCCCCTGAGATTGGCGAGGTACTCGGCCTTGTCGGTGAAATACCAGGTCATCGAGGTGATGTGCTGCGGTGTGGCGCCGGCCTCGGCCAGCACCGCCACGATGTTCTCGAGCGTCTGCCGGACCTGACCGACAAAGTCGTCGGTTTCGAACTGGCACTGCCCGTTCCAGCCGACCTGTCCGCCGACGAAGATGAGCCGCCCACGCGCCGCCACGCCATTGGCGTAGCCGACCGGCTTGGCCCAGCCTTCCGGCTGTAGAATCTCGTGCATTTCTAGCCTCCCGGTATTCCCAAAAACCAAAGTCTCAAAATCGAATGCCCGTCAAATTTTCACCATCAGGCAGCGCCCATCACTTGCCCCGCGATGACCACCTTCTGCACGTCGGAAGCGCCCTCATAGATGCGCAGCGCGCGGATCTCGCGATACAGTCTCTCGACGATATGGCCTTTGCGGACGCCGTCGCCGCCATGCAGTTGCACGGCCTTGTCGATCACCTCTTGCGCCTTGTCGGTGGCGAACAGCTTGGCCATCGCCGCCTCTCGGGTGACGCGGGCGGCGCCCATGTCCTTGGTCCAGGCTGCGCGGTAGACCAGCAGCGCCGCCGCATCGACGTCGAGCGCCATGTCGGCGATATGGCCCTGCACCATCTGCAACTCTCCCATCGGCGCGCCGAACAGCTTGCGCTCGGCCACTCTGCTAATGCTTTCGTCCAGCGCGCGGCGGGCGAAGCCGAGCGCTGCCGCCCCGACGGTCGAGCGGAATACGTCGAGCACCGACATGGCGATACGAAATCCGTCTCCGGGCTTGCCGACCAGGGCCGAAGCAGGCAGGCGGACCTGGTCGAAGGAAAGCCGCGCCAGCGGATGCGGCGCGATCACTTCGAGGCGCTCGGCAATGCCAAGGCCCTTGACGTCACCAGGCACGACAAAGGCGGAAAGCCCCTTGGCCCCCGGTGCCTCGCCGGTGCGAGCAAAGACGATATAAAGATCGGCGATGCCGCCATTGGAGATCCAGGTCTTTTCGCCGGTGAGAACATAGCTGTCGCCGTCACGGGTCGCCGTCATTTCGGTGTTGGCGACATCCGATCCCGAGCGCGGCTCCGACAGGGCAAAAGCCGAAATCGCTTTGCCGGCGCGCGTCCTTGCCAGCCATTGCTGCTGCTCCGGTGTGCCGAACAGGCTGAGCGCGCCGGTGCCGAGCCCTTGCATGGCGAAGGCGAAGTCGGCGAGCCCGTCATGGCGCGCGAGCGTCTCGCGCGTGATGCACAGAGTGCGCACATCGAGCGCTGCCGGATTGTCGGTGTCGAGCGCCGTCGGCTTCAGCCAGCCGTCCCGGCCAAGCTTCGCCACCAGCTCACGGCAAGCACTATCGACATCGTGGTGATCGACCGGCAGGTTGCGTGCGCACCATGCCTCCAGGTCCTCGGCCAGTTCGCGATGACGGTCTTCGAAGAACGGCCAGTTGAGGAAACTCTTGTCAGCCATCAATTGCCCTCGAACACCGGCTTTTCCTTGGCCACGAACGCCTTGTAGGCGCGCTCGAAATCGCGCGTCTGCATGCAGATCGCTTGCGCCTGCGCTTCCGCCTCGATCGCCTGGTCGAGACCCATCGACCATTCCTGGTTGAGCTGCGTCTTGGTGATGCCGTGGGCGAAGGTCGGACCGGAGACGATGCGCGCCGCCATGTCGAGCGCGTCGGCCTCGAGCGCCGCCGCATCGACCAGCCGGTTGTAGAAACCCCAGCGCTCGCCTTCGGCAGCCGTCATGGTGCGGCCGGTGTAGAGCAGTTCGGCGGCGCGGCCCTGGCCGATGATGCGCGGCAGGATCGCGCAGGCGCCCATGTCGCAGCCGGCGAGGCCCACGCGGGTGAACAGGAAGGCGGTCTTGGCTTCCGGCGTGGCGATGCGGATGTCGGAGCTCATGGCGATGATGGCGCCGGCGCCGACCGCGACACCGTCGACCGCCGCAATGATCGGCTTGCCGCAATTCAGCATCGCCTTGACGAAATCGCCGGTCATGCGGGTGAAGGCCAGAAGCTGCTTCATGTCCATCTTGACCAGCGGGCCGATAATGTCGTGGACATCGCCGCCGGAGCAGAAATTGCCGCCATTGGACAGGAACACCACGGCGTCGACATCGTCGGCATAGACGAGGTCGCGGAATGTGTCGCGGAGTTCAGCATAGCTGTCGAAGGTCAGCGGGTTCTTGCGCTCCGGCCGGTCGAGCCGGACCTTGGCGATCCGGCCTTCGACCTCCCACAGGAAATGCTTCGGCTTGAGGTTGGCCATCGCGGTCATTCGCGTCCCTCCCAGTTGCTGCGGAACGAGGTCAGCATGCCGGTCAGCCGGCGGGCATCCTCTTCGCTCACCTTGCCCAGCAATTCGCCGATCCAGCCCTCATGCGCCGCGGCAATGGTGGCAAAGGACTTGGTGCCTTCCTCGGTCAGCCGCACCATGGACGTGCGGCGGTCGCCATTGCGGCGCGCGCGGGCGACCAATCCCTCCGACACCAGCCGGTCGACAATGCCGGTGACATTGCCGTTGGAGACCAGCAGGAAGCGCGACAGGTCGCTCATCAGCATGCCTTCCGGCACGCGGTAGAGGGCCGCCATCACGTCGAAGCGCGGCAGCGTCGTATCGAATTCTTTCTTCAAGCGCTCGCGCAGTTCGGCTTCGATGGTGCGCGAGGCGCGCAGCAGCCTGATCCACAGACGCAAGCGGTCCTTGCCGGGTCCTGACGGCGCGGGCAGGGGGCCGGCTACCATGTTTCGCCTCCTGAGATCGAGATTGCCTGTCCGGTGATCGATGCTGCCGCATCGCCGCACAGCCACAGCACGGCGGCGGCAACTTCCTGCGGCTGGATAAAGCGGCCCTGCGGGTTGGTCGAGGCGAGGCTTGTTCGCGCCTCTCCGGCCGAGCGGCCGGTCTTTTCGATGATGCGCTGGATGGACTCTTCCAGCATGTCGGTTTCCACAAACCCCGGGCACACCGCGTTGACGGTGACGCCGGATTTCGCCGTCTCGGCGGCAAGAGCCCGCATCAGGCCGACGACGCCGTGCTTGGCAGCGACGTAAGGCGCCACGTAAGCGTAGCCTTTCAGCCCGGCCGTCGAGGCGATGAACACGATCCGCCCCGATTTCCGCGCGGCCATGCCGGCCAGCGCCGGCTTTACCGTCAGGAAGGCGCCGGTCAAATTGACGTCGAGCGTCCGCTGCCAGTCGGCAAGCGTGGTCTTGTGCGCCGGCGTGCTGCCGGCCGTGCCGGCATTGGCGACGATGATGTCGAAGGGGCCGCGCGCGGCTTCCGCCGTCTGGTAAAGCGAGGCCATCGCCGCCTCATTGGTGACATCGGCGGCAATGGCGAAGATGCGGTCGCTTTCGCCGGTCATCTTGGCAAGCTCAGCCTCGCGGCGACCACAGATGGTCACGTCGATACCCGCGCCCGCCAGCGCCAGCGCGATGGCCCGGCCGACTCCGGAGCCGCCGCCGGTGACCAGCGCATGCTTGCCGGAGATCGTTGTGGCGGCCGTCATACTTTCAGCCCCGCCGCAGCGTCGCGCTCAGCCAGCCGGTAGAGTTGGTCGCGCCCGGGCAGATACGGATCCGGCCACTTCACGCCACGGTCGCCGAGTGTGACGGCGGCATGCAGCGTCCAGTAGGGGTCGGCCAGATGCGGCCGCGCCAGCGCCACCAGATCGGCGCGGCCGGCCATCAGGATCGAATTGACATGGTCCGGCTCATAGATGTTGCCGACCGCCATCGTCGCCATGCCGACCTCGTTGCGGATGCGGTCGGAAAACGGCGTCTGGAACATGCGGCCATAGACCGGCTTGGCCAGCGCCGAAGTTTGCCCTGCCGAGACGTCGCAGATGTCGACGCCGGCCTCATGCAACAGCTTTGCAATCTCGACCGCGTCGGCCGGTGTGACGCCTTCGATGCCGACCCAGTCATTGGCCGAAATGCGCATCGAGATCGGCTTGCCTGCCGGCCAGGCGGCGCGCACCGCGCGGAAGATTTCGAGCGGATAGCGCATGCGATTGTCCAGCGAACCGCCATAGTCATCCGTGCGCCGGTTGGTGACCGGCGTGATGAAGGACGACAGGAGATAGCCATGTGCGGCATGGATCTCCAGCATGTCGAAGCCGCAGCGGTCGGCCATCTCGGCCGAGGCCACGAACTGGTCGCGCACCAAATCCATGTCGGCGCGGTCCATCGCCTTCGGCACCTGGTTCTGCGGCGACCACGCGACCGCCGATGCCGCCATGATGGGCCAGTTGCCGGATGCGAGCGGCACGTCCGTGCCTTCCCAGCCAAGCCGGGTCGAGCCCTTGGCGCCGGAGTGTCCGATCTGCGCGCAGATCTTCGCCTCGGTCTCGGCGTGGACGAAATCGACCAGCCGCTTCCACGCCACCTCGTGCTCAGGCGCGTAGAAGCCTGGACAGCCCGGTGTGATGCGCCCTTCGGGGCTGACGCAGGTCATCTCGATATAGATGAGCCCGGCGCCGCCCTTGGCGCGCTCGGCATAGTGGGTGAAGTGCCAGTCGGTCGGGCAGCCGTCGACGGCCTTGTATTGCGCCATCGGCGAGACGACGACGCGGTTGTTGAGCCTGAGGTCACGCAACTTGAATGGCGCGAACATCGGCGCCCGGCGCAGCCTGTTGCCGCCGGCGCCCGCCTGGCGCTGGAACCACTCCTCCGCACCACCCAGCCATTCGGCATCGCGCAGCCGCAGATTCTCGTGGCTGATGCGCTGCGAACGGGTCAGCAGCGAATAGTTGAACTGCACCGGATCGAGCCCGAGATAACGCTCGACCTCCTCGAACCATTCGAGCGAATTGCGCGCCGCCGATTGCAGCTTCAGCACCTCGGTGCGGCGCGCATCCTCATATCTACGGAAGGCGGCTTCGAGATCCGGCTCGGTCTCGACATACTCGGCCAGCGCCACCGCGCTTTCCAGTGCCAGCTTGGTGCCGGACCCGATCGAGAAATGCGCCGATGCCGCCGCGTCGCCCATCAGCGCCAAATTCTTGTACGACCAGCGCTCGCACAGCACACGCGGGAAGTTGATCCAGGCCGAACCCCTGATGTGGTTGGCATTGGTCATCAGCGCATGGCCGCCGAGATGTTTTTCGAAGATGCGCTCGCAGACGGCGATGGATTCCTGCTGCGACATCGCGCCGAAGCCGAAGGCAGCCCAGGTTTGTTCGCTGCACTCGACGATGAAGGTCGCGGTCTCGCTGTCGAACTGGTAGGCATGCGCCCACACCCAGCCATGCTCGGTCTTCTCGAAGATGAAGGTGAAGGCGTCGTCGAATTTCTGGTTCGTGCCGAGCCAGACGAACTTGCATTTGCGGGTGTCGATGTCGGGTTTGAAGACATCGACGAAGGTGTTGCGCGCCCGGGAGTTCAGGCCATCGGCGGCGACGACCAGATCATGCGTTTCCATATAGGGCTTGGGGTCGGCGATATCGGTCTCGAACATCAGCTTGACGCCGAGCTCGCGAGCACGGCGCTGCAGCAGGACCAGCAGCCGCTTGCGGCCGATGCCGCAGAAGCCGTGGCCTGACGAGACCGTGCGCACGCCGTCATGGATGACGGCGATGTCATCCCAATAGGCAAAATGCTTCTTGATCCAGACGGCGCTGACCGGATCATTTTTAGCGAGATTCTCGAGCGTTTCGGCCGACAGCACGACGCCCCAGCCGAACGTGTCGTCGGCGCGGTTGCGCTCGAACACCGTCACATCATGCGCCGCGTCCCTCAGCTTCATCGAAATGGCAAAGTAGAGGCCGGCTGGTCCGCCGCCGAGAACCGCAACCTTCATGTCTGCGATCTCCTCTTCGCTTGCTGCATCGTCGAGTATCGCGCCGGCGGCTGGATATTTCAAGCTTAAAGTTTTATGTCGAAATCATTATCCGGACATCGGGCAGCGCGCTTGCGTGTCGTCCCGCAAGCGCGCGCCTGATGTCACTTTTCCGGGTTTTTCGGGCTCCACAGCACCGTCTCGGCACCCTTCTCATAGGCCATGCCGTCGGGATAGCTGATGGCTTCCAGTTGCAGTCCCCAGGGCGCCTGGAAATAGAGAATGGTCTGGCCGGCGGCCGGCCCTTCCTTGACCGGCAAAGGCCCCATGCGCGTCTTGACGCCCTTGCCGTCGAGATAGGCCTTCGCGGCGGCGACGTCGTCGACATAGAGGGCGATGTGGAAGCCGCCAATGTCGCTGTTCTTTGGCGTCAAATCCTTCTGGTCGGGCGCGGTGTATTTGAACAGCTCGATATTCGATCCATAGCCGCAACGAACCATGGTGACCTGCTCGATGACAGCCTTGGGATCGACGCCCAGCAGATCCTGCATGAAGGTGCCCTTGTCGTCGGCGAACGGGCCGAACGACATCGCCTTCTTGCAGCCGACCACTTCCGTGAAGAAGTCGACCGCCTGCTTCATGTCGGGAACCGTGATGCCGGTATGATCGTGCCCACGCATGCCTGGGATCGAATCTGCCGAGGCCATGCCGGCGCTGCCAAGGACAGCGGCGGCGAGCGTTGCATTTCGAAGTATCGCCTTCATGTCAGTCCTCTCCATTGGCGGGACCTGGGTCTTTGCGGTCGCATGTCCGAAACCCGCTTTTCGGCATGCGTATGCATTCATGTCGGCGGCTTGGCGGCGGAAGGGATATCCAGCCAGCCGGCGTCGATTTCGGGCAGCGGAATGGCCGAGATCAGATCGCGTGTGTAGCCCTGTTGTGGGTTGCCGAACAAAGCGTCGGTGGCGCTGGCCTCGACGATGACTCCTTCGCGCATGACGATGACTTGCCGGCACAACCGCCGGATGACCGACAGATCATGGCTGATGAAGGCGACCGTCAGACCCATCTCCGCCGCCAGCTTTTCCAGCAGGGTGAGGATCTGCGCCTGCGTCGATACGTCGAGGCCGGAGACGATCTCGTCGGCCAGCACGAATTTCGGCGACAGCGCCAGTGCGCGCGCAATGCCGACGCGCTGGCGCTGGCCGCCCGACAATTCGTGGCGGTAGCGGCTGGCGAAGCTTTGCGGCAGGCCGACGCGCTGTAGGGCCTCTGCGACGCGCGCCTTCAAATTGTCGCCAAGGCCATTCAGCTTCAGCGGCGCCGCGATGATGCTGGCAATGGTGCGGCGCGGGTTGAGCGACGACATCGGATCCTGGAAGATCATCTGCATATCGCGGCGCAATGGCCGCAAATCCGCCTCCGATAGATGCGTGATATCACGGCCATCGAAAGTGACGCTGCCGGCGCTGGGCTCCAGCAGGCGGACCAAGGCACGGCCGAGCGTCGATTTGCCGGAACCGGATTCGCCGACAATGCCGGTCACCGATCCCTTGGGTAGGTCGAAATCGAGCCCCTTCAGAATCTGGGCCAAAGGCGCGCGGCCGATCAGCGGCTTGCGTGTCATGTCTGGCAGCGCGACCTTTAGTCCGCGCACGGAAATGAGCGGCTCAGCCATGCGGCCGCCTCCAGGCTTGGTCGGCGGCAGCGATCTCGGCGGCGAGCCCGGCCAGCACGGCATCGTCGACTGGCTTCAACGAGGCGAACGGGTCGGTGTAGCGCGGCGTCGCGGCCATCAGCGCCCGCGTATAGGGATGCTGCGGCGCGGCGAAGAGAGCAGCCGTCTCGGCCTCTTCCACCACCTTGCCGGCATAGAGCACCGAGACCTTCTGGCTGATCTTGGCGACGACGCCGAGATCATGGGTGACGAACAGGATCGCCGTCCCATGCTCGCGCTGCAACGCTGAGATTAGGCGCAGGATCTGCTTCTGAACGGTGACGTCGAGTGCCGTGGTCGGCTCGTCAGCAACGATCAGCCGTGGTTCGGCGGCGAAGGCGGCGGCGATTAGCACGCGCTGCCGCATGCCACCGGACAGCTCGTGCGGATAGCTTCTGAGCACGCGATCGGGGTCGCGGATCTGCACCTCGTCCAGCAATTGCCGGACACGCTTATCCGCCTTCTCGCCGCTCCAGCCGAGAATGCGGATAAGCCGGTCGGTCATTTGCGGACCGATGCGGCGCGACGGGTTGAGCGCGGTCAGAGGATCCTGCGGGATCAGCGCCGTGCGGGCACCGATCAGCGTGCGCCGTGCCTTGGGCTGCAGCTTGCCGAGGTCTTCGCCCTCAAGCCTCATATCGCCTTCGACGATGCGCACGCTGGACGGCAGGACGCCAAGCACAGCCTTGCCGATCATCGTCTTGCCGGCGCCGCTCTCGCCGACCAGCGCGCGCACCTCGCCGGGCTGCACCGAGAGCGACACCGAGCGCAGCACGCGGGCGCCGTTCGGCAGCACGGCGCTGAGATTGGCGATGTCGAGACAGGCGCTCATCGCAGCACCGGGTCGAAGCGCGCCTTCAGCGCCTCGCCGAACTGGCTGAACGACAGCACGGTGAGGATCAGCGTGATCAGCGGAAACACCAGCACCCACCAGGCCTGGTGGATCGACAGCCGGCCCTCGGCGATGATGCTGCCCCAGGTCGGATCGTCGGTCGAGATCGACAGATTGACGAAGGACAGGATCGCCTCGACGATGACGGCGATGCCCATCTCCAGGGACAGCAGCGCCACGATCGACGGCACCACATTGGGCAGCACTTCGCGCAGCATGATGCCGATGCGGCCATAGCCGGCGATGCGGGCATTCTCGACATAGTCCATGCGCGACTGGCCCATCGCTTCGGCGCGGATCACCCGGCAGAACCGCGTCCAGTCGATGATGGCAATCGCAAGGATGACGGAGCTCAAGCCGGTGCCGAGCACGGCAACCAGCAGGATGGCGAACAGCACGGGCGGAAACGCCATCCAGATGTCGACGACGCGCGAAATGATGCGGTCGGCCCAGCCACCGAAATAGCCGGCGATCAGCCCGAGCGTCGAGCCGACTAGGCAGGCGGCGATTGCCGCGGCAAAGGCGACGATGAAGGCGATGCGGCCGCCGAAGATCAGGCGGGAGAGCAAGTCACGGCCGAGGCTGTCGGTGCCTAGCCAATAGCCGGGCTCGGCACCATCAATCCAGAACGGCGGCAGCCGCTCCAGCATCAGATCCTGCGCCAGCGGATCCTGCGGCGCGACCAGCGGTGCGAAGATCGCCGCCAGCAGCGCCAGCAGCAGCCAGCCGCCGGCCAGCCACAGCCTGGGGCTTAATCCGCGTCTTGAAGCTCTATCCATGTCGCAGCCTCGGATTGAGCAGCGCATACATCATGTCGACGGCAAGGTTGATCAGCACGAACAGCAGCGCGAAGACCAGCACGATGCCCTGAATCAGCGGCAGGTCGCGGTTGATGACGGCATCGATCGCCATGTTGCCGAGCCCTTCATAGGAAAACAGCCGCTCGACGATGACCGTGCCGCCGATGAGGAAGGTGAACTGCACGCCAACCAGGGTCAGCGTCGGGAGAGCGGCGTTCCTCAGCGCCTCGCGCAGGATGACCTGTGTCTCGGAAAAGCCCTTGACCCGCGCCAGCACGACATAGTCGAGGTCGAGCACTTCCTTAAGCGACTGTTTCAACAGCTGCGAGATGATCGCCGCCAGCGGCAGCGCCAGCGCCAGCGCCGGCATCAGCATGTGCTTCAGCAGATCCCAGGTCAGGTCGAGGCGCAGGCGTAAAATGCTCTCGAACAGGTAGAACTGAGTGACGAAGGGCAGGTCGAGCTGCGGCGACACGCGGCCGGAAATGTCGAAGATCGGCACCAGCACGCCGAACAAAAGGATCAACACCAGGCCCCACAGGAAATCGGGAATGGAAAGGGTGGCACCACTGGCGATGTCGATGCCGGCCTCGACCGCCGTGCCGCGTTCGCGCGCGCCGAGGATCGCCGTCGTGCCGCCGAGGGCCACCGCCATGATCAGCGCGACGATGGCCAGTTCCAGCGTTGCCGGCAGCCGGTTGAAGACCAGGCCGAGCACGTCTTGTCTGAGCGAGATCGAGGTGCCGAAATCGCCCCTGATAACGCCGGACAGCCAGATGAAGAATTGCTGCACGATGGTCTTGTCGAGCCCGTAGAGTGCGCGCAGTCGGGCAATGTCGGCATCCGTCGCGCCGGGCGGCAGCATCATGGCGATCGGATCGCCGGGCGCGACGCGGATCACGACGAAGACGACGACGGCCACGCCGAACAGCGTGATCAGCATCGTCAGAAGACGGATCAGGAATCGTTGCAGGAGCATGTAAATCTTTGCGGGAGCCCGTGGGCTCGTATGCCCGATGGAAATGCGCGCCGCCACTGACGACGGCGCGCGGCAATTCCGGGCCGATATCAGGCCGGGGTCATCAGGGCCGGCAGCAGCGCACCGGAAATATGCTGGACCACGTTGACACCCTTGGCATGCACGATCGGCTGGGCGAACTGCAGCAGCGGCAGCACATAGGCCTGCTCGGCGATGTATTTGTCGACCTCTTTCCAGCCGGCGATGCGCTTGGCCTCGTCCTTCTCGCCCCACAGCGGGCCGATCTTGGCGTCGAGGTCGTCGGTCTTCCACGACGAGTGCGGCGACGGGCCGAACATGGCGAAACCGGTCGAGGTGGTCGGATCGCCGATGGCGTTGCCCCAGTTGTAGAATGCCGCAGGCGCCAGCTTGTGGGCGGCACGCAGCTCATAGTGCTTGGCGATCTCGTAGACCTCGATCGTCGCCTCGATGCCGACCTTGCGCCACATGCCGACGATCGCCTGCACCATCTCGTAGTCCTTGGGCTTGAAGCCCTTGGTGGTCTGGATGGTGATCTTGGCCGGCTTCTTCGGCGAATAGCCGGAAGCGGCGAGCAGTTCCTTGGCCTTTTCCGGATTGTGCTCGACCTTGATCGACGCATCGTAGGCGGCATATTCTGGGGTTTCCAGCGTCGCGATCGGCTGGCCGTAGCCGCGCAGCAGCCGCTTGACCAGAAGCTCCTTGTCCACCGACATCACGGCCGCCTGGCGGACATTCTTGTCCAACATGGCGTCCTTGTTGTTGAAGAAGATCATGCCGATGTCGGAGACGTTCTTGCACGAGCCGGCAAGCCCCTTCTTGGTGATCAGGCGATCATATTCCTCGTACGGAATTTCGAGCGTCACCTGCGAGGAGCCGGACTCGATTTCGGCGACACGGCTTGCCGCATCGGTGACGAACTTGATCGTCACATTCTCGAAAGCCGGCTTGTCGCCCCAATAGTTCGGATTGGCCTTCAGCCGCAGGAAGGCGTTGCGCTCGAATTTTTCGACCATGTAGGGGCCGGTACCGATCGGCGCCTTCTCGAAACCTTCGGCGCCCACCTTCTCGTAATAGGCCTTCGGCAGGATGTAGCCGGTCAAGAACGACATCCACTTGAAATAGACCGGGTCGAACTGCACGACGTCGCCGGTGATTTTGTTGCCGTCGATTTTGAAATTGTTGACGTTCTTCCAGACGAACTGGATCGGGTTGCCGGTCTTCTCGTCGCCCGCGCGCTGCAGCGACCAGACGACGTCCTCGGGCGTGAAGGGCGAGCCATCATGCCATTTCACGCCTTCGCGCACCGTCATCGTCACCTTGGTCCGGTCGTCGTTCCAGCCCCATTCGGTAAGCAGGCCCGGCGCAAAGGACAGGTCCGGCTTTTGCGGGATGAACTGGTCGAACACCGACTGGTAGAGACCCTGGATAGTCGGGTTGACAGCCGAGGGGCCGGTGGTCGGATCCCAGGACGGCAGGTTGACATTGTAGGCGATGGTCAGTTCGCCGGCGGCCGCCTTGGCGATCTGCGGTAGGCCGACGGCGGCCACACCGAGTGCCGCGGCACTGTATCCCAGCAATTCGCGTCTGTTGATTGTCATGGTCGTTCCCCTTGTTGGTTTTCTGTTTTCGTCGCGCGGCAATGTCACTTCATTTGTTCAGGCTTCGTGGGCAGCTGCGCCTTGCCTCTCGTAGCCTCGATAAAATCTTCGGCTCCTACCTCCCGCCAAGCTGTTGCGCGAGCATGAAGCCGGAAGCCGCACCGGTGCCGGCGCCCGGCCATGTCGCGGCGCCCGTGAGATGCAGATTGCCGACCGGTGTGTTCCAGCCGGCAAAACCACGTGCCGGGCGGAACAAAAAGTTCTGCGCCAGATGATGGCTGCCGCAGACCTGGTCGCCGCCAACGAGGTTCGGGTTCTCGCGTTCGAGGTCGATCGGCGAGAACACCGAACGGCCGAGGATTTTCGCGCGCAAGCCCGGCGCATAGATCTCGATGATGTCGAGCACGCGGTCGGCGTAGACATCCTTGACCTGGTCCCAGTGCGCGGGCGCGATCTTGCCGGCGGCATCGCCCAGGATTTCCGCTGGCAGCATGCGCACCTGCACCCACAGCACATGTTTGCCCTGAGGCGCACGCGACGGATCGATCGCTGAGGGCTGGCCGACGACCAGCACCGGCTCGTCCGGCAGCATGCCGGCCATCGCCTGCTGATAGGTACGCGACATCGCATCGAGTGACGGCGACAGATGCACATAGGCAAACTGCCGCAACTCTGCTCCGGCGCGCCAGTCTGGCAGGGCGTCGAGCGCCAGATGGATCATCATCGTGCCCGGCGCATAACGGAACTTTTTCATCGCAGTGTCGAAGCCGGCGTCGCCGGAACCGTTCCGCAGCAACTTGCCGGTCAGCGCCTTGGGTGCGACGCCGGCGATGACCGCCTTGGTGGCGGTATGCGTCTCGCCGGATGCGAGCCGCACGCCGGTCGCCTTGCCGGCGGAAACCGTGATCTCGGCCACTTCCGCCCCGGTGATGATCGTGCCACCGGCCGATGTGACCATGCCCGACAAAGCGCGGATAATGGTATCGGCGCCGCCCTTGCCCAGCACCATGCCAAAGCTCTGGTTGGCCATCGATTCCAGATAGGGGAATACTGCACCGCCGGCGATATCAGGGGCGAAATCGAGATGCATGCCCCAGGTCGCGAGCGTCGCGCGCACATGCGGCGACTCGAAAGTCTCCTCCAGCCAGGCGCGCGGTGAGGAAAGCAGCAGCCGGCCGGTGTCGAGTGCGCCGGCAATGCCCTTCTTGCGCCACAGGTTCCAGGCGGAGCCGACAAGGGCGCGGGCGCTCATCGGCGAACCCAGCAGCCGGAACAGGTGTTCGGCCTCCGCCGGGAAGGCGGCAACCAGCCTGCGCCACGTCGCGGCATCGGCGGTTGAAAGGGCAGCCATGCGTGTCGCGGTTTTTTCCAGATCGTTGCTGACGCCAAACCAGCGTCCATCCGGAAAGGCGCTGGCGAAACAGTCGGCGACCGGGGCGAATTCCAGCCCCTGCGCTTTCAATTCATTTGCATATTTCCGGTGGAAGGCCGAGCCGGCAAACAGGCTCAGATTCATCGCGCCGAAATCGTGACGGAAGCCGGGGAGGGTGAATTCGCGGGTCTGGACGGCGCCGCCGATTGTTGCGCCGCGCTCGAAAATCCCGGTTTTCCAGCCTTTGAGCGCCAGATGCGCGGCGCATGCCAGACTGTTGTGGCCCGCCCCGACAAAGATGGCGTCGAACTCGCTCACGCCCCGTTCCCATTTCCTTTATGCTTAAAGATAATTGCAGATGCATATGTTTTCGTCTAGTAGGATATTAAGGGCCGAGACGAGCCTTGATCATCATCGAAAAGAGGGAACAGACACCATGGATACCCAAAAACTCCTCGGCGAAGTCGCCGGCCAGCTGCTTTCAGGCGCCATCAAGGTGGTCGACCTGTCGGCGCCGCTCGGTCCCGACACGCCCCTGATCAAGCTGCCGCCGGAACTCGCCGTCGACACGCCGAAGGTCGAGATCCACAACATCTCCCGCTATGACAAGAATGGTCCGTGGTGGGCGTGGAACTGGCTGAAGCTCGGCGAGCATTCGGGCACCCATTTCGATGCGCCGCAGCATTGGATCAGCGGCAAGGACTATCCGGATGGCGCCACCGACACCATTCCGGCGCAGAATTTCGTCGGCCCGGTCAACGTCATCGACTGCTCGAAGGAAGCTGCCGCCGACCATGATTTCCTGCTCACCGTCGACCACATCAAGGCGTGGGAAGCCAAACATGGCGCGATCAATGCCGGCGAATGGGTGGTGATGCGCACCGACTGGTACAAGCGCAATGGTTCGGAAGCCGAGTTCCTCAACGCCAACGAGACCGGCCCGCACACGCCCGGTCCGACGGCTGAAGCCATCCAGTTCCTGATCAGCAAGGATATCAAGGGCTGGGGCTCGGAGACGATCGGCACCGATGCCGGCAAGGCCGGCGGCATGGAGCCGCCATTTCCGGCCCACACGCTGATGCACAAGGCCAACCGCTATGGGCTTGCCAGCCTCTGCAATCTCGACCAACTGCCGCCGAAAGGCGCCATCCTGATCGCGGCACCGCTCAAGATCGAGCACGGCACCGGCAGCCCGATCCGCGCGCTGGCGCTGGTGTCGAAAGGCTAAGCGAAGGCACGCCGAGGTGGGCCAGCCCGATCACATCATCGTCGGCAGCGGCATCAACGCGCTGGTCTGCGCGGCGATGCTTGGCGGCAAAGGGGCGCGTGTGCTCGTCCTCGAACGCAACGACCGCATCGGCGGCTGCATGCGCACCGAGGAGATCACTGCGCCCGGCTTCATCCACGATGTGATGGCGACGACCTTCGTGCTGTTCATCACCTCGCCGGCCTTTGCGTCGTTGGGAGGCGATCTAGCGCGGCATGGGCTGGAGTTCTGCCACACCGGCACGCCGACCGGCGTGCTGCGGCCAGACGGCAGTCACGCCGTGCTCAGCACCGACCGCGCCGCCAATGTCGCGGCAATCAATGCGATCGCCGCTGGTGACGGCGACCGGCATGCGGACGATGTCGGCGGCATCGAGCGCGATGCCGGCCTGCTGTTCGGCCTGCTCGGTGGCAGCCTGTGGTCCTATCCGACAGCCAAGCTGCTGGCCGGCGATGCCTGGCGGCGTGGCCCGCGTGGCCTTGCCGCCTTTCTCGGCGAGGCCTTGGTGCCGGCGCGTAGCTGGTTGGAAAGCACCTATCGGTCCGAAACCATCCGCGCGCTGTGGGCGCCCTGGGTGCTGCATGCCGGGCTTGGGCCTGAAGATGCATTCTCCGGCCAGATCGCCAAGGTGATCGCCTTCGCGCTGGAAGCCGCTGGCGCGCCGATCGTGAAGGGCGGCGCGAAGAACCTGCTTGCCGCCTTCGAGGCCTTGATTCGGGAACGCGGCGGCGAAATCCGCACCGGCGCTGATGTCGCCTCGATCGTCCAAACGAATGGCCGCGCGACCGGCGTGCGGCTGGCCTCAGGCGAAACGATCGCGGCGAACAAGAGCGTCATCTGCTCGGTCACGCCGACGCAGCTTTATGGCCGGCTGCTCGGCGCGGATGCTGCCAAAGCCGATGTCGAGGCGACGCAGAAATATCGCTACGGCAAAGGCAACTTCCAGATCCACTATGCCCTCGACAAGCCGCCGGTATGGCGCGGCGATGGTCTCGACAAGGTGGCGCTGCTGCATCTGACGCCGGGGCTCGACGGTGTGTCGAAAGCCTGCAACGAGGCGGCACGCGGCATGCTGCCGGAAGTGCCCACCATCTGTGTCGGCCAGCCGCATGCGCTCGACCCGTCGCGCTGCCCGGCGGGCAAGGCGATCCTGTGGCTGCAACTGCCGGAGGCGCCCCGGCACATCAAGGGCGATGCCGCCGGCAAGCTTGAGGCGCCCGCTGACGGGCAATGGACCGACGCGCTGCGCGAAGCCTATGCCGACCGGGCCGAGGCGATCCTCGCCAGTCACATCGACGGCTTCAAGGACAGCGTAATTGCGCGCCGCGCCTATTCGCCGGCCGATCTCGAAGCGATGAACATCAATCTGGTCGGCGGCGATCCCTATGGCGGTTCCTCGACCATCGACCAGTCCTTCCTGTGGCGGCCGTTCAAGACCAGCCGCAACCACCAGACCGGCATCAAGGGCCTCTACCATATCGGCGCTTCGACCCATCCGGGTGCGGGCCTCGGCGGCGGCTCCGGCTTTCTCCTGGCGGGGAGGCTGTGATGGAACAGAAGGTCGCGGAAAAACGCCAGCGCATTTCGACCCTCGGCCAGATCGGCCTGCAGCAATTCGCGCCCTATCTGATGAACCGCATCATGGGCCGCTACAACGCCACCTTGCGCGACGATTTCCGCAAACAGGGGCTGACCATTCCGCAGGTGCGTACTCTTGCGGTCCTCTCGGTCACCGACGGCGTCACCGTCAACGACCTCTCGGTCTATACGGTTATCGAGCAGTCCACCTTGAGCCGTACGCTCGACACGCTGGAGGGGCAAGGCTTCGTGCGGCGCGAGCAGGGCGTCACCGACAGCCGTATCCGCCATGTGTTCCTGACCGACGAAGGCCGCGCCGAGTTCACCCGCGCCTGGCCAGCCATGCATGACGCGTTCGAGGCGATGTTCGACGATATCGACGACGCCGAATACGCGGCACTGATCGCTACATTGCTGAAGATGCTGAAGAACATTCGCAAGCACGACATCTAGACCTACGCGCCGCCAATGCCAGGCGATAGCGGGCCAGGCGGTAACGGAAGGAGACAAAAATGGCCGAACGGTCTTTTGCCAAGGAAGTCGAAAAACTCCGCCTCGGCGCCGGCGAAGAGTTTGCCGGCGAAGGCATTCTCGCCATCACCAAGGCGCTGCTGCAATGCGGCGTCGGCTATGTCGGCGGCTATCAGGGCGCGCCGATCAGCCATCTGATGGACGTTCTGGCCGACGCGCAGGACATTCTGGGCGAGCTCGGCGTGCATTTCGAGGCGAGCGCCTCGGAAGCGACCGCCACCGCCATGCTTGCGGCTTCGGTGCATTACCCGATCCGCGGCGCCGCGACCTTCAAGTCGACGGTCGGCACCAATGTCGCCTCCGACGCACTCGCCAACCTCGCCTCCGGCGGCGTCACCGGCGGCGCGCTGATCATCGTCGGCGAGGACTATGGCGAAGGCTCCTCGATCATGCAGGAGCGCAGCCATGCCTTCGCCATGAAAAGCCAGGTCTGGCTGCTCGATCCGCGCCCGAACCTGCCGTCGATCGTCAAGGCGGTGGAGGACGGTTTCGAGCTGTCCGAGATTTCCAACACGCCGGTGATGCTGCAGGTCCGCATCCGCTGCTGCCACGTCCATGGCCATTTCATCGCCAAGGACAACAAGCGCCCGCCCATGACGGTGGCCGATGCGCTCGACGCGCCGCGCCGCGACACCGGCCGCATCGTGCTGCCGCCGGCCTCCTTCCTGCACGAGAAGGAAAAGGTGCAAAAGCGGTGGCCGGCTGCAGTCGATTTCATCCGCAAGAACAAGATCAACGAGTTCTTCGGCTCAGATCATGGCTCGGTCGGCATCGTCATGCAGGGCGGCATGTACAATTCGGTCATCCGCGCGCTGCAGCGGCTCGGACTCGCCGACACCTATGGCGACACGGATGTGCCACTCTATGTGCTCAACGCCGTCTATCCCCTGATCGACGATGAGTTCCTCACCTTCTGTGAGGGCAAGCAGGCGGTGCTCGTCGTCGAGGAAGGCCAGCCCAATTACATCGAGCAGGCCTTTGCCGCGATGCTGCACAAGGCCGGGCGCGGCACCAGGCTGGTCGGCAAGGAGTATCTGCCGATGGCCGGCGAATACACCGGCCAGGTCATGCTCGACGGCATCGGCACCTTCCTGCGCGCCGAGGCGCCGCATCTGCTCCCGGGCGAGGTGCGCGCCCCCAACAAAGTTGGCGACGGCGTCGACACCGCGGACCTGATCAATGTCGTGCCCGGTCGCCCGCCCGGCTTCTGCATCGGCTGCCCGGAGCGGCCGATCTTTGCCGCGACGAAGCTGGTCGAGCAGGAACTCGGCAAGCACCACATCGCCTCCGACATCGGCTGCCATCTGTTCTCGATCATGCCGCCCTTCGAGCTCGGCGCCACCACCATGGGCTACGGACTCGGGCCGGCTTCCGCCTCGGCGTTCAACTCACCCGACGCCAAGCGCCGCTCGATCTCCTTCGTCGGCGATGGCGGCTTCTGGCACAACGGCCTGACCTCGTCGATCGGCAATGCGGTGTTCAACAAGAACGACGGCGTCATCGTCATCGTCGACAACTTTTACTCGGCTGCGACCGGCGGGCAGGACATCCTGTCGTCGCGCGCCGGCAACAAGACCAAGTCGACGAAGCATCCGATCACCGAGGCGGTCAAAGGCATGGGTGTCAAATGGCTGCGCCATGTCGACCGCACCTATGACGTGACCAAGATGCAGGACACGTTGCGCGAGGCGCTGACGACGGAGGAGAAGGGGCCGAAGGTCATTGTCGCCTCGTCCGAATGCATGCTCAACCGGCAGCGCCGCGAAAAGCCACTGGTCGACAAAGCGATCAAGGGTGGCGAGCGGGTAGTGAAGCCGAAATTCGGCGTCGACGAGGACATCTGCACCGGCGACCATGCCTGCATGCGGCTCTCCGGCTGCCCGTCGCTGTCGGTGAAGTCGCTCGACGATCCGCTGCGCGATGACCCGGTGGCGAGTATCGACCAGAGCTGCGTCGGCTGCGGCAATTGCGGCGAGGTCGCCGATGCGGCGGTGCTGTGCCCCTCCTTCTACCGCGCCGATGTCGTGCATAATCCGAGCCGCTGGGACCGCTTCCTCGAATCCGCGCGACGCGCCACCATTGGCCTGCTGCAGCGCCGCCGCGAAAGCCGGCGCCTGACCTTCGCCGATGCTTGACGCTGTCCCGCCATTCCGCGCCCGGCCCGGCGCCCAGGACGACGAGCGCGTCATAAAGCTTGCCGTGCTGGCCGTTGGCGGCCAGGGCGGCGGCGTATTGGCCGACTGGATCACCGATGTCGCCGAGCGCAATGGCTACGTCGCGCAATCGACCTCGGTCGCCGGCGTGGCACAACGCACCGGCGCCACGATCTATTATATCGAGACGGCCCGCGACACCGGCCGGCTGCCGGTCTTCGCGCTGTCACCGTCGCAAGGCGACGTCGATATATTGATCGCCGCCGAATTGATGGAAGCCGGCCGCGCCATCATCCGCGGTTTCGTCACGCCGGAACGCACGACGCTGATCGCTTCCTCGCACCGCATTGCCGCCGTGTCGGAAAAGATCGAGCCGGGCGACGGCCGCGCCTCATCTTCCAAGGTGCATGCGACGGCGGAAGCGGCATCCAAACGCTTCATCGCTTTCGACATGGAAAAGATCGCCGCCGACAACGGTTCGATGATTTCGGCCAGCCTGCTTGGCGCGCTGGCCGGTTCCGACGCACTGCCATTCACGCGCGAAAGCTATGAGCAGGCGATCGGTGCCGGGGGGCGTGGCGTCAAGGCCAGCCTTGCCGCCTTCGGCGCTGCCTGTGACCGCGCACGTGGCACGGCGGCACCTGCACCAAAGCCGGCAGAGCCGGTGATTGTCGAATCTGCCCTGGGCGCGGGGCGTGTGACCGGTCCGCAAAACCTGTTGCAAGGCTGGCAGGCCCTGGCCGCCCGTATCGACCTGATGCCCGTGGCCGTGCGCGACATGGCGCTCCGGGGTCTGAGAAAGGTCGTCGATTATCAGGACATCGCCTATGGGCGGGAGTATCTCGACCGGCTGGACAAGGCCGTCGCGCTGGAGAGCGCCGACCATGCCCACGCGCTGTCTATTGCTGCCGCCAAGCATCTCGCCAACGCCCTGTGCTATGACGACATGATCCGCGTCGCCGACCTGAAGACGCGCTCGACGCGCGACAGGCGTGTGCGCAAGGAGGTCGGCGTCAAGGACGGCTCGATCCTGCAGGTGACCGAATATTTCCATCCGCGCATCGAGGAGTTCTGCGGCACGCTGCCGGCGGGCCTCGGCAGCTATATCGAGAACCGGCCGAAACTCGCCGCCTTCCTTGATCGCCGCATCAACCATGGCCGGCGCATCCGCACCGACAGCTTTGCCGGCTTCGCTGCACTCTGGTTCATAGGCGGCCTGCGCCGCTGGCGCCGGAGCCTGCTGCGCCACAAGGTCGAGATGACCCATCTCGATCGCTGGTACGCGCTGGCGCTCGGCCATGTGCCCCAAGACTACGCGCTCGCGGTCGAAATCCTCAACTGCCGCCGGCTGATCAAGGGCTACAGTGACACCCATGTCCGCGCCCAGTCGAAATTCGACCGCGTGCTCTCGGCGCTTCCCATGCTCGAGGGCCGCGACGATGCCGCCGACTGGATCCGCCGCCTGCGCGAAGCGGCGCTGAAGGACGAGAAGGGCGACATGCTCGATGGCGCTCTGAAGACGGTGGCGACGCTGGGACCAGATCCGGCAACCGGTCACTGAGGGCGCCCTGACCCTGACAGAGCTCACCAGCTGCCGGCTCCGTTTCGGCCGTGGTGAACGCTGTTCATTTTCTGCTTGAACAATGTTCAAGATGTGATAGAGTGCAATTATGAACGATGTTCATTTCTCACGGCCGAAAGCCATGGATGGGCATCAAGTACAGTAAGGAAGTTTAATCAGCTCACTGATATCACTGAGATTGAAACAGCGCCTTCAACCCGCGGGGCCCACCGGCACAGTCGTAGGGTCCCGCCAAATGGAAATCGCCATGAACACGCATCTGATGTTGTCCCGGCGCTTTGCGCCTCTGTTCTGGACGCAGTTCCTGTCCGCCTTCAACGACAATTTCCTCAAGAACACGCTGGTGTTCCTGATCCTGTTCACGCTGGCCGCCGGTCAGGCGGCTTCGCTGGTGACTTTGGCGGGAGCCGTCTTCATGGCCCCCTTCCTGTTGTTATCAGCCCTTGGCGGCGAGATCGCCGACCGCTTCGATAAGGCGCTGATCGCGCGCCGGCTGAAATTCGCCGAGATCGCCGCGGCAGGAGTCTCGGTCGTTGGCATCGCGCTGTCGTCGATCCCTGTGCTGATGACAGCGCTGCTGATGTTCGGCGTCATCTCGGCGCTGTTTGGGCCGATCAAATACGGCATCCTGCCCGATCACCTCGAGCGCAAGGAACTGCCCAAGGCCAACGCCTGGATCGAGTCGGCGACGTTTGCCGCCATCCTCGGCGGCACCATTGCCGGCGGCGTCGTTTCGGCCGATGGCATCGGCGTCACGGTCTTCGGGCCTATCATGATGGCCCTTGCCGTCGGCTGCTGGTTCGTCAGCCGCTACATCCCGTCCACCGGTTCGGCGGCGCCCGATCTTGTCATCGACAAGAATATCTTTCGTTCGACCTGGCGCCAGGTCAGCGAATTGCGAACCGACACACGGATCTGGCGCGCCGGGCTGATGACGTCATGGTTCTGGCTGATCGGCGCCATCGTGCTGTCGATCCTGCCGACGCTGATCAAGGATTCGCTCGGCGGCAACGAGATCGCCGTCACCGTCTATCTCGCGGTGTTTGCCGTCTCCATCGCGATTGGCTCCGCCATTGCCGCATGGATGTCGCAGGGGCGCATCGTGCTTCTGCCGGCACCTGTCGGCACGGCGCTGCTGGCGCTGTTCGGCCTGCATCTGGCCTGGACCATCTGGAGCATGCAGCCTTCGCCCAAGGCTGAGACCCTTGGCCTGTTCTTCGCCGGGCCAAACACGATCCGTGTCGCGATCGACCTCGCCGGCATGGCCATCGCCAGCGCCTTCCTCGTGGTGCCGACCTTCGCTGCCGTGCAGGCCTGGTCGCCCGAAGCGCGCCGCGCCCGTGTCGTCGCTGCCGTCAGCATCGTCAATGCCGGCTTCATGACCGTCGGCGGCATTCTCGTCGCCGCGATCCAGACGAAAGTGTCGACCGGCGGCATTCTGTTCGGTCTCGCCGTGGCCAATGCGATTGCTGCCTGGCTGATGCTGAAATTCCTGCCGACCAATGCTTTCCGCGATTTCGTTTCCATCCTGTTCCGCGCCTTCCTGCGCCTGGAGGTCGAGGGCATGGAAAACCTCAAGGCGGCCGGCGAGGCGCCGATCCTGGCACTCAACCATGTCAGCTTCCTCGACGGTCCGCTGGCACTGACGCTGACCGACGAGGAGCCGGTCTTCGCCATCGACTACACCATCGCGCAGGCCTGGTGGATGAAGCCATTCATGAAGCTTGCCCGCGCTCTGCCGCTCAACCCGGCCAAGCCGATGTCGACCCGCACGCTGATCAAGGTCGTGCAGGGTGGCGATCCACTTGTCATCTTCCCCGAAGGCCGCATCACCGTCACCGGCGGGCTGATGAAGGTCTATGACGGCGCCGCCATGGTCGCCGACAAGACCGGCTCGATGGTTGTGCCGATCCGCATCGATGGGCTGGAGAAAAGCCCGTTCTCGCGGTTGACGTCGCAGCATGTGCGCCGCCGCCTGTTCCCGAAGGTCAAGGTGACCATTCTGGAGCCGGTCAAGCTCGAAGTGCCGCAGGAACTGAAGGGCCGCCAGCGTCGCGCCGCGGCGGGTGCGGCACTCTATCAGGTGATGTCGGATCTCGTCTTCCGCACCCAGGACATCGACAAGACGGTGCTGGAAAAGATCATCCTGACGGCGAATGAACGCGGCATGAAACGGCTCGCCGTGCAGGATCCGGTCACCGGCTCACTGAGCTACGGCAAACTGCTGACGGCGGCCGCCGTGCTTGGCGAGAAATTCCAGAACCTTTATGCCGATCAGCAGACGCTCGGCATCATGCTGCCCAACGCCAATGGCTCATGCGCGACGCTGCTTGGCGTGATGTCGGCCGGCAAGGTGCCGGCGATGATCAACTTCACCGCTGGCGCTGCCAACATCCTGTCCGCTTGCAAGGCGGCGCAAGTCCGGACTGTGCTCACGTCTCGCGCGTTCGTCGAGCAGGCAAAGCTCGGCGCGGTGGTCGAGGAAATCAGCCGCTCGGTCGACATCGTCTGGCTCGACGATCTGCGCAAAACCATCGGTCTCAAGGACAAGCTGCTCGGCCTGTTGCGCAAGTCGACGCCGCGTGCGCCGCGCAAATCCACCGACCCGGCGGTGATCCTGTTCACCTCGGGGTCGGAGGGCACCCCGAAGGGCGTGGTCCTTACCCACCGCAACATCCTGGCCAATGCCGCTCAGGCGGCCTCGCGCATCGACTTCCACTCGGGCGACAAGGTGTTCAACGTCTTGCCGATCTTCCATTCCTTCGGCTTGACGGCTGGCACGGTGCTGCCGCTGATTTCGGGCGTGCCGGTCTATTTCTACCCATCGCCGCTGCACTATCGCCTCGTGCCGGAACTGATCTACGCCTCCAACGCGACCATCATCTTCGGCACCGATACGTTCCTCAGCGGCTATGCGCGCACCGCGCATCCATACGACTTCCGCTCGATACGCTATTGCTTTGCCGGCGCGGAACCGGTCAAGCCGTCGACGCGCATGACCTATATGGAAAAGTTCGGCGTGCGCATCCTGGAAGGTTATGGCGTCACCGAGACCGCACCGGTGATCTCCATCAACACACCGATGTACAACCGTTCCGGCAGTGTCGGCAAAATCATGCCCGGCATGGAGTATCGCCTCGATCCGGTGCCTGGTGTCGACGAAGGCGGCCGGCTGCATGTCCGCGGGCCCAACGTGATGGCTGGCTATCTGCGCGCCGAGAAGCCGGGCGTGCTCGAGCCGCTGCCGGACGGCTGGCATGACACTGGCGATGTCGTCTCGGTCGACGAGGGCGGCTTCATCACCATTCGCGGCCGCGCCAAGCGTTTCGCCAAGATCGGTGGCGAGATGATTTCGCTCGCCGCCGTCGAGGCGCTGGCTGGCGAATTGTGGAAAGGATTGTTGTCGGCGGTTGCTTCCGTACCGGATGCGCGCAAGGGCGAGAAGCTCATTCTCATCACCGAGGCTCCCGGCGCCACACGCGCTGAGTTCCTGAGCTTTGCCAAGGCGAATGGCGCCATGGACCTGATGGTGCCTGCCGAAGTGCGTGTCGTCCAGAAAGTGCCGGTGCTCGGCTCCGGCAAGCTCGACTTCGCCGGCGTGACCAAACTGCTGCGCGGGGAGGATGCGCCGCTCGGCAAGGTCGAGGCCGCTTGATCAAGGCCAAATACTCGACGGCGCCGCGCAGAAAGTCGCGGCGTCGCCTGGCGAACGCTTTGCCGCTAACGAATATGTGATCGGACCACCCACCCGGCATTCAGCAGGCTCGATGCTATGCTGTTCGCGGGAATGTGAACCATAGAGGACGCGATCATGCTCGCCAGATACATTTTGCCCATCGCAGTCGCAGCAGGCACGTTGATGCTGTCGAGCATCGGCTCGCAGGCGCTGCCCGTAGCAAAGCCCAGCGCCGCTCCGCTGCAGGCCGAAAGTGTCGGCTGGAGATGCGGCCCTGGCTGGCACATGAACCCGTGGAGGCGTTGCGTGCCCAACCATCGTCGTGTGATAATAGTCGGGCCGGGACATTGGCGGCACCATCACCACTGGTGATCACGGAGCGGATCGACGCGGCGCCGCCTTGGAAGCGGTGTGGGCGTTTGCGCTAGAGCAATTCCAGGAAAAGTGCGAGCGGTTTTCCGTCAGGAATTGCGTCAAAACAAAGAGTTAGAGCGGTTCGCCGTTTCMATGAAACGGCGAACCGCTCTAGAGGTGGCGTCCCCTGTGACGCCACCAGTCTTCTTCATGCGATGAGATCCCCCATCGGCTTCACCGCGGCGGACTCTGGAAACACCTTTTCACCGAGCACGGCGGCCGAAAGGCCGAACTGGTCGGCGAGCAGGCCCTTCAGCACCGCCCTGACATCGCTGGTCGGGGCGAGGTCGCGCTGTTGGTAAAGCTGAGCCGGCTTCAATCCCGGCCAGTCGGCGATAATGCGGCCGCCCTTGATCGCGCCGCCGGCGAGCAGCACCACCGTGCCGGTGCCGTGATCGGTGCCGACCGTGCCGTTGATCTGCGCCGTGCGCCCGAACTCGGTGATGGTGACGATCGCCGTGTCCTTCCAGCGTTCGCCGAGCCCCTTCTCGAATTCCTCGAAGGCGCCGTCGAGGCCACCGAGCAGCGTAGCGAGCCGGCCGGTCGCGCCGCCTTCGTTGACATGCGTGTCCCAGCCGTCGAAGGCAAGGGCGGCAACGCGTGGCCCGTCATCGGCCGCGATCAGCTTGGCCGCGCCTTGCGCGGCCTGCCGCATGCCGGCGGCGCTGTCGAGGCCGCCCTTCGGCTTCATCGACTTTGCGCCCATCTGGTCGTCGAGCGCCATGCGGTCGGCATCGAGGCCCTTCTGCAGGGCCACCGCGAGCACCGGGTCGCGATGCTGGTAGAGATCGAGAACCCGTGCCGCGAGGTCGCCGGCCGGCGCCGGCAGGGATTGCGGCGCCCAGCCGAGCACGGGGGCAGCACCGCGGATCACCAGCGGTGTCGACGGGCCGACGGCCAGCCCGCCAAGCGTCGCCACGCGGTCGCCCGCCGGCAGGCTCTCCAGCGCCCGGTTGAGCCATCCGGTGGCGACATGACCCGGGCCGGCGAAACCGCTTTCCAGCACGTCCTGGCCGTCGAAATGCGAGCGTTCGCGATAGCCCGTCGCGGCCGCATGCACCACTGCCGCCTGGTTTGCCTTGAACAGCCGCGCAAAGACCGGCATCGCCGGATTGACCGCGAAGAAACCATCGAGCGGCAGCGCCGCGTGCGGACCGGCGAGCGAGAGAGCGATGTCGCCATGCAGGCCGGCATAGTCGGGATCGCCGACCGGACCGACCGCCGACAAGCCGTCGAGCGCGCCGCGCAGGACGATGACGATCAGGCGCGGATCGCGATTGTCGGCGGCGCGGGCGAAACGCGGCAGATAGGCCCAGGCAAACAGCGCGCCGCCGCTCATCAGCACGGCGCGGCGGGAGGGGGTTTCACACAGCAGGCTCATGACTTGGTCTCCATGGGAGTTGTCGGCGCCGGACCTGTCGCTCCGCTATCGTCTCTGGAATTCGGGCGCCATCAGCAGCAGCGCCAGGCCTTGCTGCTTGGACTCGGCGCGGGCGATCGCTTGCCGCGTCTCCGGCGAGGCGGAAGGGCCGATGACGGCGTCGAGCATGTCGTCGGGATTACCGATATCCTTGACCTGGCGGGCCGCCTGCCAGGCGATGTCGAGGCGGATCTTCATGCCTTCGGCCGAGGCCCAGCTGTCCGCCTGGTCGGAAAAGCCGTTCGGTCCCGGCGGCTGCCAGAGCGGCTCGCCGAGCGCATTGAGCCAGTTGAGCGACTGGCCGGGATCGGTCGCTGGACCGGGGCCGGCCGCCCGGCGGATGGCGGCGATATAGTCGAAGGGCGAGCGCATCTTGGCTAGGGGCGTCGACCAGGCCTCCGGCATGTCGATGAGGGTCGACGCCAGTGCCCGGAGATTGCCGTCGCTCTTGGCGAAAACCTTGGCCAGACGCGCGACCGCCGCCGGCGGCGGGTCGTCGGCTATGAAATGGCGGGCGAGCTCTGTAGCGATGTGCTGCGCCGTCGCCGGATGGCTGGCGATGTCTTTGAGTGCCGCCTCGGCCTGGCCCATGCCGCCGGCCGGATAGGTCTTGCCCAGCAGCACCGCATCGCCCGGCTCATGGGCATTGGCGTTGAAGACGGAACTGCCTGGTTCGCCCAGCCGACCTTCGCGTCCTGCCATCGTCCAGCCGGTCAGGATGCGCGCGAAGCTGGTGACATCGGCTTGTGTATAGCCGCTGCCGACGCCCAGCGTGTGCAGTTCCATGATCTCGCGGGCGAGATTCTCGTTGAGGCCGCGCTGGCGGTTCTTGCCGGCGCGGGAGTCCGGGCCGATCGACTGCTGGTTGTCGAGATAGAACAACATCGCGGGATGCCGCTCGACCGCCATCAGCATGTCGGCAAAACGGCCGAGCACGAAGGGTCGGATGGCTTCCCGTTCGAAGGCACCGGCGCTCGCGCGCACGATGTTGTCCTTCGCCACGGAAACGCAGAAATGATTCGACCAGAAATAGACGAGACGTTCGACAAAGCCGGCATCGGCCCGCAGCGCCTTGTCGAAGCGTGCCTGGGCTTCGGCGCGAAACAGCGTGGCCTCGATTGGTGGCGCCGGCTTTGCCGGGGCTGAGGATGGGGGCACGGTTTGGGCAGGCGTAATCGGGGCCGATGTGGCCTTCGCAGCCATGTTCTGGGCGGGCATATTCCGGGCAGGCATGCTCTGGGTGCTCGCCATTGCCGGCTGTGCCACAGCTGCGGCCATATGCTCGCGGTCGAGCTTGCGTTGGAAATTTGCCGCCATGCTGGCTTGGATGGCCGGCGTGCTCCCCGGTAGGCTGGCATAGGCCGGATCGTCAATCGAGATCAGGGCGATGTCGGGCTGCCGCAGTTCCGCCTTCAGATAGCCGCGCGGGTCACCGGCAATCGTGTCGCGGTCGCCGGGCCTCGCGCCGAGGCCGAAGCGGTTGAAAGCAACGAGAGCTGGATCTGGCGGGGGATCGGAGGCCGGGATAGCCAAGTCAGCTCTCCATTGCTTGGGCTTCCTGCGCGCGGTGCCGGAAGCCCGTTCGAGCCGTTTCGTGCCTGTTCAACTGAGATCGTGGGGCCGGCGCTGCGGCCGGCCCGGGCGATCCTACCAGTGGTGCCAGCGATGCCAGTGGCGGTGCGGATGCCAGACGTAGAAGGCGGGGCCGGGCCTGTAGTAATAGCGCGGGTAGACAACAACGCGATTGGGAACGCAGCGGCCCCAGGGGTTGGGATGCCAGCCGGGGCCGCAACCCCAGGCGACGTGCTCGACCAGCGCCGGGGCGGCAAGCGGCGCCTGCGGCATCGCCGAGGAGGCCGCAACCGTCGCCGCCGTTCCGGTCACCGCAAGAGCGGCGGTGATCGCATATTTTGTCAGAGAGTTCATGACCATGCTCCGAAGTTGTCCGAGGTTGAAAACCTGCCGCACCACACGGTCCGGCAGGTCCTGCCCTTCATCTCGTTAAACGGGCGCCGCCGGCATTTTCCGTCGGTCGTCACGGCGATTTTTTTGGCGTGGCGGATGGCTGTGTCCCGCTGCGTCTTGCGAGGCCCTCCGCCAACACGCTGCGATCCTCGGCGGAACCCGCCGCCGCGAACTCGATAATGCGCTGCTCCAGCCGCGTGCGCACGGTGACATCGGCATTGCGGGCCCGCTCCAGGGCGGCCGACAGCGCCGCCGTGTCGAGGACAGGCTGCTGCAGCAGATCCGCCGCCTCGCGCCTGGCCTGCTGGCCGTCGAGGATGATGTCGCGCGACTCGCGGCGGACTTCGCGCAGTGCCTTGCGGAACAGCGTCCGCTGCTGGTCGGGAAGCCGGCCGCCTGCCGCTTCCAGCGAGTAGCCTTGGGCCGGCTTGCCGCTTCTTATCCAGACGGCGCCGCCGGCAAGCGCACCGGCCAGGAAGACGTTTGCCACCACCGATGCGATGAGGAGGTTACGGCCGGTGCTCATAGGTCTTCCTCGATCGTCTCGGGCCCGGCATCGCCGAACGCCGTCGCATTGGCATCGAGCACATAATGGTCGGTCTGAGCCTCGGGCGTGACGACGGTCACCAGCGCCAGTCCGGCGATGGCGCCGGCCAAGCCAATGCCGGCAAGCCCCAGCCCCAGCCACCAGAACCGCTGGCGCCGGCGCCGGACGATGTGCAGGTCGGCGGTCCGCAGGATCGTATCATGCAGCGCCTTGCCGGGGTGCGGGACGCTGTAGCTGTCAAGCAGGGCGTCAAGCGTGCCGGCCTTTTGCGAAATGGCTTGCCCTGTCTCGCTTGAAGCAAAGGTGGAGGCGGCTTCGCGCTCCGCCTGCGGCCAGCGCCGCAAATCGCTGCCATAGGCTTCGGCGAGCGCCGCGAAGCGTCGGGCGTCCATTGCCGGGTCGTCCTCGATGTCTTCAGCCATTTATCTTCCCCTTGCCCTTTGGTGCCGTGTGCCGACCCGGGTTGGAAACGAGGCAGCCCCGCTGGACGCCCGCAAGGCGCGGTGACTGTGCGCCATTCATGGTCGCGCCTTTCTCAGTCATGGACGCCATCTCTGGCCAGGATCATCTGCAAGGCCCGCCGGCCGCGCGAGAGCAGGCTCTCCAACGCATCGACGCTGATCTCCAGTGTTGCGGCCGCTTCTATGTTGGACATCTCCTGATAATAGACCAGGATGATCGCCTCGCGCTGGCGTGGCGCGATTGCCTGCAAGGCCTGCTCGATCCGATGCGGCTCTTCGCGTGCATCGGGAAGCGGGGTGGGGTCGACCACCTCCGGCAAATCGTCGGTCACCACCTCGCGGCGCCGGCGCAGCCGGTCGTAACAGAGGTTGAGCGTCACCCGGTGGATCCAGCTGTCGAAGCGTGCATTGCCGCGCCGCCAGCTCGAGGCATGGCGCCAGATGCGCAGGAAGGTTTCCTGCGCGACGTCCTCGGCCTCCGCCGCATCGCCCAGCATGCGCACGGCAAGCGAAAGGATGCGGGGCAATTTGCGCGCGACGAGCGCCTGCACCGCCGCGGGATCGCCGGCGCCGACCCGACGAACCAGCTCCTCGTCCGGATCGGCGCTCATCGGCTGGCGCACTCCCGATATTCATCACGCGTCATGGCCTCTTGGTCATTGCTCCGGCTTGGGAGCGGATTTGTGGCTTGGCATCTCGTCAGCGCCCAGAACGCCGTCGCCATTCTTGTCCAGCCTGGCAAAGCGCTTGGCGAAGAACGCATCGAGCTCGACGCGATCGATGAAGCCGTCATGGTTGGAATCGATGCGCGCGAAGGATTTGGCGGCGTCGCCCTTGGCGTTGCGCTTGGCCCGGAAGGCCTCCCATTCCAGCAGGCTGATCTTGCCGTCACCATCCGTGTCGGCGGCCATGATCGCCTTCTCCCGCCGCTTCTGGAACTTGGCCAGCGTGATGTCGGACTTGGCCTTTGGCGCGGCGGGGGCGGCGGCTGGCGGCGCGCCAGCGGGTGCGGTTGCCGGGGGCTGCGTCACCGTCTGGGCGAGAGCCGCAACGGTCAGCAGGCTCAAGGCAGCGGCAAGGATCGAACGGCGTATCATGCTCAGGCGTCTCCGGTTGGCGCATCTGCCACGGCCCATGCCGTGGTCACGCTTCAACCGTTAAACGCCGCGACAGGGGAAATCCGTCGGTCGCCTGTGCCGATCATTCGATTCGGCGACGCCGCCTCATCGGCGTCATCCGAATTCACGCCGGCCGGCCACCACCCCTTGGCGAACGGGCAGGAGCTACACCGATGGGTCGGCGGCCACCAGCTGGTCCGGTTTGAAGCCCGCATGTTGCGGGATCCAAACATCGCCCTCGCGGTTGAACCAGTGGCAGAGATACATGCCGGAAGCAGCGCCGTCGCTGACCGTCATCTTCGGCCCTCCCGACTTCAGCTTGACGACGTCTCCGGTCTTGAAAGTGTTGGGCATTTGGACCTCCCATGCTGAGGCCCGCGAGTTTCCCACCAAAGCCGAGTCGCGACAATGGCGGATATGGGTCGCCGGCGTCGCGATCCATCATGCCAGGTGTCAATCCGCAATCTTGCCCAACGTGTCGGCGACGACGGCGCCGCGCTTGCCCATCGGGCGAGCCGGCCCCGTGGTGGAGTCGATGGCGGTCTGATGCTCCATCTCCGCATTGATGGCGGCGCCGGCTATGAGGATGATGACCGAAATCCAGGTCCACATCATCAAGCCGACAACCGCGCCCAACGACCCGTATGTGGCGTTGTAATTGGCAAAATGCTGCAGGTAGAACGAGAACAGCCAGGATGCCGCAATCCACGCCACCGTCGCAATCAAGGCGCCCCAGCTCAGCCAACGCCATTTCGCATGTTCGCGGCTCGGCCCGAAGCGATAGAGCAGGGAAATGCCGGTCAGCATGGCGCCGATCAGGATCGGCCACCGAGACACCGCGACAAGCGCTTCCGTCCAGGCATCAAGATAGAAATACCGCAGCAGTGCCGGAACCACGCCCACCGTCAGCAACAGCACGATGCCTATCAGCAGCGCTCCGACCGTAAACAGGATCGACATCGCGTTGAGCATGAGGAAGCTGCGTTTCTCGCGCTCTTCATAGGCGATGTTCATCGCATCGAAGAGTGCCTTCATACCGCTGTTGGAACTCCACAGCGCGATGCCAAGGCCGATGAAGAAACCGGTGCCGAGCGCGCCCGGCTTCTGACTGGCCAGTGCTTGCAACTGGCCGCGAATGAGGTCCAGCCCACCCGATGGCAGCAATCCGCCGAGATAGGCGACATGGTCGGCAACCGCAATCGGGTCGGCGACAAAGCCGTAGATCGAAATGAACGCGGCCAGCGCCGGAAACAGTGCCAGCAGCAGGTAGAAGGTGGCGCCGGCCGCGACGAGCAGAACCCGGTCCTTGTTGAACTCTTCCCACAGCCGCCAGAAGATATCCTTCCAGCCGAGCGCAGGTATCTGTGATGGCCAGGCCGCGTCGCGTCCACGCTCGCCATGCTCCAACCGCAGCGTCGCCTTGCTGTCCTGTGTCGTTGACGCGGCACGACTGGCCGCTGCTTCGTCGATCAACGAGGATTGCTTGCCGGCCGGCTGCGGGCTCCGTTTCGCTTTCGAAGCCACTGGCGGCACCTTACGCGGCGCCACGTTCGATCAGGATGCCTGCGTGGTCGGCCAGAGCGGCAAAGGCCTCCCTGGCCGCCTCCTGAGCAGAGGCGAATCGCTGGATTTCGGCTCCATCACTCAGACGCACTTTGACTGGGGTGCTGAATGCCTCGTCCTTCATGGCCCGCCTCCTTTGCCCGGATCGACGTCCGACGCGTGCGACGCGTGCTCAGTAACGCAGCGGAAGGGAGACCTGTTCCCACGATACAGCGTTGAAAACCCTAGGATCGAGGGCTCGACCCGACAGACAGCGACTTTCTCGTCAGCTCAATGCATCTTTTGGCACCCCGTGGACGTTGGAAGCAAGTCCATTGTGAGGTGTGAGTCCCATGAAGGCATTAACCAAGGATGATCTGAAAACCGAGGCGGACCTTTCCGAAGACGCCGACCTCATCGTCAACCGAACCGGCCACTTTGTGGAGGATTGGATCGAGGAGCATGTCGTCGAACAACCGACCCAGGTCCCCGCCGGGGTCGACGTGGCGCAGGAACTGGCCATCCAATGCATCGCCGATGCGCAGGATGAAGGCATCGCCGCCGAAGACATTCAAGATGAGGTCGGCGACCTCAGGGAATACATCGCCGAGGCTATCACCGAGGAAGGGAGATCACTGGGTTCGGCCAATCTGAAAAAGAGCAGCGCCGCGTGACCAGGGCAAGCAATTCCCCAACCGGCAACATCGCCATAGCATCGCAGTGCAAGGCGCGCACCGATATAGCGCTCGGAGGGTGCAAAGCTTAATGCCAGAGACTGTCGAGAATGTGGGAAAAATGGTGCCGCTTAGGTGACTCGAACACCTGACCCCATCATTACGAATGATGTGCTCTACCAACTGAGCTAAAGCGGCCCGGGAGGCCGAGGCCTCCAAGATGGGCTGGGTGATAGACTCAACCGGCGGCGAATTCAAGATGCGACTTGCCAAATCATGCATGAGCGCCTGCGATCACCGAAACAGGGGTTCGCACCTCCGTTTGTGTGATAATCGCCGGCACATGCCGATTTTGTTTTGCCGGAACATCGCCAAGATGGACTTTGGACTGCCCGTCGAGGCAGAATGCGGCGCCCGCCCGTTGATTGATTGGTCGCCTACGGCTAACCATCACGGAAGTTTGGGCAATTTGCAGAGGGATCCCGCTTGGACGCGATCGAAAAAGCGATCCGGAACGCCTTGGAAAAGGGCCATGCCGAGGACCGCGCGTTCCGCGAGAGGGTCTATCGGTCGGCCTTTGCCGCGCTTGACCGTGCGCTCCAGGCCAATCCCGGCGTGACCGTGGAGGTCGCCATCAAGCGCCGCAAGGCGATCCAGGCGACGATCACCGAAATCGAATCCGAGTTCCTGCCGGCCGTGCCGGATGTTGGCCTGGAGGTCGACGCCCCGGCGGGCGAGCCTGCGGCCACTGCGGCGCCCGCGATCGAGATCGGCGACAAGACGCCATCATCCGCTGTCGCCGTCGACGGGCCCGCGCCGCCTGCATCCGATGCGCCGCGCTCGCGTGTGCTGCCGGTCGTTCCCGACATCATGCCGGACGCGACGCTTCCCGGTGCGCCGGCCATAGACATGTCGGTTCCCGCCCCGTCCGGCGCCGCAACGGAAGTGGCGCCCGATCGCGATGAGCGGCGCATTCGCGGACGCCGCCTGCCGCTGACCGCCATTTTCTTCACCGTGACCCTGCTTGCGGCGATCGGAATCGGCGTGTTCTTCGCCATACAGACCGGCGTGTTCAAGACGGCGGCACAGCTCGATACGGCGCCGCCGGTGGCGCCACCAACCGTCGAAGACGATGATTTCACCCCGGCCGATGGCGCCAATGCGCCGGCCAAGCCCGGTGCCGCGGACCAGTCACGCAACTGGATCAATGTGTTTTCGCCGACCGATCCGACGCATGTCGCCGCTCCGTCGGATGCCAAGGCCGAGGTGATGAAGGACGACAGCGGTCCGTTCCTGCGCATCCAGTCCGGCCCTTCCGGTTCGGCGGTCGCCTTCGATGTCGGCCAGGGCGTGCTGGAGAAACTCGCCGGCAAGCATGCCGTGTTCGATATCATCGCCCGTGCCGAGGACGGCAAGGACACCCAAATCTCCGTCGACTGCAATTTCGGCGACCTCGGCGATTGCGGCCGCAAGCGCTACGCGGTCGGCCAGCAGCGCAATGAATATCTGTTCGACGTGCAGTTCCCTGACAAGCATCCGGGCTCGGCCGGAACCATCGCCGTCAATTCCGATTTCGACAAGCAGGGCAAGGCGGTCAACATCTACGAGATCCGCGTCTCGATCGAGCCGTAAGGATGTCGGCCAGAACCTAGCGATCGAGCAGTGCCTGCAACGTCTCGATGCGGTCGGCCTCGTTGGCCGGTTTGTCCCAGCGCAGCCGTGAAATGCGGGGGAAGCGCATGGCGACGCCGGATTTGTGCCGGGTCGAACGGTTGAGCCCCTCGAAGGCGACTTCCAGCACCAGGCCATTGTCACGATCCGCCCGCACCGAACGCACCGGCCCGAAGCGTTCGACGGTGTTGTCCCTGACATATTTGTCGATCTGCTTCAGTTCCTCGTCGGTGAAGCCGAAATAGGCCTTGCCAACCGGCACCAGTTCCTCCTCGCCCTCGGCTCCGGACCAGACGCCGAACGTGTAGTCGGAGTAAAAACTCGAGCGCTTGCCATGACCGCGCTGGGCGTACATCAGCACCGCGTCGACCGTGTGTGGATCGCGCTTCCACTTGAACCACGGCCCTTTTGGCCGGCCGGCGACATAGGGCGAATCCCAGCGCTTCAGCATCACGCCCTCGATGATCGGATGCGGCGGGGCGCGGCGCAGGTCCTCGAGCGCCTGCCAGTTCGCGAAGTCGACGAAGGGCGACAGGTCGAAACGGCTCGGGTCGAGCGTTTTCACGAAGGCTTCGAGGCGGCCACGCCGTTCCCGGAATGGTAACGCGCGAAGGTCTTCGGCGCCGATCTGAAGCAGGTCGTAGCAGCGCATGAAGGCCGGGTATTGCTGCTGCATCCTCAGTGTCACCGTCTTGCGGTTCAGCCGCTGCTGCAGGTCCGAGAAGGTTCCTGTCGCTTCTCGTGGGTCGCCGACGAGCAATTCGCCATCGAGCGTCGCGGAAAAATCCATGGCGTCGGCAAGGTCGGGAAAGGCGCCGGAGACATCGTCGCCGGTGCGCGAATAGAGCCGGCGGATGCCACCTTCCGCCACCGCCTGGACGCGGATTCCGTCCCATTTCCATTCGGCCGCATAGTCCGCCGGATCGAGCTTTTCGAGATCGCCGTCGCCGACAGGGTTCGACAGCATCACCGGACGGAACAGCGCCAGCGCCGTGTTGCGCGGCTTCTCAGCCTTGCCTTCCAGCCACGCGAACAGCGCCGTGTAAGGCGGCGACAGGCCGTGCCAAAGCTCCTCGATTTCGGCGACGTCGACCTTGCCGAAATCCGCCAGCGCTTGTTTGGCGAGCCGAGCCGAGACGCCGATACGTAGGCCGCCGGTGACCAGCTTGATGATGGCAAAGCGCGCCGAGATGCCGGCGCTGTCGAGCAAGCCGACCAGAACCTTGGGTCCGTCGGAACGGCTTGCCGCCTGCAGTTTTGCCACGACCTCGCCAAGCGTCGGCTCGCGGTTGGGGATCTTGCCAGGTGTTTGCGGCCAGACCAGCGACACCGTCTCGGCGAGATCGCCGACATAGTCGTAGGAATAGCCGAACAGCACCGGGTCCATGCGTTCGGTGACCAGCATGCGCAACATCGCCGGCTTGACCGCCGCTATGTTGAGATCCCCGGTGATGGCGGCCAGCGCCAGCCCGCGATCCGGATCCTCGACGCTGCGGAAATAGTCGACCAGCAGCGTCAGCTTGCCGTTGCGCGACGGCGTCAGTACCAGGCGGTCGAGAAGTTCGGCGAAGCGGTTCATGCCCTCAATCGCCCTCGTCCTCGTACCCCACCAGATGCAGCGGCCTTGCGGCGATGCCTTCCAGCTCGCACCAGCGCACCAGCGCTTCCTCGCGGCCATGCGTGACCCAGATTTCCCCGGCGCCGGTCTCCTTGATGGTGGCGGTGAGTTCGTCCCAGTCGGCATGGTCCGAGATAATCAGCGGCAGCTCGACGCCGCCTTGCTTGGCGCGCTGGCGGATGCGCATCCAGCCCGACGCGAAGCACGAGATCGGGTCTGGGAAGCGCCGCGCCCAGCGATCGGCGAAGGCCGATGGCGGGCCGACCACGATGGCGCCGGCAAAATTCCCTTTGCCGCCCTCCACCGTTGCAGGCTCCAACGTGCCCAGGTCGATGCCCTGGTTCTGATAGTACTCACTCAGCTTGGCCAGCGCGCCATGGATATAGAGCGGCTTGTCATAGCCGGCGTCGCGCAACAGCCGCATCACCCGCTGCGCCTTGCCCAGTGCATAAGCGCCGACGAGATGCGAGCGTTCGGGAAACTGCGCCGCCGATTTCAGCAGGCGGGCGATCTCTTCGGTGTCGGGTGGATGACGGAACACCGGCAGGCCGAAGGTCGCCTCGGTAATGAAGACGTCGCAGCGGATCGGCTCGAACGGCGCGCAGGTCGCATCCCTGCGCCTCTTGTAGTCGCCGGAGGCGACGATACGCATGCCCTGATGCTCGACCGATATCTGCGCCGAACCCAGCACATGGCCGGCCGGATGGAAGCTGACGCCGACGTCATTGAGGACGATTGTCTCGCCGAGCCGTGCCGCTTGCGTCGTTCCGGCAAAATCCTCGCCATAGCGCAAGCCCATAATGTCGAGCGTCTGCTGCGTCGCCAGCACCGAGCGGTGGCCGGAACGCGCATGGTCGGAATGGCCGTGCGTGATCAGCGCCCGGTTCACCGGCCGCACCGGGTCGATGAAGAAGTCGCCCGGCGGGCAATAAAGGCCCTCGGGCCGGGGATGAAGCAGGTCGCTGGCGCGCATGTTCCCAAGATAGGATATAATTCCGCCACGGGAAGTCTGTTGCCACGGACTGCTGACTCCAGCATACAGCACCATCGGCCTCATGCGCCGATAGGACCCACGACATGAAACCGCTTCAGGCCTCGTCCGGCGACTTGAACGCCGATCGCCGCGCCGAGTATGCCGAAATGCTCTATGCCGATGGTGATCACGCCGCTGCGGCTGAATTGCTGCTCGGGGCACTCGAATTGATGCCGCAATGGGCGATGGGCTGGTTTCGTCTCGGCGAAATGCAGCAGGCGGCGGGTGCATCGGATCTGGCCGCGCAGGCATGGACGGTGTCGCTGCAACTCGATCCGACGGATCGTCAGGGTGCAGCGCTGAACCTGCAATTGATCGGCAAGGCGTCGGCGTCCGACGCGCTCCCCAGCGCATTCGTCGAGACATTGTTCGACCACTACGCCGGGAGCTTCGATGAATCACTGGTCGACAGGCTGGGTTACCGGCTGCCTGAGCTGCTGGATCAGGCCATTCGAACGGCAAGGCCGGGTCGCTTCCCGCTGGCGCTCGATCTCGGCTGCGGCACCGGCCTGATGGGGCAGAGACTGCGGCCGATTGCCGACCGGCTGGAGGGCTATGACATTTCGACTGGAATGCTGAAACAGGCACGGGCCAAGGGCGTCTACGATTTCCTGGCCAAGGCCGATCTGCGGGATTTTTCCTATGCCGGCCCGAAAGCCGCGCTGGTGACAGTGGCCGACGTCTTCATCTATGTCGGCGCGCTCGACGGCATGCTGAAGACGATCGCCGGCTTGCTGGCCGGGGATGGCCTGTTCGCCTTTTCCGTCGAGAAGTTGAGCGGCAGTGGCGATTTCGTGTTGCTGCCATCGCGCCGCTACGCGCACTCTGAAACCTATGTGCGTGAAATCCTGGCCGCCAACGGATTTTCGATCCTGTCCCTGGAAACAACCGTGATCCGGCAGGATCGTCGGGAACCGGTCGACGGGTTGGTCGTTGTGGCCGGGAAAATCCACGCAGCCTGAAGCGTTCACGATCGGGCCAATGCGGTGATCCTCCCAACCCCAAAAGGGGTACTGCCCCACTTGTCTCGGTGAAGCTTCTGCTGCGAAAAAGCCCGAATCGCGTGCGCGGGTAACACGGGGCGCGCGTGCGGAATATCAGGAGGGAGCATATTCGATGCGCTGGAACATGATGATCTTGGCATCTTGCCTGGCAACGGCCGGCTGCGTCGGCAATTCGATGTCCGAGCGGCAGGACGCCAACATCGAGTCCTCCCTGCAATATGACACCGTGCCATGCGATCAGTTGTTGGCGCAGCGCAACGGGTTGGCGCAGCAGAACAACCTTCCGGTGACCGCGAAGCCGACCTTCTACAATCCCGCAATGGGTTTCGGCCCGTTCACGCCCGATATGCGCTCCAAGGCCCAGCGCGATAGCGACAAGGCGGCAGGCGACATCGATGCGATGAACCGGTCGATCGAGCGGCGCGACTGCGGTAAGCCGGACAATCAGAAGAAGAAGTTCGCTCTGCCCAGTTGACGATACAAAACAATCATTGGTCGAGAATTTATCGCGGGCAGCTGGCTATGTCCTGGCAAGGGCACGATCGGATGAAGCTCTCGGACCTGGGAGACCGGATTTGCATCCTGGGGCCGTCCAACAGCGGCAAGTCGACCCTGGCCGACGCGATTGCCCGCAAGCGTGGCCTGGAGTCCATTCACCTCGATCTGCTTCATCATCTGCCCAACACCGATTGGGAACCACGTCCAAAGGCCGAATTCATCGCCTTGCATGACGCTGCGATTGCCGGTGAGCGATGGGTGATGGATGGAAATTACTCGGTCGGCATGCCGCAACGCTTTCTGCGGGCGACGGGATTGATCCTGCTGGATATCTCCACGCCGGCAAGCTTGCTGCGCTATTTCAGGCGAACCCTGTTCGAGAAGGAGAGGCGCGGTGCCTTGGAAGGCGGGCGCGACAGCGTCAAATGGGACATGATCCGCCATATTGCCGTGACGACGCCGAAAAACCGCCAGAGATACCAGGCGATGTTCGAGCAGCTCGACCTGCCAAAGCTGCGGCTGTCCTCCGTGAGAGCAATCAAGCAGTGCTTCCGGCAGTGGGACCTGGCCAGGTAAGACTCCCGGTTAGTATCCCGCCTTGCGGTCCACCAGATTGTCGAGCTTTTCGCCGCGCTCGAAGGCGTCCATCTGGCGCAGCATGGTCGGCGCCAGGTGCATGGGATCGGAGGTCGCCGCCGCGTGCGGCGTCACGAACACTTTTGGATGGTTCCACAACGGGCTGGTCTTCGGCAGCGGTTCGACCTCGAACACGTCGAGGCTCGCTTCCTTCAGCGTGCCGTCGTCCAGCGCCCGCACGATGTCGGCGTCCTTCTGCAGGCGGCCGCGTCCGGCGTTGATCAACACTGAACCGCCGAGGCCGTTGCGCTTGCGCAATTCCTTCAGCACGCCGTAATTGATGATGCCTTGCGTGTCCGGCGTCAGCGGCAACAGCACGACAAGGATATCGGTCGCCTTGAGGAAGGGAATCAAACCGGCCTCGCCGGAATAGGTCGCGACCCCTTGCATCGGCCGGTCGCTGCGTGACCAGCCATTGACGGCGAAGCCGAGCGACAGCAGCACCGAGGCCGCGGCGCGGCCGAGATTGCCTAGCCCCATAATGCCGACGGAAATGTCGCCGGCTGGCCTCTGCGGCGGCTCGTGCCAGATCTTCTTGGGCTGTTGCTGCCGGTAGAGCAGGCCTTGGCGATGATGATCGAGCACCCGCCAGACGACATATTCGGTCATGTACTGGGTGAGGTTGTCGGCGACGACCCTGACGATCGGCACGTCGGGCAGGCCGGGGTCGGCGAAGATATGGTCGACGCCGGCGCCGATCGAGAAGATGGCGCGCAGATTGGGCAGCGACGACAACAGGTTCGGTTTCTGCTTCCACACCACCGCATAGGTGATCGACGGATCCTTGGCGCCGTCCGGCTCCAGCACCACCTCGCGCTCGGCCGACAACAGGTCGCGCCAGCGCTGCGGATGAAAGCCGGTGACGGCAAGCAGGATACGGCCTTTTTCCATCGCGGTTCGTCTAGTCCCTCTTTAGGCAAATTACTCGCTGACGATGCCGACCGGCGCCGTCTCTATCTTGAAGGCGGCCGAGATCAGTGCCCGAGTATAGTCGGTTTGCGGATTTTCAAAAATCTGCTGGGAAGGGCCGGCTTCGACAATCCTGCCATTGCGCATGACGATGACGTCGTTGGCAAGCGCCCGGATGACCCTGAGATCATGGCTGATGAAGAGATAGGCGAGGTCGTGCTTGGCCTGCAGGCTGCGCAAGAGGTCGACGACCTGCGCCTGCACGCTCATGTCGAGCGCCGATGTCGGCTCGTCCAGCATGACGAAGCGCGGGTTGAGCACCATGGCGCGTGCGATCGCGACACGCTGGCGCTGGCCGCCGGAAAATTCGTGCGGGTAGCGGTTGCGGGTCTCCGGATAGAGGCCGACCTCCTTCAGCACGGCGGCCACCTTGTCGTCGCGTTCATCGGGCGACAGCTTCGGCTCGTGGATCTTCAGGCCTTCCTCGATGATTTCGGCTATCGACATGCGCGGACTGAGCGAGCCGAACGGATCCTGAAACACGATCTGCAATTCGCGCCTGAGCGGTCGCATGGCGTTGAAGGTGAGCTGGTTGATGTCGCGGCCGTTGAACTGGATGCTTCCGGTCGATGAGATCATCCGCGCCAGCGCCAGGCCGAGCGTCGTCTTGCCCGAGCCGGATTCGCCGACCACGCCCAGCGTCTGGCCGGCGCGCACGGTGACATCGATGCCGTCGACCGCCTTCACATGATCGACGGTGGTTCGGAAAAACCCCTTCTTGATCGGGAACCAGACCTTGATGTCCTTGCCTGTCATGACAGGCTTGGCGGCATCGTTGGCGGCCGGCGGCTTGCCCTTCGGTTCGGCCGCCAGCAAATGCTTGGTATAGGCGTGCTGCGGGTTGGCGAAGATGTCCTTGGTCGGTCCGGTCTCGACGATCTTGCCCTTGGTCATCACGCAGACCCGGTCGGCGATCTTGCGCACAATGCCGAGATCATGGGTGATGAACAGCATCGACATGCCCTTGCGGCTTTTCAACCCCGCCAGCAGTTCGAGGATCTGCGCCTGCACGGTGACGTCGAGCGCCGTCGTCGGCTCGTCGGCGATCAGCAGTTCCGGTTCGTTGGCCAGCGCCATGGCGATCATGACGCGCTGGCGCTGACCGCCGGACAGCTGGTGCGGATAGGCGTCGAGGCGTTTTTCCGGCTCGCGGATACCCACTTCCTTGAGCAAGGCCAAAGTGCGTGCCTTGGCCGGGCGGTCGGCCATGCCTTGATGCAGCTTCAGGATTTCGACAATCTGGTGCTCGATCGTGTGCAGCGGATTGAGCGAGGTCATCGGCTCCTGGAAGATCATGGTGATCTTGTTGCCGCGCACCTGCCGCAACTGCTTCTCGTTCATGGCCAGCAGGTCGGCGCCCTGGAACAGGATCTTTCCCGAGGGGTGGCTGGCCGTCGGATAGGGCAGGAGCTTCAGCACCGACAGCGCCGACACCGATTTCCCGGAGCCTGACTCGCCGACCAGTGCCACGGTCTCGCCCTTGGCGAGGTCGAAGGAAATGTGATCGACAGCTATCGACTGGTTGCCGCCTTGGGTGAAGGCGACGCTAAGATCGTGGACAGAGAGCAGAATTTCGCTCATCTGAATGCCTTGCGCGGATCGAAGGCGTCGCGCGCGGCCTCGCCGATGAACACCAGCAACGACAGCATCAGCGAGACGACGATGAAGCCGGAAATGCCGAGCCACGGCGCGTTCAGGTTGCTCTGCGCCTGCTTCATGAGTTCGCCCAGCGACGGGGAGCCCGGAGGCAGGCCGAAGCCGAGATAGTCGAGTGAGGTCAGCGTCGATATCGAACCACTGGTCAGGAACGGCAGGAAGGTCAGCGTCGCCACCATGGCGTTGGGCAACAGATGCCGGAACATGATCGTGCGGTTGGGTACGCCGAGCGCGCGCGCCGCGTTGACATATTCGAAATTGCGGGCGCGCAGGAACTCGGCCCGCACCACCCCGACCAGCGCCACCCAGGAGAAGATCAGCATCAGGCCAAGCAGGATGAAGAAGCCGGGCGGCAGGATGGCGGAGACGATGAGCAGCAAATAGAGCACCGGGATCGCTGACCAGATCTCGATGACGCGCTGAAACAGAAGATCGGTCCAGCCGCCGAAATAACCCTGCATGGCGCCCGCGGCGACGCCGATCAGCGACGAGCCGGCAGTCAGGATCAGGCCGAACAGCACCGAGATCCTGAAACCGTAGATAAGCCGCGCCAGCACGTCGCGCGCCTGATCGTCGGTTCCCAGCCAGTTCCAGTTGCCGACAATGCAGTCGGGATCGGCGGCCTTCTGCGGATACTGGCTGCAACGCTGGTCCGCATCATATTGCCAGGACGGCTTTGCAGGAGCGGCATCGGGAATTGCATTGTTGACGGTTCGGTAGGAGTAGCGGATCGGCGGCCAGATCATCCAGCCATTGGCATTGATCTCGTCGCGGATGACCGGGTCGCGATAATCGGTGACGGCATAGAAGCCGCCGAACTTCTCCTCGGGGTAGGCGACCAGCACCGGAAACAGGATCTCGCCCTTGTAGGAGACGAGGATCGGCTTGTCGTTGGCGATCCATTCGGAAAACAGCGACAGACCGAACAGGATAAGGAAGATCCACAGCGACCAGTAGCCGCGCCGGTTGGCCTTGAAATTCTGCCAGCGCCGGCGGTTCAGCGGCGACAGCCAGGGCCGTTTGGCGCGTGTCGGCGTGTTCTCGACAACGGCTTCGGACATCAGATGTCTCTCCGCTCGAAATCGATGCGCGGATCGACCCAAGTGTACATCAGGTCGGACAGCAATCCGACGAACAGCCCAAGCAGCGAGAAGATGTAGAGATTGGCGAACACGACCGGATAATCGCGCGCCAACACCGACTTGAAGCCGAGCAGGCCAAGACCGTCGAGCGAGAAGATGTTCTCGATCAGCAGCGAGCCGGTGAAGAAGGCCGAGATGAAGGCGCCGGGAAAGCCGGCGATGACAATCAGCATGGCGTTCCGGAAGACATGGCCGTAGAGCACCTTGCGCTCCGACAGGCCCTTGGCGCGCGCCGTCACCACATACTGCTTGCGGATCTCTTCCAGGAACGAGTTCTTGGTGAGCAGCGTCGTTGTGGCGAAGGCCGACAGCACCAGCGCGGTCAGCGGCAAGGTCATGTGCCAGATATAGTCGACGATCCTGTCCGGCCAGGACAACTGGTCCCAATTGTCCGAAACGATGCCGCGCAACGGGAACCAGTCCCAGAACGAGCCGCCGGCAAACAGCACCATCAGCAGGATGCCGAACAGGAAACCAGGGATGGCATAGCCGATGATGACGACGCCGCTGGTCCACATGTCGAACGCCGAGCCATCCTTGACCGCCTTGCGGATGCCAAGCGGGATCGAGATCAGATAGGACAGGATGGTGATCCAGATGCCGAGCGAGATCGACACCGGCATCTTTTCGAGGATCAGGTCGAGCACCGAAATGTCGCGGAAATAGCTGTCGCCGAAATCGAACCGGATATAGTTCCACAGCATCATGCCGAAGCGTTCGAGCGGCGGTTTGTCGAAGCCGAACTGCTTCTCCAGCTTCTTGATGAACTCGGGATCAAGACCCTGCGCACCGCGGTATTTCGAACTGATATCGCCGGCCGCATCGAAATTGCCACCGGTGCCGGCGTCGCCACCGCCGCCGCCGAGGCGATCGCTGCCGCCCTGGTTGGTCAGGCTGGCAATCACCTGCTCGACCGGACCGCCGGGCGCAAACTGGATCACGGCAAAGGAGATTGCCATGATGCCGAACAGCGTCGGGATCATCAGCAGGATGCGTCGCAGAATATAGGCGCCCATCAGGCTGCCGGCCCCGCGTGAACGGTCATGTCAGGCTTTGCCAATTTTTGCCGCCTTGCCCTTGTCGACCCACCACAGCGCTTCGACCGGAAAGCCGAAATCGGGTTTCTGCTCGGGAAAGCCGAACATGTCCCAATAGGCGCTTCGGTGATTCGCCAGGAACCAACTTGGAATCCAATCGCGCCGCGCGCGCAAGACCCGGTCGAGAGCGCGCATGGCAATTGTCAGGCTTTCGCGGTCCTTGGCGGCGCCAACGGTGTCGATCAGCGTGTCGATGGCCGGGTTCGATGTGCCCGGCAGGTTGCGCGAGCCCGATATGGTGGCGGTTCGCGAGTGGAAGAAGGTTTCGAGGTCGTCTCGGGTTGGCGTCGCCGGAAATGAGAACGCAACCGAGACGAGGTCGTAGTCGAACGAATTCTGCCGCAACTGATATTGCGCGGCGTCGACCAGCCGGATAGAGGCATCGATGCCGACCGCCTTCATGTTTTCCACCCAGGGCGAGTAAACCTGCTCGAAGACCTCATCATCGACAAGGAACTCTGCCGACAGTCGACCGCCCTTGTCGTTCACGACGAAATTGCCGGAGCGTTTCCAGCCGGCGTCAGTCAGGAGCTTGGCCGCCTTGCCAAGCAACTGTCGGTCGCGACCGGAGCCGTTCGACACGTCTTGTGTGACGGCTTCGCCAAAAGCCTCGGCCGGAATCTGGCCGCGTAGTGGCTCGAGCAAGGCAAGTTCCTGCAGCGACGGGACGCCCTCGGCGCGAAAATCGGATTGCTCGAAGCAGGATTGCGAGCGCTCATAGGAGCCGTAAAAGAAATTGCGCCGCGTCCATTCGAAGTCGAAGCAGAGCCCGATCGCTTGCCGCACCCGCGGGTCGCGGAATTGCTCGCGCCGCTGATTGACCGCGGTGGCCTGCATGGAGGGCATCGTTTCGGCCGGGAATTCGTGCTTCACCACCTTGCCGGCAATGAAGGCGGGGAAGTCGTAGCCCGTCGCCCACACACGCGACACGAATTCCTCCTTGTAGAGGATCTCTCCCTTCTTGAACGCTTCGAAGGCAACGTTGCGGTCCTGGTAGAACTCGACACGAATGCGCTGAAAATTGTTCTGGCCGCGATTGATCGGCAGGTCGTTGCCCCAATAGTCGGCCACACGCTCATATTCGATCCAGGCCCCTGCCGACCAGCGACCGACCTTGTAGGCGCTTGACCCAAGTGGCGGGTTCATCTGCGAGGAATCGAACGGGTTGGCCGTATAGAAAGCCTTCGACAGGATCGGGAACGCAACGACGTTGAGGATGGTGCGGGTTGTCTGCTTGCCGGAGAAGGCAAGCTTCAACGTGTGGGCATCGATGGCGATCGCGTCGTTCAGATGCGTCAGCGGCAGCGAATAGTCCGGATGGCCCTTGTCCTTCAACAGCTTGAAGGTGAAGGCGGCGTCTTCGGCCGTCAGCGGCGTGCCGTCATGGAACCGGGCCTGCGGACGCAGCGAGAAGGTGAAACCGTTGCGGTCGTCTGAAATCGTCACGCCGTCGGCGATCAGCCCGTAGACGGCGTCAGGCTCGTCGAGCGCTCTCACCATCAGCGAATCGAAGCACATCTCCATGCGCTGCGGCGAATCGCCTTTGGGAACGAACGAATTCAGCGTGTTGAAGGTCAGCGGCGTCTGGTTGGCACCCCAGTTGCGCGGCAGGAAATTGAAGGTGCCGCCTTGCGGCGCATCGACATTGACATAATCGAAATGGGTGAAGTCCGGCTTGTATTTGAGATCGCCGAAGGCCGACAGCCCGTGCAGTTTCACGCCGGTCGGGCTGGCGGCGAAAGCTTTGCCCGGCAACAGCGCGGCCGCGGTTGCCGCTGCGCCGAGCGCCAGGAAGTCGCGACGAGAAAGCATCGGCTGCTGCCCCATCAATCGCTACCCCTGTATTTGGCCGCGAGCGCCTTTTCCTTTTCGGTGTCGATCCACCAGGAATCGATATCGGCGCCGCGGTAGCTTGGCTGCTTTTCCGGAATCCCGAACTTGTTCCAGTAGGCGAGCCACACCACCGCACGATAGTATTGTGGCACGGCATAGTAGTTCCACAGCAGCACCCGGTCGAGCGCATGGGTGACGGCCACGAGATCGTCGCGGTCGGTGGCGAAGATGATGCGGTCGACAAGGGCGTCGACAACCGGATCCTTGATGCCGGAATAGTTGCGCGCTCCCGGTGTGTCGGCGGCCTTCGAGCTCCAGAAATCGCGTTGCTCGTTGCCGGGCGATTCCGATTGCTGCAGCACGCTGGTGATGACGTCGTAATCGAAATTGTTGACGCGGTTGATGTATTGACTCTGGTCGATGATGCGCAGCGTCGCATCGACGCCGATCTTGCGCAGATTGGCGATGTAGGTGCCGGAAAGGACCTGGTCGGTTTCACTCGAGCCGATGATCTCGAACTTGAACGGCTCGCCGGTCTTGGCGTTGACCATCTTGCCGCCCTTGATCACCCAGCCGGCCTTGGCGAACAGATCGACCGCCTGCCTCAGATATTTGCGCTCGGCTTGCGGCGTGTCATAGACCGGCAGCTTGAACTCCTGGGTGAAAAGCTCGGGCGGCAGCTTGTCGCGGTACTTTTCCAGGATTTCCAGTTCCTTGCCTTGCGGCAGGCCGCTCGATGCCAGCTCCGTGCCCTGGAAGTAACTGCTGGTACGGGTGTTGAAGCCGAAGAACAGCGTCCGGTTCATCGTCTCGAAATCGTACGCATAGGTCAGTGCCTCGCGTACCAGGCGATCCTGGAACAGCGGCCGCCTCTGGTTGAGGATGAAGGCCTGCATCGGCTCCGGCGAAGTGGTCTTGAATTCCCGCTTGATCACGTCGCCGGCCTTGATCGCCGGGAAATCATAAAACGTCGCCCACTTCTTCGAGCTGTTTTCCGGCTTGATATCGTCGAGCCCGCCTTTCTTGAAGGCTTGCCAGGCAGCATTGTCGTCAAGAATGTAGGTGAAGCGCTGAGTGTCGAAATTCTCGCGCCCGATCTTCACCGGCAGCTTGGCGCCCCAATAATCCGGCACGCGCTGCCAGACGATCTCCGAGCCCGGCTTGAAGCTCGCGATCTTGTAGGCTGCCGAGCCAAGCGGCGGCTCCAGCGTCCCCTTGGTGATGTCGCGCTTCTTGCCGTTGGCGTCGGTGCCTTCCCACCAATGCTTGGGCAGAACGACGAGGTCGCCAAGGATCTTGGGCAGTTCGCGGTTGCCCTTTTGGCTGAAATGGAATTCGACCTCGCGGTCGGAGATCGCCACCGCCTCGGTGACGTTCTCGAAATAGCGGCTGTACATCGGGCTGTTCGCCTTCAGCGCCTGGAACGACCAGATCACGTCGTCGACGGTGATCGGTTGCCCGTCATGCCATTTCGCGCGCGGGTCCAGCCGGTAGGTCGCCGAGGAATAGTCGGCCGGATATTTGTAGGCGTCGGCGATCAGCGGGTGGCTGACGCTGCCTTCGTCGGTCGCCTGGTCCATAAGCGTGTCGTAGAGCAGGCCGCCGCCGAACGGCAGGAAGCCGGCGGCCGGCGCTCCTTGCACGATGTAGGGATTGAAGCTGTCGAATGTCCCCTGGACGACGGAGTTGTAGTTGCCACCCTTCGGTGCGTTCGGATTGACGTAGTCGTAGTGCTGGAAAGTGTCGCCGTATTTGGAGTCGCCGATCAGCGATGAGGTGGTGCGCCACTCGTCGGCCCGGGTCGTCTGCAACCCCGCTACCAGCATGGCCGCCGCCAGCAGCGACTTGAGAAGCGTTCGGCCAACCGTCATGCACTATCCTCTTCGCGATGCGTGCCAGATCATCCAGAAGGGCAATCTAGATGATTTGGCGCGCGTGAAAACCGCCATGCGCGGCTTTGTCGCCGCATATGCGTTTTTCCTAACAAAAAAGCCGGGCAGAACCCGGCTTTTTCAAGATCGTCGCGATGATATCTGGTTATTTGGCCGGAGCCGCGAGAGCTGGTGCTGCCGGTGCGGCAGGCTTGGCCGGCGCGGCGCCGTCAGCGGGCTTTGCCGGAGCGGCTGCATCGGCCGGCTTGGCGGGCGCCGAGGCGTCGGCGGCAGCCCCAGGTGCCGGCAACGGCTTGGGATTGTCCGAAAGCGTGCGCAGATAAGCGATGACGTTGGCGCGGTCCTCATCCTTGGGCAGGCCGGCGAAGCCCATGGCCGTGCCCTTCACGAACTTCTTCGGCGAGGTGATGAAGTGGTTGATGTTGTCGTAGGTCCACTTCTCGGTGCCGCCCTTGGAGAATTCCTTCATGCCGGCCGAATAGGCAAAGCCTTCATGTTCGGCGACCGGGCGGTCGACGAGGTCCCACAAATCGGGGCCGACCTTGTTGGGGCCGCCCTTTTCGCCGGAATGGCAGGCCTGGCATTTTTTGAACACGGCAGCGCCCGCCTCGACATTGGCGGTCTGCAGCAGATCGGCGATCGGCTTGGCTTCGGCGGCGGGTGCGGCCGGGCCGCCTTCGGCGGGCTCCGTGGCTTCGATGATGAAGCCGGGCTTTTCAGGAGCCGGCGAGGCAAACAGCGCGTCCGACACCAGGCCGACCGAGAAAACGACGAATACGGTTCCAAGCAATCCGGCGAGCAGTTTGTTGACTTCGTTGGAATCCATACGCCCCTTGCTCCCTTTTCCGGCGGACCGAACCGTCCACTCCGTCCGTCGGTATCGAGACCTGCCCTCCAGAGCCGGTCAAATCGGGCGGAAACTAGGTCTTTTGCTGCGGCGTTGCAACACCTATAAGGGCGCTGCCAGTGAGACCTTTTGCCACTTTTCCCTGTCCTCTTTTCGAACGCCTCACCATACCGATGTCCACTCTGATCCTGATCCCGGCCCGCATGGCCTCGACCCGCCTGCCGGGCAAGCCGCTGGCCGACATTGCCGGCGCGCCGATGATCGTCCATGTCGCGCGCCGCGCGGCCGAAGCCGGCCTCGGCCGGGTGGTGGTGGCGACCGACACGCAAAGCGTCGCCGAAGCGGTGCGCGCGCATGGGTTCGAGGCGGTGATGACGCGCATCGACCACGAGTCGGGTTCCGACCGCATCCATGAAGCGCTGCTCGAGCTCGATCCCGGACACAAGGTCGAAACGATCGTCAATGTCCAGGGTGACCTGCCGACCATCGATCCCGGCATCATCGCCGCCTCGCTCAGGCCGTTCGAGGACGCAGCCGTGGATATCGCCACGCTCGGCGTCGAGATCGTCCGCGAGGAGGAAAAGACCAATTCCAACGTCGTCAAGATCGTCGGTTCGCCGCTGTCGGCCACGCGGCTGCGAGCCCTCTATTTCACCCGCGCCACAGCACCTTGGGGCGAGGGGCCGCTCTATCACCATGTCGGCCTCTACGCCTATCGCCGCGCGGCACTCGAGCGCTTCGTCGCGCTAAGACCGTCGCCGCTGGAACGCCGCGAACGGCTGGAGCAGTTGCGGGCGCTGGAAGCCGGTATGCGCATCGACGCCGAGATCGTCCAGTCGCTGCCGCTTGGCGTCGACACGCCGGAAGACCTTGAGCGCGCCAGGATGATCCTGGCAAACTGAGAAATCCCTTCGAACCGAGATACCGTGAATCGAGACCCGGACATGCCTGAAAAGACCAACAGAATATCCTTCCAGGGCGAGCCGGGCGCCAATTCCGACACCGCCAGCCGCAACATGTTCCCGTCGATGGAGCCGTTGCCGTGCCCGACCTTCGAGGATGCCTTCAACGCGGTCGAGACCAACAAAGCCGACCTCGCCATGATCCCGATCGAGAACACCATCGCCGGGCGCGTCGCCGACATCCATCATCTGCTGCCGGAATCGAAGCTCCACATAGTCGGCGAGTATTTCCTGCCGATCCATTTCCAGCTGATGGTGCTGCCCGGCGTCAAACGCGACGAGATCAAGACCGTGCACAGCCATATCCATGCGCTTGGCCAGTGCCGCAAATACATCCGCAAGAACGGCTGGAAAGCTGTCGTCGCCGGCGATACGGCGGGTGCGGCCAAAATGGTCTCCGAGGTCAAGGATCGCACCATGGCCGCGCTGTCGCCGGCGCTGGCCGCGACGCTCTATGGGCTCGATACCATCGAGGAGAATGTCGAGGACACTGATTCCAACGTCACCCGTTTCGTCGTCCTGACCAAGAGCAAGCAATGGGCCGAACGCGCCTCGGCCGACGTCAAGATGATGACGACCTTCATCTTCCGCGTCCGCAACGTGCCGGCCGCGCTCTACAAGGCCATGGGCGGCTTCGCCACCAACGGCATCAACATGACCAAGCTGGAGAGCTACCAGCTCGGCGCCTTCACGGCGACGCTGTTCTACGCCGACATCGAGGGCCATCCCGACGACCCGCTGGTCAAGCTGGCGCTGGACGAGCTTCGCTTCTTCTCTCGCGAGGTGCGGATTTTGGGCGTCTATCCGGCCAGCGAGTCGCGTGAGCAGTGGAAAGTCGCTGACTAAACGACCGAGCCCAGCGGCACGTAATCGATTTCGAGAAATTTCTCGACCTCCGGCACCCAGCGGTCACGCACGAAGGCGACATGGTCCGGATGGTCGTTGTATCTGGTGTAGGCGGCCTGGTCGGCGAACTCCATCGAGAAGCCGAAGTGATAGTCGTTCTTGGGGCTGATCTGCCGCAATTGCTCGAAATGCGTGACGCCCTTGATCGCGGTGAGGATTTTCTTGGCATCGACGAGGAATCGCTTTTCGTCGAGCGAGTGCGGTGCATGTTTCAGCGTGAAGACGACGGTGTGACGGATCATTTGTCTCTCCTGCAATGACTTTCGGTATCTATTCGCTGTCGACCCAGGCGCGGATGAGGTGATGCGCGATCGCCCCTTTCGGCGGCGTGACCAGATTGTCGGGATGCTCCCGCGCCAGCATCAGGCGCACCTCGTCGCGGCCGAACCAGCGGCAGTCCTCCAACTCGTTGAGGTCGGCCTGGATGTCCTCATTGAGTGGCTCGCCGAAGCAGCCGATCATCAGTGAGTAGGGGAACGGCCAGGGCTGGCTGGCATGGTAGACGACGCGGCCAAGCCGGATTCCGGCTTCCTCCAGCGTCTCGCGGCGCACCGCCGCCTCGATCGTCTCGCCCGGTTCGATGAAGCCGGCGAGTGCCGAATACATGCCCGGCGCGAAATGCCGGCCGCGCCCGAGCAGGCATTTTTCCCGCCTCGCCGTCAGCATGATCGCCACCGGGTCGGTGCGCGGAAAATGCTCGGTGCCGCAATTCGGGCAATGCCGCTTGTAGCCGCCGGCCCGCATCTGCGATTGCGTGCCGCATTTGCTGCAGAAACGGTGGCTTGCGTGCCAGGCGAGCAAGGCGGCCCCTTGCGCCATCGCGCCGGCCGCCGCTTCGTCGATCAGCCCTTGCATGTAAACGGACCGGTAGTCGATCGCCTTGACGGTCTCGGGCAGCTGTTCGGCGTCGATTCCGACTGGCACCGCCAGCACCGGCCCCTGCTCGGAAAAGCCGAGCAGGACACCTCCAGCGAAGGAAGGCTTGAACGGCTCGCTCTCGGCGGCGCTAAACCAGGGGTCGCCGCCGCCGCCGTCGAGCTTCAGGTGGAGCCGACCGCCATTCATCAACAGCAGCCGTGTCGTCGGATCGGCAAGTGCCTTGTCGACCGAATCGTCGGCGCGGTTCTCGGATTGCCGGTCGATCGTGTTGCCGGCAAAGCCGACGAACTGGCTTGGCTCGCGCAGGGGCGCGTCAAACAGGCTGAAGCTCATGCGGACTCTGGTGCTTTGGGATGGACATGTTCGGGATGAATTCAGGGAAGGCTTATAGCGCCGCCCTTATCGTTTCGGCAAACCGGCGCAGGTCGGAACGCTGATAGGGCTCGCGCAGGCCGTGCCCCCATACCGGGCCGGGCCAGCCGGGATCGCCTTCGGACCGGGCGATGACATGGATATGCAACTGGCGCACGATGTTGCCGAGCGCGCCGGTATTGATCTTGGTGCAGCCGCTCACTTTCTTCAGCGCCTGTGCCACCATATTGGTCTCGAAGGTCAGCATCGCCTGGTCGAGCGGCGTCATGTCGTGGATTTCTTCCGCGCCCGGCCGCTGCGGCACCAAAAGCAGCCACGGCCAGCGGCGATCGTTCATCACCCGCAATTCGCACAGCCCAAGCCACATCAACTGCTCGCTGTCCGCCTCCAGCCGGGCATCCAGCGTGAATCCGGCCTTCAGGCCCGGCAGCATCGGCGTTTCCCTTGCTTTTCTTGGTTTCTTAAAACCCATGAACGCTAGAGCGGCGGCACGGGGGCTGCAAGCGAATCATTGTTGCTCTCACGGTTTGGTGCAGCAAATCGCCTGCGCACTTGCATTTCATCGCGCAATTGCCGATATGGACGGTGGGAGGTTGGTGGTGGACGATCCACTCGCCAACCGGGTCAGGTCCGGAAGGAAGCAGCCCTAACGAGCCCGGAACGGGTCATTGTTCCAGCCTCCCACCTCATCGGCCCTCCTCGCGACATTGACGACGCATTGCAGCGCGGGCGAGACTATGCGCAGGAATCGGCGCCTTTGGGCGCGGCCTTTTGGAGCTTAACGGGCGAATGAGCGAAGCCGGAAATTCGGGGCCGAAAAGCCTGGAGAATGGAAAGTCCGCTGCCTACCGCGTGCTGGCGCGCAAATACCGTCCGTCGAATTTTTCCGAGCTGGTCGGCCAGGAGCCGATGGTGCGCACCCTCACCAATGCCTTTGCCACCGGCCGCATTGCCCAAGCCTGGATGCTGACCGGCGTGCGCGGTGTCGGCAAGACCACCACGGCGCGCATCCTGGCGCGGGCGCTGAACTACAAGACACCAACCGTGGACCAGCCCTCTGTCGACCTTGCCGTGCTCGGCGAGCATTGCCAGGCGATCATGGAAGGCCGCCATGTCGACGTCATCGAGATGGACGCCGCCTCGCACACCGGCATCGACGACATAAGAGACATTATCGAGCGCGTGCGCTACGCGCCGGTCTCGGCCCGCTACAAAGTCTACATCATCGACGAAGTGCACATGCTGTCGACACAGGCCTTCAACGGCCTGCTGAAAACGCTGGAGGAGCCGCCTCCGCACGTGAAATTCATCTTCGCCACCACTGAAATCCGCAAGGTTCCGATCACCGTCCTGTCGCGCTGCCAGCGTTTTGACCTCAGACGCATCGATGCTGGCGCGCTGGTCGCGCATCTTTCCTCGATCGCCGGCCAGGAAGGCATTTCAGTCGACGACGACGCGCTGGCGATGATTGCGCGCGCGGCGGAAGGCTCCGCCCGCGATTCGCTCTCCATTCTCGACCAGGCGATTGCGCACGGCGCAGGCTCCGTCAGCGCCGAGGCGGTGCGGGCCATGCTGGGCCTGGCCGACCGCGCCCGCATCGTCGACCTGTTCGAACATGTGATGAAGGGCGACGTGGCGGCGGCCCTGGCCGAATTCCGCACCCAATACGACACCGGCGCCGATCCGGCCGCCGTGCTGACCGATCTTGCCGAGTTCAACCATCTCGTCACCCGGCTGCGTTTCGTGCCGACCGCCATGGACGACGCTTCGCTGTCGCAGGACGAACGCGAGCGCGGCGCCGACTTCGCCAGAGCGCTGTCGGTCAGGGTGCTGTCGCGGACCTGGCAGATGCTGCTCAAGGGCATCCCCGAGGTGCAGTCCTCCAACCGGCCCGTCAGTGCCGCCGAAATGGTGCTGATCCGGCTGGCGCATGCCGCCGACCTGCCGACGCTGGACGAGGCGCTGCGATCGCTCGAGGGGGCGGGACCGGCACAAAATGGCGCATCGCGCCCGAATGGCGCGCCTGCGGGTTCCGGCAACGGCAATGGCGGTGGGGCCAGCGCGGTCGCGCAGACGCGCATGCCATCCGGGCCCGGTGGCGCGCAGACCATGCGTTTGGTCGAGGCCACGCCGGCGCCGGTCGCCTTCGTCGCGCCTCCCGCGCCGGTGTCCGAGCCGCAGCAGGTGCCGGTCAGGTCGCTGGCCGATATCGTTGCGCTTGCCGACGCGCAGCGCGACATCGCCTTCAAGGTGCTGGTCAAGCGCTGCATCCGTCCCGTGCGCTTCGAGCCCGGCCGCATCGATGTCAGCCTGACCGACGATGCGCCGAAGCTGCTGCTCAACGAGCTGACGACGAAACTGCGCGCCTGGACCGGCCGCAACTGGCTGGTGTCGCTGTCGAAGGAAGAGGGCGGCCAGACGCTGGCCGAAATGGAATCGACCAAGCGCGAAAACGCCTTCCTCGATGCCAAGAGCGATCCGACGGTTGCCGCCTTCCTGGCGCGCTTTCCCGGTGCCAAGATCATCGACGTGCGCATCCCCGACGCGCCGGAGGCGGAAACGGCCGAGGCAGAAGTGCCGGTCGAGCCGCCGGCGGATGACGACGAGACCTGACAAACCAAGAACCCTGACAAACCAAGAACCAAGGATCGGACCATGAAAGATCTTCTCGGCCTGATGGGCAAGGCGAAGGAAATGCAGGCCAAATTCCAGGCCATGCAGGACGAGATCGCCACGCTGGAAGCATCCGGCCAGGCTGGTGGCGGCTTGGTCAACGTCACCTTGACCGGAAAGTTCGAGATGAAGTCGCTGAAGATCGACCCTTCTCTGTTCAAGGAGGACGATGTCGAAATTCTTGAGGATTTGATCCTCGCCGCCCACAATGACGCCAAGGTCAAGGTCGAGCAGATCATGCAGGAAAAGACCAAGGCACTGACCGCCGGCCTGCCGATCCCGCCGGGAATGAAACTGCCGTTCTAACCTTCAGCGGCGATGCGCCCATGACCGAAGAGCCGTCCGAAAGACTGATCGAGCAGCGTATCCGCAACAGGATCTACGAGATTCTGGAAATTCTTGCCGACTGCGATGCCGGCGTCGATCTCGTCGGCATCAAGGGCTACTTCTACCTGTTCGAGGATTTCGTGCACCGCCCGTCGATCGAGGCCGGCACATCGGCGCTTTCGAAGGGAGAGCGCGCGGTCGTGCTGGAAATCGCCGAATTCCTCGAGGCGGCCTCCGAAACAAATCCTGATTTCACCAAGGCCGAGTTCATCGACAGCGACTGGCCGGGAAAGATCGCACCGACGGCCAGGGATGCGCGGGCTTTGTTCCTCAGGCGCGGCCTGTTTTCGGAGACAGTCGAGGAACTCGAGCCGGGTCAGTCGGCCGCGATTGCGGCCGTGCGGTAGCGATTCCCGGAAAACGGGACGCGGTTTTCCCCCAAGCAATTGCGGCGAAACCAAGAGAGAGCGGTCATCGCCTTTGTGAAATGACGGCTCGATCTATCTGGAATGCCTCGAAATTGTGCCTTTTGGGCAACAGTACGTGGTTAATAACGTTTTGGCCATCATTTTGCCTGAAAGTGTCTCATTCTTGCCGCAGCCTGGGGGCGGGCATCGAAGTGAGAGGGTAACCTGTTGACTGTTACGCGATGGAAGGCGCCGCTGTTGCTCGGCGTCATCACGTCTCCCCTGTTCCTGGCCGCCTGCAGCCAGACCACTTCGCATGGCATGTCCGTCGCCAGCCTGACCGATGCCATCACGCCGAGTTTCCTCAGCCGGCCCTTCAGCCACACGCCGAAGGACAGGGAGTGCCTGGAAAGGGCGATGTTCTTCGAATCCAACCGCTCGAGCCGCGACGGCATGATCGCCGTCGGCACGGTGGTGATGAACCGCTTGCGCTCCGGCAACCACGGCAGCACCATCTGTGACGTGGTGGGTGAACCCGGGCAGTTCGCGCCGGGCGTCATGACCAGGCCGATGAATTCACGCGCAATGCCCGATGTCGAGGAAGCCGCCGATGCCGTGCTCAAGGGCGAGCGCAAGGCCAAGCTCAAGAACACGATGTATTTCCACACCGCCGGCTTGCATTTCCCCTACAAGAACATGCACTACACCATGGTCGCCGGCGGCAATGCCTTCTACGAAAAGCGCGGCCGCAACTGGCAGCCGCTGCCTGACGAGCCGATGATTGCCTCGGCGGCGCCCGAAATGGTCAAGCCGGCGGCGCCGGTGACGATGGTTGCCTCGGCGGAGCCGGTGCGCCCGGCCAAAGCCTCCCGCACCGCGCCGGCACAACAGGTCTTTATGACCGCCTCCGTGGAACCTGCCCGTCAGCCCAAGACCAAAATCGCTCCTACCCAGCAGACCTATGTGACCGCAGCCGCGGCGCCGACGGCAAAGTCGGCGCGCGTTACAGTGAAGCAGACGATGGTCGCCATGCAGGAGCCGATGGAAGAGCCGGATGCGGCCCGTTTCGGCGGCACAGTGAACACCCGCGTCATCTCATCGGTTCAGGGCGAGCCGCAAGAGGCATCGATGGGGTTCCAGTCGACGCCTGAGAACACCGACGCCATTGGCGCGATGATCGTCAGCCAGGGTCGGCCGATCGAAGCCAACTGATCCGTTCCGACGATCCGCCATGGCAGCATGATGGATCGTGGTGGACGGGAACTGTTCCAAAGCGCTCCGAAAAATCCTAGATCAAGGCGATGTCCAAGCGAATCGCCGGTCCCGAGATCGAACGCCTGATCCAGCTCCTGGCCAAGGTGCCGGGGCTCGGGCCCCGTTCGGCCAGGCGCGCCGCCCTTCATCTGATCAAGAAGAAGGAACAGCTGCTGTCGCCGCTCGCCGCCGCCATGGGCGAGGCGGCCGACAAGGTGCGCATCTGCACGACCTGCGGCAATGTCGATACATCCGACCCCTGCATGATCTGCACCGACCCGCGCCGCGACGCTACCACCCTTATCGTCGTCGAGGACGTCTCCGATCTCTGGGCGCTCGAGCGGGCGGCGGCGATGAACGTGCGCTATCATGTGCTCGGCGGCACGCTGTCGCCGCTCGACGGCATCGGCCCCGACCAGCTCAACGTCCGCTCGTTGATCGACCGCGTCGCCGGCGGCGAGGTCAAGGAGATCATCATCGCCGTCAACGCCACGGTCGAGGGCCAGACCACCGCGCATTATCTCACCGACCAGCTGTCCGGCTTCGACATCAAGGTGACAAGGCTGGCGCATGGCGTGCCGGTCGGCGGTGAACTCGACTATCTCGATGAGGGCACGCTTGCCGCGGCGCTGCGCTCGCGGACGGCGTTTTGACAAGATTGGCGGGGATGTTTGTTGAAATGACTGCATTCCTTCGCACGATCACCTTCGCCTTTGTCGCGACGCTTCTCGCCGTCTTCGCGGCGCCCGCCTCGGCCGCCAAGATCGACGATCAGTTCCGCACCTGGCTGCAGAATGACCTCTGGCCCGAGGCCAAAGCCAAAGGCATTTCCAAACAGACTTTCGATGCTGCCTTCGACGGCATAAAACCCAATGTGAAGCTGCCCGACCTTGTCATGCCCGGCGAGAAGCCGAAGACGCCACAGAAGCAGCATCAGGCCGAGTTCGGCTCGCCCGGCGCCTATTTCGCCGAGAAGACGGTTCGTGCGGTGACGTCAGGCGGACGCGCACGCGAAGCCACCAACGCCAAGACGTTGGCCGCAATCGAAAAACGCTATGGCGTGCCCGGCGAGATCGTTCTGGCGATCTGGGGCCGCGAGACCGGCTTCGGCGCGGCGAAGATGCCTTACGACGCCTTCGAAGTGCTGGGCACCAAGGCGTTCATGTCGACCAAGAAGGATTTTTTCCGCACTGAGCTGCTTGCAGCGCTGGAAATCGTCCAACGCGGACTGGCGCCGGTCGGCGCGATGAAATCGTCCTGGGCCGGTGCGCTCGGCCAGCCACAATTCATGCCGACCTCCTTCCTCAAGCATGCCGTGGATTTCGACGACGACGGCCGCGTCGACATCTGGAACTCGACGCCTGACGTGCTCGCCTCGATCGCCAATTATCTCGTCCACTATGGCTGGGTGAGGGGCCGTGGCTGGGGGTTCGAGGTGACCGTGCCCGACGGCGTCTCCTGCTCGCTGGAAGGCCCCGATCAAGGCAAGAAGATATCTGAGTGGGCGGCGATGGGTATCAGCCGTGTCGGCGGAAAAGCATTTCCGGCGAGTGAGCTGAAGGCGGAGGGCTTCCTTTTGATGCCGGCCGGCCGCAGTGGTCCGGCCTTCATCACCACGCCCAATTTCTACGTGCTGAAGGAATACAACACCAGCGACCTCTACGCGCTCTTCATCGGCCATGGCGCTGACCGCATTGCGCATGGCGATCAGAATTTTTCCGGCAGCTGGGGGCCGGTCGGCGATCTCCACCGTTCCGACATTGCCGCCCTGCAACGAGCGCTGGAAGCCAAGGGCTATGATGTCGGCAGCGCCGACGGCCTGCCCGGCTTCAAGACCCGCCGCTCGATCGGCAAATGGCAGGCCAAGAACGGCCAGTCTGCGACCTGTTTTCCCGACACAGGTCTGGTCGCCGCGCTGAAATAGCGCTGAAATCAAAGCAATTCCAGGAAAAGTGTGAACGGTTTTCCGTCAGGAATTGCGTCAAAACAAAGAGATAGAGAGGTTCGCCGTTTCCGCGAAACGGTGAGCCTCTAGCAGATTTTCCCTTTCCACAGCCTCGATTGGCCAGCCTGTGCGTCGACGTGCTAGCCGCCATTCTGGTCCAATGGGTCGTCGTATAAATGCTCGTTGCCGGCCACGAGGCCGCCGGATATGGTGTTGACCAACTGGACAAAAACCGCAACGGTAAGGGGGTCGGAGGGCCGTCCTTAGGCCCCGAAAAGAGTTCTGCAATCCTGAGCCGGGAACTCAGGTCAACAAACAACAAAACAGGGAACAATCACCATGATGATGGAAAAGTTTGCTCTACGCTCCCGCATCCTACTTGCGGGTGCCGCCATGTCGGCACTGCTTCTGGCCGGAGCGCCGGCTGGCGCGGTCACGCCCGCCGACACGCTGGTCGAAGGCTTCGCGATCGACGACATCATCTCCATGGATCCGGGCGAGGCGTTCGAGCTGTCGACCGCCGAAGTCACCGGCAACACCTATGATCTGCTTGTCCGCCTCGACCTCAGCGACACCTCCAAGGTCAAGCCGGATCTCGCCGCGAGCTGGACCGTTTCTGATGACGGCCTGACCTATACATTCAAGCTCAAGCCGGGCCTCAAATTCGCCTCGGGCAACCCGATCACCGCGGCCGATGTCGCCTATTCGTTCGAGCGCGCCGTCAAGCTGGACAAGAGCCCGGCCTTCATCATCGGTCAGTTCGGCATCAGCGGCGACAACGTCACCGAAAAGGCCAAGGCCGTCGACGACGCCACCTTCCAGTTCACCGTCGACAAGGCCTATGCGCCGAGCTTCGTGCTGAACTGCCTCTCGGCAACGGTCGCCTCGGTGGTCGACGCCAAGCTGGTCAAGGAACACGTCGCTGCGGTGACACCGAGCGCCGACTACAAATGGGACAATGACTTCGGCAATGCCTGGCTGAAGACCGGCTATGCCGGTTCCGGCGCCTACAAGCTGCGCGAATGGCGCGCCAACGAAGCCGTCGTCATGGAGCGCAACGACAACTATTACGGCGAGAAGGCCAAGCTCGCCCGCGTCATCTACCGCAACATGAAGGAAAGCTCCGCCCAGCGCCTGGCGCTCGAAGCCGGCGACATCGACGTTGCCCGCAACCTCGAGCCGAACGATCTCGACGCCATTGCCAAGAACGCCGACCTCACCACCACCAGCGCGCCGAAGGGCACGGTCTATTACATCAGCCTCAACCAGAAGAATCCGAACCTCGCCAAACCCGAGGTACGACAGGCCTTCAAATATCTGGTCGACTACGATGCGCTGAGCACGACCATCCTCAAGGGCATCGGCGAGATCCACCAATCCTTCCTGCCCAAGGGCGACCTCGGCGCCGTGGACGACAATCCGTTCAAGCTGGATGTCGCCAAGGCCAAGGAACTGCTGGCCAAGGCCGGCCTGCCTGACGGCTTCAGCGTCACCATGGACGTGCGAACGGGACAGCCGACCACAGGCATGGCGGAATCGATCCAGCAGACGCTGGGACAGGCCGGCATCAAGCTGGAGATTATTCCGGGCGACGGCAAGCAGACGCTGACCAAATACCGCGCCCGCAATCATGACATCTATATCGGCAATTGGGGCCAGGATTATTTCGATCCGAACTCCAATGCCCAGACGTTTGCGTCGAACCCCGATAATTCGGATGCCGGCAAGTCGCACACCCTCGCCTGGCGCAATAGCTGGGACATTCCGGACCTGACCAAGGAAACGGAAGCGGCCCTGCTGGAGAAGGATTCTGGCAAACGCGCCGACATGTACAAGGATCTGCAGAAGAAGATTCTCGACACCAGCCCGTTCGTGATCATTCACCAGCAGCTGGAAGTGGTTGGCCTGCGCAAGAACCTCAAGGGCCTCGCGCTCGGCCCGAGTTTCGACACCAATTTCGTCGGGTCGGTCTCCAAGGAATAATGCGGTCGGACGCGCCGCATGAGCGCGGTTGAAAACCAGAGCGGGCGCGGCAGCGCCCGCGCCGTCGCCCTTGCATCGGCGATCGGCCGCTTCCTGGTCATCGCGGTCACGACCTATCTTGGTCTGCTCGCGGTCACCTTCTTCATTGGCCGGGTCATCCCGATCGATCCGGTGCTGGCGGTGCTCGGTGATCGCGCGCCTCTCAATGTCGTCGAACGCACGCGCCGCGAGATGGGTCTCGACCTGCCTCTCATCGAGCAGTTCTACATCTATGTGAAAAATGCCCTGAACGGTGATTTCGGCACCTCGGTGCTGACCACAAATCCGGTCATGAGCGACATCCGCCGCGCGCTTCCGGCAACGACGGAACTGGCGACGCTGGGGACACTGATCGGCGCGCTGTTTGGCGTACCGCTTGGCGTGCTGGCCGCGGTCAAGCGCGGCAGCCTCATCGACCAGGTCGTGCGTGTCATCGGCCTGATCGGTTATTCCGTGCCCATCTTCTGGCTCGGTCTGCTTGGGCTCGTGCTGTTCTACGCCAAGCTGCAATGGGTGGCCTTTCCGGCACGGCTCGACGTCGTCTATGAATACACCTTCACGCCGATCACCGGCTTCTACCTTCTCGACTCCGCGATGCAGGGTCAGTGGGATGTCTTTTACGACGCCTTCCGGCACATCATCCTGCCGGCCTCGCTGCTCGGCTATTTTTCGCTCGCCTATATCAGCCGCATGACGCGCTCGTTCATGCTCAACGAACTGACGCAGGAATACATCGTCGCGGCGCGTGCCAAGGGCCTGTCGGAAACCCGCATCATCTGGGGACACGCGTTGCGCAACGCCGCGGTGCCGATGGTCACGGTGATCGCGCTTTCCTATGCCGGGCTGCTCGAAGGTTCGGTGCTGACGGAGACCGTCTTCTCCTGGCCAGGCATCGGCCTCTACATCACCAACTCGCTGCAGAACGCCGACATGAACGCCGTGCTCGGCGGCACCATCGTCATCGGCTCGGTGTTCATCGGCATCAATCTCCTGTCCGACCTGCTTTACCGCGTGCTCGATCCAAGGACGAAATCCGCATGAGCGCCGAGGCGATCCAGAGCCGTCGCGACTGGCTGCTCAGCGAGCGGCCGGCCTCGCGCATGCAGGCAAGGCTCGGCCGCGCCTATGTCGCGTGGCGGCGCTTCTCCGCCAACCGGCTGGCCTTTGTTGGCCTGCTGATCATCATCGCCCTGCTGGTCATCGCCGCCCTCGCCGGCGTGCTGGCACCCTATTCGCCGACATTCGGCGATCTCAAGAATTCAAGGCTGCTGGCGCCGAGCGCCGAACACTGGTTCGGCACCGACGATCTCGGTCGCGATATCCTGTCGCGCATCCTCTACGGCTCGCGCTGGACGCTCTATGTGGTCATCCTGGTCGCCATCATCGCGGCCCCCATCGGCCTGCTGGTCGGCACCGTCGCCGGCTATGCCGGCGGCTGGACCGATGCCATCCTGATGCGCATCACCGACATCTTCCTCGCCTTCCCCAAGCTGATCCTGGCGCTGGCCTTTGTCGCAGCGCTGGGTCCGGGCATCGAGAACGCCGTGCTTGCCATCGCCATCACCTCGTGGCCGCCTTATGCACGAATTGCCCGCGCGGAAACGCTGACGGTGCGCAATTCCGATTACATCAAGGCGGTGCAATTGATGGGCGCCTCGCCGTTCCGCATCGTGCTGCGTCACATCATGCCGCTCTGCATCTCCTCGCTGATCGTCAGGGTGACGCTCGACATGGCCGGCATCATCCTGACCGCCGCCGGCCTCGGGTTCCTCGGCCTCGGCGCGCAGCCGCCGCTGCCCGAATGGGGTACCATGATCGCGTCGGGCCGGCGCTTCGTCCTCGACCAATGGTGGGTGGCCGGTGCGCCGGGCTTCGCCATTCTCATCGTCAGCCTCGGCTTCAACCTGCTTGGCGACGGCCTGCGCGACGCGCTCGATCCCCGGAGTGGTGACCAATGAGCAGGGAGACGAAGACACTTCTCGACGTCGACGATCTGCGCGTCACCTTCCCCACCCGCACCGGGCTGATCGAGGCGGTGCGCGGTGTCTCCTTCTCGCTTGGCCGCGAACGCCTCGGCATCGTCGGCGAGTCCGGCTCGGGCAAGTCGCAGACCGGCCGCGCCATCATGGGCCTGACGCCACCGCAGGCCAGGATATCGGCCAAGAAACTGGCCTTCGACGGCATTGACCTGCTCGGCATCTCGCCACGCGAACGCCGGGCGCTGCGGGGCAACCGCATCGCCATGATCCTGCAGGATCCGAAATATTCGCTCGACCCGGTGATGAGCATCGGCCGCCAGATCGTCGAAACACTGCGTACGCATGAGAAAGTCTCCAAGGCAGAGGCGCGCGAGCGCGCGCTGGCCATGCTGGAAGCGGTGCAGATACGTGACCCCAAGCGCGTCTACGACCTGCATCCGCACGAAGTGTCCGGCGGCATGGGCCAGCGCGCCATGATCGCCATGATGCTGATCGCCGGACCGGAAATGATGATCGCCGACGAGCCGACCTCGGCGCTCGACGTCACGGTCCAGCTCGACGTGCTCGGCATCCTCGATAAATTGGTCAGCGATCGGGGCATGGGGCTGATTTTCATTTCGCATGATCTGCGTCTGGTCTCGTCCTTCTGCGATCGCGTCATCGTCATGTACGCCGGCAAGGTGGTCGAGCAGCTCAAGGCCTCCGAACTCGGCCAGGCCCAGCACCCCTACACGCGCGGCCTGCTCAACTGCATGCCCAGGATCGGCTTCGAACGCCATCCTCTGCCGGTGCTCGACCGCAAGCCGGAGTGGGCGGCATGACGGCTGCGATCACCGTCGACGGGCTGGAAGTGATCTTCGACCGCTTTCGCGCGCTGAAAGGCGTCAGCCTCGAAGTCAGGTCAGGCGAATCCTTCGGCCTGGTCGGCGAATCCGGTTCCGGCAAATCGACGCTGCTCAGGGCGATCGCCGGCCTTGCGCCGGTCGCGTCGGGCAACATCACCGTCAATGGCAAGAAGCTTGGATCGCGCCGCGACAAGGCCTTTTACCGCGAAGTGCAGATGGTCTTCCAGGACCCGTATGGCTCGCTGCACCCGCGCCAGACTGTTGACCGGCTGCTGCAGGAACCGCTTGCCATCCATGGCTTTGCCGACGGCGAAAAGCGTATCCAGCAGGCGCTCGATGAGGTTGGCCTCGGCAACGGTTTCCGCTTCCGCTACTCGCACCAATTGTCGGGTGGCCAGCGCCAACGCGTCGCCATTGCCCGCGCGTTGATCCTCGAACCGTCGATCCTGCTGCTCGACGAGCCGACCTCGGCGCTCGATGCCTCGGTGCAGGCGGAAGTGCTCAACCTGTTGGAAGAGGTCCGCAGGCGGCGCAAGCTGACCTTCCTGATGGTCAGCCACGACCTCGCCATCGTCACCCATATGTGCGAGCGGCTGATGGTGATGCAGGGCGGCGAGGCGGTGGAAAATCTGACGGCGGCCCAACTTGTCGCTCACCGGGTGACAGAGGATTATACGCGCAACCTGCTCAGGGCCAGCGAGGGGTTCGTCCGCACGGGTTAAGGGATTTCAGGCTGCCCCACCTTCCTGCACCGTTTCCCCGTGTGCGCCTTCGCTATCTTGCACCGGTTTCGGCTCCTTGATCCGGAACCACGTCACATAAAGCGCCGGCAGGAACAATAGCGTGATCGCCGTTCCGGCGATGATACCGCCCATCATCGCATAGGCCATCGGCCCCCAGAACACTTCGCGCGCGATTGGGATCAGCGCGAGGCTGGCGGCGGCCGCGGTCAACGCGATCGGCCGCATGCGGTGTTCCGTGGCCTCGATGACGGCCGCCCAGCGGTCCTTGCCTTCGGCGACAAGGTCCTCGATCTGCACGATGAGGATGACCGAGTTGCGGATCAGGATGCCGATCAGGGCCAGCACGCCGAGGATGGCGACGAAACCGAGCGGCGCGCCGCTGGGCACCAGGGCCGCCACCACGCCGATCAGCCCGAGCGGCGCCACCGCAACCACCAGGAACAGGCGCTGGAAGCTTTGCAGCTGGATCATCAGGATGGTCGCCATGACGAACAGCATCAGCGGCACCACGGCGGCGATCGGTCCCTGGCTTTTGGCGCTTTCCTCGACCGAGCCGGCAGTCTGGACGGAATAGCCGGCCGGCAGCTTGGCGATGAAGGCGTCGACCGATGGCTTCAGCTCGTTGACGACAGTGGCCGGCAGCACATCGCCAACCAGCCCGGCGCGTACGGTGATCGTCGGAATGCGGTTGCGCCGCCACACAGTCGGCTGTTCGAGGTCGTAGCGGAAGTTGGCGACCGCCGCGAGCGGGATCGCCTCGCCAGTGCTGGTCGGCAGCTGCAAGTTCTGCAGCGTGTCGATCGAACCGCGTTCGGCCTCGCGCGAGCGGGCGATGACGTTGATCAGATAGGTGGCGTCGCGCACCTGGGTGATGGTGGCGCCGCCAACCGTGCTGTTCAGCGCGCTGGCGATGTCGGAGGAGGTGATGCCGAGTTGCCGCGCCTTGTCTTGCAGCACATCGACCTTGAGCACGCGCTGCGGTTCGTTCCAGTCGAAAGTCGGCGCCGCCAGCTTTGCATTGGCCGAGATCAGGCCGGCGACTTGCTGCGCCAGCTCCCGCACCATCTGAATGTCGGGGCCGCCGACACGGTACTGCACGGGGCGGCCGACCGGCGGCCCGAGTTCGAGCGGCTTGACGAAGGCGTCGGTGCCGACGAACTCCTCGCGCAACAATTTCTCCAGCACCGGCTTGATCCGGTTACGGGCCTCGATGCTCTTGGTGACGATCACGGTCTGGCCGAAATAGGGATTGGCTGGCTGCACGTCGAAGGCGAGCAGGAAGCGCACCGCGCCCTGGCCGATATAGGACGAGAAATGGTCGATGTCGGGGTTGCCGGCCAGCGCCCGCCCTTCGAAACGCTCGATCTGGTCGCGCGTCTCGGTGATCGACGAGTTCTGCGGCAGGTTCCAGTCGACGATGAGCTCCGGTCGGTCCGACGGTGGGAAGAACTGCTGCTGGACGAGCCCGAAGCCGGCGATCGAGCCGGCAAACAACAGCACCGTGACGATGATGGTCAGCCAGTGATGGCGCACCGAGCCGACAAGCACCCGCCGGAACAGCGCGGTGAAGCGGCCGGGCTGGTCGTGATGCTTTGCCTTCATCGTCGCCGGCAGGATGGTGACGCCGAGCAGTGGCGCAAACAGCACCGCCACGATCCATGACACCAGAAGCGAGACCGCGATGACGACGAACAGCGTGAAGGTGTATTCGCCGGCGGCGCTGTTGTTGAGGCCGATTGGGATGAAGCCGGCGACCGTCACCAACGTGCCGGTCAGCATCGGGAAGGCGGTCGAGGTGTAGACGTACGTCGCCGCCTTGCGCAAATTGTCGCCGACCTCCAGCCGCGCCACCATCATCTCGACCGCGATCATCGCGTCGTCGACCAGCAGGCCGAGCGCGATGATCAGCGCGCCGAGCGAAATGCGCTGCAGCGAGATGCCGAGATAGGCCATGACCGTGAAGGTGATGGCCAGAACCAGCGGGATCGACAGCGCCACGACGAAGCCGGCGCGCATGCCGAGGCTGATGAAGGACACCGCGAGCACGATGGCGACCGCCTCGGCCAGCGCCCGGGTGAAGCCCGAAACCGCTTCCTCGACGATGACAGGCTGGTCGGCGACCAGATGCACGCCGACGCCGACCGGTAGGTCGCTCAGCACCGCTTTCATTTCCTTTTCCAGCGCCGCGCCAAATTCGAGCAGATTGGCGTTGGGCTTCATACCGATGGCGAGCCCAATCGCATCCTGGCCGTTGAAGCGGAACAGCGCCGTCGGCGGATCGGCATAGCCGCGCCGGATCGTTGCTACGTCGCTCAGCCGGAAGAAGCGGTCGTTGACGCGCAGATTGATGGCGCGCAGGCTCTCCTCCGAGGTGAACTGGCCGCCGACGCGCACGCTGACGCGCTCGGGGCCGGATTCGACGACGCCCGACGGCGTGATGGCGTTCTGTGCCTGCAGACTGGCCACGATCGCCTGCTGGTTGAGGCCGAGGGCCGCGATCTGGCGGGTCGAGAATTCGAGATAGATGGCTTCGTCCTGGGCGCCGACGAGATCGACCTTGCCGGCGTTCGGCACGGCCAGGATCCTGGTCCTGACATCCTCGACATAGTCGCGCAGCTGGCGCGGCGTCAGCCCGTCCGATGTGAAGGCGTAGATGTTGCCGTAGACATCGCCGAAACGGTCATTGAAGAACGGTCCCTGCACGCCTTGCGGAAACTGCGCCTTGATGTCGTTGACCATGTTGCGCACCTGAATCCAGTTCGGCACGACATCGCGCGCCTTGGTGGTGTCCTTCAGGTTGACGAAGATGACGGTCTGGCCGGCGGTGGTGACGGATTTGGTATAGTCGAGACTGTCGAGCTCCTCGAGCTTCTTCTCGATGCGATCGGTGACCTGTTGCAATGTCTCCTTGACCGACGCGCCCGGCCAGTTGGCTTGGATGATCATCGTCTTGATGGTGAAGTTGGGGTCTTCCTCGCGGCCGAGATTGAGGTAGGAGAAGATGCCGGCCACCACGAAGACCAGCATGAAATACCAGACCATGGAGCGGTGGCTGAGCGCCCAGTCGGAGAGATTGAAGCCCTTCATCAGACGCCGCCCTCCGGCACTTTGACCTTCTGGCCTTCGCTCAGGCTGTGGACGCCCGCGGTGACGACGCGCGTGCCGGCCTCCAATCCCTCGGTGACGGTGAAGGTGGCAGCACCCTTGGCGGCCACCTTGATCTCTTTCGCGCTCACGCTCGAGGTTTGTGGATCGACGATCCACACCTTGTCGGCCCCGTTCTTTTCGAGCAGCGCGGAGATGGGCAGTTCGATCGTCGGCGCCACCTTGGTCACGCGGGTCGCCGTCACCGTCGAGCCGAGCCGGAAGGCCTGCGGCGGATCGGTAAGCGTCAGCTTGACGCGCCGTGTGCGGGTCGAGCCCTCGGCTTGCGGCGCGATTTCGCGCAGCTTGGCCTGGGTCTCGATCGTCGGCAGCGATTGCAGGATGACCTGGAACGGCGTGCCGGCGGTGAGATCGCCGGTTAGCTGGTCGGGAATGTCGACCACCGCTTCGCGCAGATCCGAGCGCGCCACGGTGACGACCGTCTGGCCGGCCGAAACGGTCTGCCCGACCTCGGCGCCGACAGCGGTGACGACGCCGTCGAAATCCGAAAACAACCTGGCATAGCCAAGCTGCTCCTGTGATTTGGCAAGCGCGGCCTTGGCCCGCTCGACGCTGGCTTCTGCGGCTTTGCGTGCCTGCTGGGCGGTATCGAAGACGGCCTGCGTGGTGTTGGCGGAGGCAAGCAGCTGGCGCTGGCGCTCTTCGCTGGCGGCGGCGTTGGCGAACTGTGCCTCGGCATTGGAGAGCTCGGCGGTGGCCGCTTGCACCGCCAGTTCCAGCGCGGTCGGGTCGAGTGCGGCGATCGTCGTGCCCTTGCTGACGATGTCGCCGACCTTGACGTCGCGCGAGACGACCCGGCCGAGCAGGCGGAAGGCGAGGTCGGCGCTGACCTGCGGCTCGACCGAGCCGGCAAAGCCATAGATCTGGGTGGTCCGTGGCTGGATCACCACCGACAGCACCGGCCGGATGATCTCCGGCGGCTTTTCCTCGGATTTCGAGCAGGCGGCGAGCGCGCCAAGCGCTAACAGGCCAAGCAGCATCTGCGACAGCCGGTTCATTGGCCCGCCCCCGATATCTCGACCGTCTGCCCGGGACTGAGCAACTGCCCGCCTGCGGTGACGACGCTTTGGCCCTCGTTCAGCCCGCTGGCAATGACGACCGTGCCCGAATCGTAGGCCAGCACCTCGACCGGCGTCGTCGCCACCGCCTTGGTCGACGGATCGACGATCCAGACCGCCGGTTTGCCGGCGCTGGACGTCAGCGCCTGCCAGGGCAGCAGGATCGCCTTCGCCGGCTTGGCGCTGACCGAGCCGATGACGGCCGCCCCCAACGGCATGCCGGCAGGTGTATCGGGAATGCCGATCTTGACGCGGATCGAACCGGAGGCCTGGTCGACCGCCGGCGCGATTTCGCGCACCGTGCCTTTTGCCCGGACCTGCGGGTCGGACAACAGTGTGATCGTCACTGCCGGCGAGGGCGGCGTCTTGGCAACCAGCGTCTCCTGGACGTTGAACACCGCGTCGCGGTCGCCGTCTTCGGCGACGGTGAAGACGGTTTGCGCCGCTTGCACCACCTGGCCGGTTTCGACCTGGCGGGCGGTGATGACGCCGGGGGCGCCGGCCTTGAGCTCGGTGAAGGACAGGTTTTGCTGGGCATTGGCGAATGCGCTCTGCGCGGCGTCGACGCTGCCTTGCGCCACCTTCAGCGCCTGGTCGGCGGCGTCATAGTCGCGCCTGGTGGTGAAGCCCTGGGCAAGCAGCGTCTTCTGCCGCTCGAAGGCGGCGGCGGACTGGGTCAGTTGCGCTTGTGCAGCGTCAAGATCGGCCCGTGCCGATCGCAAATCGGATTGCTGCTCCTGCGGATCGATGCGGGCAAGCACCGCGCCCTGGTCGACATGCTGGCCGACATCGACAAGCCGCTCGGCCACGCGGCCGCCGACCCGGAACGACAGATTGTTCAGCGTGCGCGCCGCGATCACCCCGGTCAGCGAGGTTCGCGGCGCATAGTCGGCCATCGCCACCGTTTCGGTGCGCACCATGACCGGCAGTTTCTTGTCCGCCGCTTCCTGCTTCTGGCAGCCGGCCAGCAGCAATGCGGCTGTGCAGACGCACACTGCCGACACGGCTGGAAAAGACAAAACGCTGGAGGTTCTGACGGATGGTAGCGAGACGGACGATGTCGCGTTCCTGCTCATGGGCTCCCCCAGCCGCTGATCGCGATGCCTCGCGGATATCTTGAGGATAATCGATCTCCGGAAAAAGGAAACCGGTCTCGTACGCGTATCGCCCGACTGGTTAAGGCTGGGATCTGCCCGTCGCAGGCCCAATCGCCAGCCGATGGTGCCGACTTGAGGAAAACGTGAAATAAGGTCAGAAGACATTTGATCAACGAGAACGGGCGCCGGCCCGATGAGGGATATCATGAAGAATTCAGCCATTTCCGAACGCAAGAACCAGTCGATCTCGCGCGGCGTCGGCATGACCACGCAAATCTACGCCGACCGGGCTGAAAATTCGGAAATCTGGGATGTCGAAGGCCGCCGCTACATCGACTTCTCCTCGGGCATCGCCGTCGTCAACACCGGCCATCGCCATCCCAGGGTCATCGAGGCCGTCAAGGCGCAGCTCGATCGCTTCACCCACACCTGCCACCAGGTCGTGCCCTATGAGAGCTATGTGCGATTGGCCGAACGGCTGAACGCCATGCTGCCCGGCAAGTTCGAGAAGAAGACGATCTTCGTCACCACCGGCGCCGAGGCGGTCGAGAACGCCATCAAGATCGCCCGCAACGCCACTGGCCGCCAGGCCGTCATCGCTTTCGCCGGCGGCTTCCACGGCCGCACCTTCATGGGCATGGCGCTGACCGGCAAGGTCGTGCCCTACAAGGTCGGCTTCGGCGCCATGCCGGGCGACGTCTACCACGCGCCGTTCCCGGTGCCGCTGCACGGCGTATCGGTGGCAGACTCGCTGGCCGCGCTCGACCGGCTGTTCAAGGCCGATGTCGATCCAGCCCGCGTCGCTGCCATCATCATCGAGCCGGTCCAGGGCGAGGGCGGCTTCTACGACGCGCCTCGCGAATTCCTGACGGCACTGCGCAAGCTCTGCGACCAGCACGGCATGCTGCTGATCGCCGACGAGGTGCAGACCGGCTTTGCCCGCACCGGCAAGATGTTCGCGATGGACCATCATGAAGTCGCGGCCGACATCACCACCATGGCCAAGAGCCTGGCCGGCGGCTTCCCGCTGGCGGCGGTCACCGGCCGCGCCGAGATCATGGATGCGCCCGGCCCCGGCGGCCTCGGCGGAACCTATGGCGGCAGCCCGATCGGCGTTGCCGCCGCGCACGCGGTGCTCGACGTGATCGAGGACGAAAAGCTCTGCGACCGCGCCAACACGCTGGGCGCACGACTGAAGCAGCGCCTGCAGTCGATCCGCGACGACGTGCCCGAGATCGTCGACATAAGGGGTCTCGGCTTCATGAACGCGGTCGAATTCAACGACGTCAAGAAGGGCTTGCCGTCGGCCGAGATCGCCAATGCGATCCGGCTGAAGGCGCTCGACAAGGGTTTGATCCTGCTGACCTGCGGCGTCTACGGCAACGTCATCCGCTTCCTGGCACCGATCACCATCCAGGACGAGATCATGAACGAGGCGCTCGATATCCTGGAAAGCTCGATCCGCGAAGTCTGCGCTGCCTGAGCGTTCTACCTCCCCCTTGTGGGGAGGTCGGACCGAAGGTCCGGGTGGGGGGCTTGGCGCTGACCCCCACCCCGCTGCTTTGCAGCGACCCTCGCCACAAGGGGGAGGGTAATCGCATATGGCGGCGCCCGCCCCCTCTCTGTCCGCTTCGCGGCCACCTCTCCCCATTTCATGGGAGCGAAGAAACGCTAATCACGGATGTCGCGCCCTCCGAAGACTTGGGTTCCTCGCCCCTACAACGTGGCTACGGCATGCACTCATTTCCAAGCCGCTGGTCTTGGCGATAGCGTGCATGGCAGCTTGCAGCGCTGGTCGACCCCCACTCCGTCTCGGCTTCGCCGAGCCACCTGCCGGGGCGAGCCACGGGTCTCGCCCGTCCTTCGGATCCCCCGATCGACGGGGTAGAGGAAAGGCGCCACGCTTTTTGCCGTCAACGCTCGTCCAGCAACGCTCCCTTCCTTTCCCTCCGGAGGGGGGAAAGGTGGCGCTGCGAAGCAGCGACGGATTGGGGGAACCACGAGGCAATCAAGCCTCGGGCCGATCAGTCACGCCAGTCACAGAAGATGTGTGCATGCGTAGCGCAAAGCGGGGGCGTTGAGGCCGCGAATTTATTGGCCCTGCGCTCGTTTTCGCAGTGCTGCGAAATAGCCATCATCAACCGGAGCGCCCGGCTCGGATGACGCGCCCTCAAGGAGGAGACGTCGAAGCAGATGGCGGTCTTGATCGCGGCGGATCAATTCACGGAAATATTCGCTGCTCACGACATGGCTCCGATTGGTGATTGCTCGAACAAAATCTTTCAAAACTAGCCGACAGCCTTCGCCGGCTCGGCGGTTTGAAACGCTGCCAGCGCCGCTTTCAGCCCCTCGGGACCAGCTGCGATTGTCTGCGGCGTCGGCGAGAAGCCGGCGCCGAGCATCTTGCGGCCGAGCATGTGGTCGCCAGGGCGGTTGACGGATTCGATGCCGAGCAGCCGGTCGCCGGCATAGTGGTAGATCGAAAACTTGTTGTCGGGCAGGTCGCCCAGCACGACATGGCTGTCAGCGCCAGCGGTCAGCCCGACCATCTGCAGCTTAATGTCGCCAATGTCGGACCAGAACCATGGCACCGCCGAATAGGCATCGGCATGGCCGGTTATGGTGCGGGCCGCAAGCCGCGCCTGGTCGGTGGCGTTCTGCACCGATTCCAGCCGCACGTCGCCGCCGGTGAACCAGTGCCGGTAGGAGGCGGCGTCGCCGATGGCCAGGATTTCCGGCATCGAACTGTGCATCTGATGATCGACGCGGATGCCGTTGGCGATGGTGAGGCCGGCGTCCTGCGCCAGTTCGATATTGGGCACGGCGCCGATGCCGACAATGACCATGCGCGCCGGCAGCCTTTCGCCTGACGAGGTGATCGCGGCGACGACATGGCCGTTTTCGCCTTCGAGTTTTGAAATCGAGGTGCCAGTCAGGATGCGCGCGCCCGTCGCTTCCAGCCTTTGCCGGACATGGCTCGCCACCACCGGCGCCACGGCGCGGCCGAGCAGCCGGTCGACCGCTTCCACCACCGTCACCGTGCGGCCGGCCGCGCGCAGCGTCGCGGCGATCTCCAGCCCGATGAAGCCGCCACCGAGGATGACGACATCTTCGCTTTGCGCGCTCAGCTCGCGGATCCGCCGCGCATCGGCCAGCGACCGCAACGACAAAACACCGGGCAGATCCGAGCCCGGCAGCGGCAGGACACGCGGGCGCGAACCTGTCGCCAGGATCAGATGGTCGAAGGCAAGCGTACCGCCGCCGGCAATGTCGAGGCGGCGTCCGCCGGCATCGATGCGGTCGATCCGGATGCCCGGCCGGTAGTCGATCGCGCTGCCGGTATAAAACGCCTCGCCCCGCAAAGGTTGCGGTTTGGCCCCGGCATCCTTGATGAAGGTCTTCGACAGCGGCGGCTTGTGGTAGGGCAGTTCGTTCTCGTCACTGATGAGGATCACCGGCTCGTCATAGCCGTCCTCGCGCAGACTGGCGGCCGCCTGCACGCCCGCATGACCCGCACCGACAATGACCACGCCGTTCTTCATCGTGTCCCAAATCCTGGCTCGATCCTAGGATCTCTCGCCAGGTGACAATTGTCTGGCACCGCCGCAAGAGAGCGTTTGCGGGTCGCACCCGGAACGGCGGCTGTCAATCGTACAGTTCGATGGCAATGCCGGTGCAGGTGGGGCATAAAGTTGACTGTTGTAGTTTAGAATAATTCTAAACTGTTGTTTCAATTGCATTTTATCGCTTCTGCCAGTTGACTTCCAGCGACGCCGACGCTTTATGAACGCTCGCGCACATGCGCATCCCTTTGATGTATGGGCCTTGAACCCGTTCGATTGGAGGCATTTTGGTGTCTTTCTTCCCCGAACCGCGCGATGGCGCGGCAAATCTTGGCGCATTTGGCATCGACCTGGCCTGGCGCCTGCCGGCGCGCGCGCCGTTTATAGAATTTCCGAGAAACTGGAGAGCGATAATGACAGCACGATATGGCGGCAGGCTTGCCGCGGTCGGCGCCACGGCGCTGCTGACGGCAGCGGTGTTTGTGCTGCCTGCCAAGGCGGATACCGATGCGAAGGCGGTCGTCAAGACCTATGCCGATATCGGACTCGCCAAATACGAGGATTCGCTGACCACGGCTCAGGCGCTCGACAAAGCGGTCGACGCCCTGCTCGCCAAGCCTTCGGCGGAGACGCTCAATGCCGCCCGCGACGCCTGGAAGGCATCGCGCGTTCCCTACCAGCAGACCGAGGTCTACCGCTTCGGCAACAAGATTGTCGACGACTGGGAAGGCGAGGTGAACTCCTGGCCGCTGGACGAAGGCCTGATCGACTACGTAGCCAAGAGCTACGGCACAGAATCGGACGCGAATTCGCTCTATACGGCCAATGTGATCGCCAACAAGGAGATCGAGATCAACGGCAAGAAGGTCGATGCTTCGAAGCTTTCGCCGGAATTCCTCTCCGGCACCTTGCAGCAAGCCGGCGGTATCGAAGCCAATGTCGCCACCGGCTATCACGCCATCGAATTCTTGCTCTGGGGCCAGGACCTGCACGGCACTGGGCCTGGCGCCGGCGAGCGCCCCTATACCGACTACGATCTCAAGAACTGCACTGGCGGTAATTGCGACCGCCGCGCGCAGTACCTGAAATCGGCGACTGACCTTCTGGTCTCCGACCTGCAGAAGATGGTGAACGACTGGAAGGAAGACGGCGCGGCGCGCAAGAACCTCGTCGACGGCGAGCCGAACACCGCGATCTCGATCATCTTCACAGGCATGGGTTCGCTGTCCTATGGCGAACTGGCGGGTGAGCGCATGAAGCTCGGCCTGTTGCTGCACGACCCGGAAGAGGAGCAGGACTGCTTCTCCGACAACACCTACAATTCGCATCTCTATGACGCCATCGGCATCCGCGCCGCCTATCATGCCAACTATGTCAGGCTCGACGGCACCGTCGTTTCGGGACCGTCTGTGGCGGATATGGTGAAGGCGGCCGATCCGGCAATCGACAACGAGCTGTCGGGAAAGCTCGATGTCACCGTCGCCAAGATGGAGGCGATCAAGGCGAGAGCATTGGCCGGTGAGGCCTATGACCAGCAGATCGCCGAGGGCAACACGGCAGGCAATGCCACCGTGCAGGCGGCAATCGACGCACTGATCGACCAGACCAAGTCGATCGAACGCGCCGTTGGCACCCTCAAGCTCAACGCCATTGCCTTCGAGGGCTCCGACAGCCTCGACGCACCCGACAAGGTGTTCAAGTAAGATCATGAAGGCCCTGATCCGGAGCCGATGGATAGCCTTCGGAATGGGGATCCGGTAAGAAAACGAAGCCACAACACGGCGCGGGAGGCGCCGTCAGCCATCCGAGCGCTGTTATGCTGATCTGCCATTGCAACATCATCACCGAGAAGGAGATCGAGCAGACGATCGTCGGGCTGCTGGATCAGGACCCCTGGCAACTGATTGTGCCGGCCAAGGTCTATCATGCCATGCAGAAGCGCGGTCGTTGTTGCGGCTGCTTTCCAAATGTGGTCGAAACGATCATTCGGGTCACCGAAAATTACCACGCCCGCTCGGAGGCGAGCGGCGTGGATGTCGTTTCACACCTGGATCGCGTCAGAGGCCTGCGCGTCCAATACGGGAGCAGAACCCATGAAAGGCGAAAAGCAGATCATCGAGCGGCTTAACGAGGCTCTTTTTCTGGAGCTTGGAGCCGTCAATCAGTATTGGGTGCATTTCCGTCTGCTGGAGGATTGGGGATACACCAAGCTGGCCAAGAAGGAGCGGGCCGAATCGATCGAGGAGATGCACCACGCCGATAAGCTCATCGCCCGCATCATCTTCCTTGAAGGCCATCCGAACCTGCAGTCCGTGGCGCCGCTGCGCATCGGGCAGAACGTCAAGGAAGTGCTCGAATCCGATCTTGCCGGCGAATATGACGCGCGCACTGCCTACAAGCGTTCGCGCGAGATCTGCCACGAGGTGGGCGACTACGTGACGATGAAACTGTTCGAGGATCTGCTGGCTGACGAGGAAGGTCACATCGACTTCCTCGAGACGCAGCTCGACCTGCTCGCCTCGATCGGCGAGGAGAAGTACGGCCAGCTCAACGCCGACGCGGCCAACGAGGCGGAGTAAAGGCATGCGGGAATGCGGCGCCTGCTAGAATTCCTGCGCCGCTCCCGGCGGGCCGCCGGCTCGCCACTTCTCCTGAAAAGACCAGCCGGATTGGCTCGTCGGTGCTGCTCTATTCTCATGCTGGCGCTGACCACTTCAGCGATGGCTGGCGACCTTCCACCCGCCGGGCTCGCCACCACGCGCAGCGACGTCAATCCAAAGGATCAGGCGCGCGTTATCGCCGTCACCAGGCCGACCACGAATTTCTCCAAACCTGAGCCGTTCGAGTTGATGCAAGGTGGCGCTGGCACCTCGAAGAAGGACGTCGACCGAGACGCCTTCTCGCAATCCTCAGCCAACATCAGCTTCGAGGAAGAGGGCGCTTTCAAGCTCGGCAATGCTTTGTTCCGCAAGAATTGGGTGTCGTCGCCATCCTCGACGCAGGCATCGGACGGCCTTGGTCCGCTGTTCAACGAACGCGCCTGCCAGAACTGCCATCTGAAGGATGGCCGCGGCCATCCGCCGGAAGGCGACGCCGGCACCACGTCGATGCTTCTGCGACTGGCGCGCGAGGCGAGCAGCGCGCAGGAGAAAGCCGCGCTTGCCGACCACAAGGTGCCCAATTTCCCCGACCCGGTCTACGGCACGCAGTTGCAGGAACTGGCCGTGCCCGGCCTGCGTGGCGAAGGCAGGATGCATGTCGACTATCAGGAACGGCAGGTGACGCTGGCGGACGGCACCGTGATTCCCTTGCGCAAACCAACCTATTCGGTCACTGATCCCGCCTATGGGCCGCTCGATCCGCGCACCACGCTGTCGCCGCGCCTGACCCCGCCGATGATCGGCCTTGGCCTGATCGAACAGATTGCGCCGGCGGACATCCTCGCCAACGCCGACCCGGACGACCGCAACGGCGACGGCATTTCCGGCAGGCCGAACATCGTGCGCGACGGCCTGAGCGGGGAACTGACGCTTGGCCGTTTCGGCTGGAAGGCGCAGACCGCATCGATCCGCCAGCAGGCGGCGGACGCCTTTGCCGGCGACATCGGCATCTCGACGCCGGAAGAACCAAAACATTGGGGCGACTGCACCGCCGCCGAAGCAAAATGCCTCGCAATGCCGAATGGCGTGCAGGCTCGGCTCGGCTCGGTCGAGGCACCGCAGCCGGTGATGGACCTCGTCACCTTTTATTCGCAGAACCTCGCCGTGCCGGCACGCCGCGATCTCGCCGCGCCTGACGTGCTCGCCGGCAAGAGGGTCTTCTATGAAATCGGCTGTGTTGCCTGCCATACGCCGAAATTCGTCACCCGTCGCGACGCGCCCAACAAGGCGCAGGCCTTCCAGCTGATCTGGCCCTATTCCGACTTCCTGCTGCACGACATGGGTCCCGATCTGGCCGACGGCCAGACTGTGGGCGATGCGACGGGAAGCGAATGGCGCACCCCGCCGCTGTGGGGTATTGGCCTCACCGAGACCGTCAACGGCAATTCCTTCTTTCTGCACGATGGGCGCGCGCGCAGCCTGACCGAGGCGATCCTGTGGCATGGTGGCGAGGCGCAAAGGGCGCGCGACCGTTTTGCCGCCGCCAACGCGACCGAGCGCGATGCGCTGCTCAAATTCCTGGAGTCACTCTGATGATGAAGCGTTCCGCACTGGTTTTCGTTCTGCCGTTGGCTCTGCTGGCTGCTTTCCCCGCATCAGCGGCCGTGAGAGCCTCCGATATCATCCAGCGGGCGATCGACGGCTTTGTCAGGCCGGCCTATGCCGGCCTGCACCAGCATGCGGAAGCCCTGATGAAGGCGATGCACAAACTCTGCGAAGCGCCCTCGCAAGACGAACTTGGAGCCGCGCGGGCTGAATTTTCCGCCACTGTCTATGCCTGGTCATCAGCAGAAATCATTGGCTTCGGGCCGATCAAGGAGAACAACCGGCTGGAGCGCATCCTCTATTGGCCCGATCGCAAGGGCCTCGGCCTGAAACAGGTGCAGGCGGTATTGTCAGCCAAGGACCCGACCGCCATTGATCCGGCACAGCTGGCAGGCAAGAGCATTGCCATGCAGGGGCTCGGCGCGTTGGAATTCGTGCTTTACGGCGATGGCGCCGACGCGCTGGCGGGAAAGGATGCTCCCTATCGGTGCGCCTACGGTGCTGCGGTTGCCGGCAACATCGAAACCATGGCCGGTGAAGTCAGCGCAGCCTGGAACAAGCCAGATGGTTTTGCCGCACTCTGGGCCAATCCGGGACCGCAGAACGCCCTCTACCGCGACGGCAACGAGGCGGTGACCGAACTGGTCGGCGTCTTCATCAACGAGCTGGAGATGGTGAGGGATGTGCGTCTGAAAGGCTTTTTCGGCGGCAAGCCCGAGGCGGACAAGCCGAAACAGGCGATCTACTGGCGTTCGCAAAACACCGCCAATTCGCTGGCGGGAAATCTCGCCGGCATCGATGCGTTGTTCCAGGCTTCGAAGCTTGGTGATGCGCTGCCGCCGGATGCGCTCTGGATGGCAGAGTCGATCCACATCCAGCTGGTCAACGGTGTCGCCACCGCGAAGTCCATTCAGGGTCCGATCAACAAGACGTTGGCGGACCCGACGCTGCGCGAAAAACTCGAACATTTCGCGCTGATCACCTCCAGCCTGTCGACCCTGATCGGCACCAGGCTGACCGCCGAATTCGGCCTGACCGCTGGCTTCTCGTCGCTGGATGGGGACTGAGCATGATCCCGAAAAGTTGCAGACTTTTCGGACAGGATCATGCTCGAAAGGAGAAATGGAGAATGCGCACGCCGCTCATTGACCGTCGCGACTTTCTGAAAGCCGCAGGCATCGGCTTTGCTGCCGCGATGACGCCGCCGGCCTGGGCAAAGACACTTGCGGCGGATGCCGTCTTCGCCACTGCCTTCGTCAAGCGCGACGGCAGTTTTGGCGCCGCCGTTCTGTCCGAGGCCGGCAAGCTGCTGCATGCGATCGATTTGCCCGATCGCGGCCATGATGTCACTTTCGATCCGCTGTCGAAGCGTTCGGTGGTCTTCGCCCGCCAGCCCGGCACCTTTGCCGTCGTTTTCGATCACACCGGGCGCGACGCCCCGCTGACCATCGCCAGCGTCACCGGCAGGCATTTCTTCGGCCACGGTGTGTTCTCACCCGACGGCGCCTTGCTCTATGCCACCGAGAACGATTTCGACAACGCCGCCGGCGTCGTCGGCGTCTATGATGCGCGGGCGAAATTCAGCCGCATCGGTGAATTCCCGACCTACGGCATGGGGCCGCACGAGCTCCTGCTGCTGGGCGACGGCAGGACGATCGCGGTTGCCAATGGCGGCATCGAGACCCATCCGGACTACGGCCGCGCCGAGCTCAACATCGCGACCATGAAACCGTCCTATGTGCTCATCGACCGCGTCTCTGGCGACTTGATCGAAAAGCATGAATTGCCGGCGACACTGCACCAGCTGTCGATCCGTCACATGGACACCGACCCGTCGGGCACCGTCTGGTTTGGCTGCCAGTACCGGGGGCCGGGCACCGATCGTCCGCTGCTGGTCGGCCGCGCCGCGCGCGGCAAGGAGTTGCAGCTTCTCGACATGCCGCAGGACGTATTGTCGGGCTTTCGCAACTATATCGGTTCGGTCGCTGCCAATCCGACAGCTGGCACCGTCGCCGTCTCGTCGCCGGAAGGCAATTCGCTTGTGGTGATCGATGCCGCCAATGGCCGCGTCGTCTCGTCCAGCGCGCTGGTCGAGGTCTGCGGCCTCGCAGCAGACGGATCGGGCTTCATGGCCACCACGGGCGCCGGCGAGATCATCGAGGGCAGCGGCGCGACACGGGTAGAACCGGACTATGTCTGGGACAACCACATGCTGCGCATCGAACAGGTCTGATAGCGCGCTGGGAAGCGAAGCCGCTTAACAAATTGTGCTTGCGGTGGCGCGCCGTGGCAGGCACAGGGAGGTGTTTCTCGGAACCGGTCGTTTCATGAAAGTGCTTGCCATCGACTGTGCCGCCAGCCTCTGCGCCGCCTGCGTCTACGACGCGGCGGCTGGGCTGGAGCTTGGCCGCTCGGTGCTCGATCTCGGCAAGGGCCATGCCGAGCACCTGATGGCCGTCATCGCCGAGGCGCTGACGGCGGCCGAAACCGACTATGCCGGCCTTGGCGCCATTGCCGTCTCCGTCGGTCCCGGTTCCTTCACCGGCCTGCGCGTCGGTGTGTCGACAGCGCGTGGCCTGGCGCTGGCGTTGAAAATTCCGGCGATCGGTGTGACGACGCTCGAAGCGCTGGCGGCTGAAGCGGCGGCGGCATTTCCCGGCCGTGCAGTCCTGGCGGCGCTCGATGCCGGGCGTGAGGAAATCCATGCCGCGCTTTACGACAAAGCGTTAGTTTTGACTTACGGACCAGCGGTGACCATATTGCCGGAAGCCACCGCCTTGGCGATGGAGAACTCTGCGGTGCTTGCCGGTACCGCGGCGGTGCAGATCGCTGCTTCGGCTGGGTGTGGTTTCGATATCGGGCCTCGGACAGCCACAGCCGACATTGTCACCTACGCTCGCCTAGCCGCCGCCAAAGGCGAGGGCGAAAGGCCGAAACCACTTTATTTGCGCGGCGCGGATGCCAAGCCGCAAGCCGGATTTATTCTTTCAAGGCTCAGACCATGATCCCGAAAAGTGGAAGCCGGTTTTCGGAAAAGATCATGGTCAAACAAGAAAACGAAAATTAATGCGCATACCTTTTCTCCAATCGCGGCGCCGGGATTATGCGCTCGAGCCGCTCAGGATCACCGACAGCCCCGCGGTCTCGGTGCTGCACCGCGAGGACTTCGTCCGCCCGTGGACCGATGGCGAGTTCGCCGCCTTGCTCGAGCAGGACACCGTGTTCGGTTACGCCGCGCGCGAGACCGGGCAGGGCGCCAAACCGCCTGTCGGCTTCGTGCTGGCGAGGCTGGCCGCCGGCGAAGGCGAAATCCTGACCGTCGCGGTGGCGCGATCGCATCGTCGCCAGGGGCTGGGCTGGCAGTTGATGGATGCGGTGCTGCGCGAACTGCATGTGCAGCGCGCCGAAGCGCTGTTTCTCGAGGTCGACGAGACCAATGTCGCCGCGATTGCCCTCTATCGCCGGCTGGGCTTCCGCGAAGTCGGCAAGCGCCCGGACTACTACAAGTCGCCCGATCGCGGGCCGACCGGCGCGCTTGTCATGCGCCGCGATCTTCGCTAGCGAGAGATCGGGTAGGACCAGGACAGTATGATCGGAAAAATCAGGATTTTCCTGGCCCTGGGCCTCGTCGTCGCCGGGTCGCTGGTCCTCGTGCCATTGCAGATCCTGTCGATGAAGACCGGCTGGTGGCCGGAGACCGTCATCCTCAAGATCTGGCACAGGATGATCCTCAGGGCGCTTGGCATGCGCGTTCATGTCAAGGGGACGCTGTCCAACAGACGGCCCTTGCTGGTTGCCGCAAACCACATCTCCTGGACCGACATCATGGTGCTGGGCTCTTTTGCCGATGTGAAATTCATCGCCAGGGCCGATATGGAAGGCTGGCCGCTGATCGGCATGCTGTCCAAGTTGCAGCGCACCGTTTTCATCGAGCGCGAACGCAAGCGGTCCTCGGGCGACCAGGCGAGCGAGATCGCCAGCCGCATGGCCAAGGGCGATGCCATGGTGCTGTTTGCCGAGGGCTCGACCGGTGACGGCAATGCCGTCCTGCCCTTCAAAAGCACGCTGTTCGGCGCCGCCTCGATGGCGATTTCCGAGGGTGCTGCCGAGCAGGTGTTCATCCAGCCGGTGGCGATCGCCTACACGCGCCTGCACGGCGTGCCGCTCGGCCGCCGCCACCGGCCGATCTCGGCCTGGATCGGTGACGAGGATTTGATGCCGCATCTCAAGGTGCTGATGGCCGAAGGCGCGCTCGACGTTGAGGTGCATTTCGGCGAGCCGATCGCCTTTGCCAAGGGCTCGAACCGCAAGGAAACGTCGAAGTTGATGGAAAGCCAGGTGCGCGAGATGATGCAGGCGGCACTCGCTGATCCGCGCCCGAGCCGCTAGCGCAGGCGTGCGCCTACGATTGCATACCGAGAATCGTCTGTTTTTTGTCACGGAAAGGCGTTAGAAGCCGCCGCATGGACTTGAACACGATTGAAAGCGACGACATCGGCACCGTGGCCGGGCAGCCGGCTGTGCGCGCCACGGCAGCGAAAAAGGTCTTCATCAAGACCTATGGCTGCCAGATGAACGTCTATGATTCACAGCGCATGGGCGATGCGCTGGCCGCCGACGGCTATACCGCGACCGATGCCATCGACGAGGCCGATCTGGTGCTGCTCAACACCTGCCACATCAGGGAGAAGGCGGCGGAAAAGGTCTATTCCGAGCTCGGCCGCATCCGCGACATGAAAGCGGAGCGCGCCATTGCCGGCCGCGAACTGCTGATCGGCGTCGCCGGCTGCGTCGCGCAGGCCGAGGGTGCGGAGATCATCCGCCGTTCGCCGGCCGTCGATCTGGTCATCGGCCCGCAGACTTATCACCGTCTGCCCGATGTGCTGGCGCGAGTGCGCGGCGGTGAAAAGATTGTCGAGACCGACTACGCCATAGAAGACAAGTTCGAGCATCTGCCGCAGCCCAAGCGGGCCGAGGTGATCAAGCGCGGCGTCACCGCCTTCCTCACCGTGCAGGAAGGCTGCGACAAGTTCTGCACCTTCTGTGTGGTGCCCTATACCAGGGGTTCGGAAGTGTCGCGATCGGTGGCGCAGATCGTCGCTGAGGCCGGACGTCTGGCCGATGCCGGCGTGCGCGAGGTGACGCTGCTTGGCCAGAACGTCAATGCCTGGCACGGCCAGGGCGAAAACGGCGAGGAATGGGGCCTTGGCCGCCTGCTGTTCCGGCTGGCCGAAATCCCCGGGCTGGCGCGGCTGCGCTATACCACCAGCCATCCGCGCGACATGGACGACGAACTGATCGCTGCCCACCGCGACCTGCCGGCGCTGATGCCATACCTGCATCTGCCGGTGCAATCGGGGTCCGATCGCATCCTGAAAGCGATGAACCGCAGGCATACGGCCAGCGATTATCTGGCGCTGCTAAACCGCATCCGCACTGCCCGGCCCGATATCGCACTCTCCGGGGACTTCATCGTCGGCTTCCCCGGCGAGACCGAAGCCGATTTCGAAGCGACCATGGAACTGGTGCGCCAGGTGAACTACGCCTCGGCCTTTTCGTTCAAATATTCGCCTCGCCCCGGCACGCCGGGCGCCGACATGCCCGATCATGTGTCCGAAACGGTCAAGGACGAGCGCCTGCAGCGCCTGCAGGCATTGCTCTTGAAACAACAGCAGGATTTCGGCTTGAGCCTTGTCGGCAGCACCATCGACACGCTGATTGAGAAGCCCGGACGGCAGGCCGGGCAGAAGGTCGGCCGCTCACCTTGGCTGCAGCCGGTTATTGTTGATGAAAAGGCCGGCGAAATCGGTGACATTATCCAGGTGCGAATCACGAAGACGGGCTACAATAGCCTGTTCGCCGAATTGGCCTGATGGTCTCGGCAGATGAGGAGAGACGGTTGAGCGCAGCAGAGCTGAAGAACCTGCCCCCGGTACCGGCATCTGGGGCTTCTGACATGGCGCACATCGTTCTGACTTTCGACAACAACAAGCTTGCCAGCGCCCTTTACGGTCAGTTCGACGAGAACCTCGCCCGGCTTGAGCAGAAGCTTGGCGTCGATATCCGCTCGCGCGGCAACCAGCTGACCATCAAAGGGTCCGCTTCTGCCGCCGAACAGGCGCGCCGCGCCTTGGACAATCTCTACGGGATTCTGCAGAAGGGCGTCGATATCGGCCAGTCCGACGTCGATGGCGCCGTGCGCATGGCGGTCGCCGCCGACGATCAGCTGACGCTGCCGACGCTGGAGCGCAAGGGCAAGGTTTCCGCTGCCCAGATCGCCACCCGCAAGAAGACGATCTATGCCCGTTCGCTGAACCAGGACGCCTATATGCGGGCGCTGGAACGGTCGGAACTGGTGTTCGGCATCGGTCCGGCCGGTACCGGCAAGACCTATCTGGCGGTGGCGCATGCGGCGATGCTGCTTGAACGTGGCATGGTCGAACGCATCATTCTGTCGCGGCCGGCTGTCGAGGCCGGCGAACGGCTGGGCTTCCTGCCGGGCGACATGAAGGAAAAGGTCGATCCGTATCTGCGGCCGCTCTATGACGCGCTCTACGACATGATGCCGGCCGACAAGGTCGAGCGCGCCATTGCCGCCGAGGTGATCGAGATCGCGCCGCTCGCCTTCATGCGCGGCCGTACGCTGGCGCATGCTGCGGTCATCCTCGACGAGGCGCAGAACACCACGCCGATGCAGATGAAGATGTTTCTCACCCGTCTCGGCGAGAACTCGCGCATGATCGTCACCGGCGATCCGACCCAGATCGACCTTCCTCCGAGCACCAAATCGGGCCTGGTCGAAGCCTTGCGTGTCCTCGACGGCGTGGCCGGCGCGGTCACCGTGCGCTTCAACGATATCGACGTCGTTCGCCATCCGCTGGTGGCGGAAATCGTCAGGGCCTATGACCGCGACGCCAAACTGGCGCGCGGCCTGGGCGCCGAGAATTGATCTTGACGATGCGGCCTCATGCCTGAGGACAAAATATTCGTCGACGGGAATCTCCCCGTCGACATCGATATATCGGTCGAAGCGGGCGACTGGCCAGATGAGGCCAGCCTGACGCGACTGGTCGATCGCGCGGTTGAGGCTGCTTTTGCCGAGACCGGCGTCACGGGCCGTTCCGAACTCAGCATCGTTTTTTCCGACGACGCCCATATCCGGACCCTCAATGCCGACTGGCGCGGCAAGGACAAACCCACCAACGTCTTGTCTTTCCCGGCTTTTCCGTTTGTACAAGGCGGCCCGCTGCCGCCGATGCTGGGCGATATCGTGCTCGCCGCCGAGACGGTTTCACGCGAAGCGGCACTGGAAGACAAGCCGGTGCAGAACCATATCACCCATCTCGTCATCCACGGCCTGCTGCATTTGCTGGGCCATGATCACGAGACCGACGCCGAGGCCGAGGAGATGGAAGCCATCGAACGCGCAGCCCTTGCAAGGCTTGCCATTCCCGATCCCTACGCGTAACTACATCTGACAATTGACCGGACGACGATGAACGACAAACCAGAAACTGCCGCCCGCCCCGACGCCGGCAGTGTGCCCAAGGCTTCCGATACGTCGGAAGAGGGGTCAAGTCCGAGTACCGTTACCCCTGGTGCTGCCAGCACCGGCAGCGCTGCCAGCGAGCATTCGCCTGCTGGACCTTCCCTGTTCGACCGTGTTTTGGGCCTGTTCAGGCAACGCAACGGCACCAGCCTGCGTGAGGAAATCGCCGGCGCGTTGGCCGAGGCGGCCAGTGACGCCGAATCCTTCTCGCCTGGCGAGCGCGCCATGCTCAACAATATCCTGCGGCTGCGCGAGGTGCGCGTTGAGGACGTCATGGTGCCGCGTGCCGACATCGAGGCGGTCGAGATCACCACGACGCTAGGCGACCTCTTGGGCACCTTCGAGCAGTCCGGCCATTCCCGCATGCCGGTCTATTCCGAGACGCTCGACGATCCGCGCGGCATGGTCCATATCCGCGACGTGCTGGCCCACATCACCAAGCTCGCGCGCGTCAAGAAGGGCCGCACGACCAGGAAGACCCCCGTCGCCACGCAACTGGATCTCGCCCAGGTCGACCTCGCACGCACCATCGGCGAGCTCAATCTGATCCGTCAGGTTCTGTTCGTGCCGCCATCGATGCTTGCCTCCGACCTGATGGGCCGCATGCAGACGACGCGCACGCAGATGGCGCTGGTTATCGATGAATATGGCGGCACGGACGGGCTTGTGTCGCTCGAGGATATTGTCGAGATGGTCGTCGGCGATATCGAGGACGAGCATGACGATGACGAGCCGATGATCACCCAGGCCGGTGACGGCGTCTTCATCGTCGACGGCAAGGCCGAGATCGACGAGGTCGCCAAGATGATCGGCGAGGACTTCGCTGCCGGCGAACATGGCGAATATGTCGACACTATCGGCGGCATGATCTTCAACACGCTCGGCCGGGTGCCGGCGCGCGGCGAGGTGGTGCAGGCCATTCCAGGCTTCGAGTTCCATGTCCTCGACGCCGATCCGCGCCGCGTCAAGCGCGTGCGCATCGTACAGAGCCAGAAGGGCGAACGCCGCCGGCGCGTCACGGCGCGCACCGAGCAGGCGTGAGTTTTCCGCTGGACCGATGACGATCGACGACCCGTTCAAGCACGCCAGTCTGGGTTCCGGTGTCTTCTACAGGGATCCTCTTGCCGCGCTGGCGTGGCTGGAGGCCGCTTTCGGCTTCGAGCGCAGTATGGTGGTCAGCGATGCCGACGGAACGCTCGTCCATGCCGAGATGCGGTTCGGCGAGTGCTATATCATCGTCGATTCCGAATGGAGTGAGTATGTCGCGAGCCCGGCTTCGGTCTTGGGCAAGAACACGCAATCGGTCTATGTCAGGCTCAAGGATGGCCTGGATGCGCATTGCGAACAGGCGAGGGCGGCGGGCGCTGACATAATCCAAGAACCGGCTGACCAGTTCTACGGCGAACGCCAGTACCGGGCCCGCGACCCCGAAGGCCATGTCTGGACCTTCACCCAGCCCATCCGCTCCGTTTCCCGCGAAGAGGCTGAGCGGCTGAGCGGTCTGCGCATTGAGGGCTGGCACTTTTAGCGCGGCGGCTGACAGGCCGGCGTTTGGAGCGCGGGCCGCGGCCTGATAAATCTTGCGTCCTGATTCGCGCGACTCGGAAGTATGCATGGAGCGCCTGGCCGGCCGGATAATTCTGCTTTGGGGTTGGCGGCGCGCGCTCGTGGCGTTTCTTGCAGGCGCCCTGGCGGTGCTTGGCCAGGCGCCCTACGATTTTTTCGCCGCCTGTTTCATCTCGTTTCCGCTGCTGGTCTGGCTGCTCGACGGAGCGACCGGCGAGGCCTCCGGCAGCCTGTTTCGGCGCCTGCGGCCGGCCTTCGCCGTCGGCTGGTGGTTCGGTTTCGGCTATTTTCTCGCCGGTCTCTGGTGGATCGGCTCGGCGCTGCTGGTCGAGGCCGACGACTTTGCCTGGGCGCTTCCCTTCGCCGTGATCGGCATTCCCTTCGCGCTCGCCTTTTTCTACGGCTTCGCAACGATGGTCGCCCGGCTGCTGTGGAGCAGCGATATCGGCCGCATCGCCGCCCTTGCCTTCGGCTTCGGGCTGACCGAGTGGCTACGCGGTTTCCTGTTCACCGGCTTTCCCTGGAATGCCATCGGCTACGCGGCAATGCCGGTGCCTCTGATGATGCAGAGCGTCTCGGTGACCGGTATGATCGGCATGAACGTGCTTGCCGTGTTCCTCTTTTCGCTGCCGGCGCTGCTGGCGGCGCGCCGGCACCTTCGCCTGGGCGCGGCGCTGTTCGTCGCGATTGCATCAGCCCATGTCGGCTTCGGCTATGTCAGGCTCACCGCCCCTGAAAAGCCGGCGGAGCGCAGCCTGGATGTCCGTATCGTCCAGCCTGCCGTCGATCTCAGTGAAAAATGGGACGCCTCGGTGCGCGACCGCATCTTCGCCACTTTGCTCGGCCTGTCGGCCAAGGCGCCGGACCCCGGTCACGGCAAGCCACAACTCATTCTCTGGCCGGAAACCTCGGTACCGTTCCTCTTCACCGAGCGCCCGGACGCGTTGACGGCGCTGGGCGACATGCTGGCCGACGGCCAGATGCTGATCGCCGGCGTCGTTCGCGAGGAAGGCGGCTCCGCGGCCGCCGACAGCCGCTATTACAATTCCGTGGTGGCGATCAACGACAAGGGCGAAATCGCTGACGCGGTCGACAAGGTCCATCTGGTGCCGTTCGGCGAATACCTGCCTTTCGCCGACCTGCTCAACCGTTTCGGCATCGCACAGCTTGTCGCCGGTCCGGTGACCTTCGCCGCCGGCAATGAGCGCCACGCCATTGCGCTGCCGGGCGGCATCCGTGCCCTGCCATTTATCTGTTATGAGGTGATCTTTCCCGATCTCGTGGCAGTTGACGCTACGTCAGCGCAGCTTATTGTGAACGTTACCAATGATGCCTGGTTCGGGGACACGCCGGGACCGTATCAGCATTTCAGGCAGGCCCAGATTCGTGCGGTGGAGAACGGATTGCCCTTGCTGCGTGCTGCCAACAACGGCATCTCGGCCGTCGTCGATCCACACGGACGCATCGTCGATGCGCTGGCGATCGACGCGCGCGGAGCCATCGACGTGAAGGTGCCGATTGCCGGACAGACGGTCGTTTCCTCGGGCCAGCGGCGCATTAACGGAATGCTGATCATGTTGCTGTTTGCGCTTGTGGGCGCGCTGTTGAACGTAAGGCAAAGGCTACGGGTGAATTGACAGTCGACACATTAGAAACTCATACTGTATCGCCTGAAAATTTCTCGAAGCCGGTGGATCGTACTGTTGGGGCAGTCGCCTCCGGCCTTTTTTGGGCGAGAAAAAATCACAAAGCCGAAAAAATTCGGCGAGGAAAAAATGACAGAAGAAAACAAGAAGAAACCGAATCCCATCGACATCCACGTTGGCAGTCGCGTCCGGCTTCGCCGCAATATGCTCGGAATGAGCCAGGAAAAGCTGGGCGAGAATCTCGGCATCACATTTCAACAGATCCAGAAATATGAAAAGGGCACCAACCGCGTCGGCGCCAGCCGGCTGCAGGCGATAGCCTCCATACTCGGCGTGCCCGTCGCCTTCTTCTTCGAGGATGCGCCTGGCCAGGAAGCGGTGGCCGGCCGTGGCTTTTCGGAGGACGCATCGATGGCTTTCGCCGTTGAGTTCTGCGGCAGTCCCGAAGGCCTTCAGCTCAACAGGGCCTTCGTCAAGATCGCCGACGTCAAGGTGCGTCGCAGGATCATCGACCTGGTGAAGTCGCTCGCCGCGGACGATCTCGACTGACCCTCAACGCGCCTCGAACCGGCGGCATTCGTCGCCGGTGGCACAAGATATCGACATCGACAGTCGTGCCAGAATGGCGGCAACGCTTGACGAGCGGCGCTTTGCCCCGCTAACACGTGGCGCGCCAAAATCGGCAGCCTGCCGATCGTTTTTCAAGAGGGGACACCCGTGACGCGGCAGAACTACTTCTTTACCTCGGAATCCGTTGCCGAGGGCCATCCCGACAAAGTCTGTGACCGGATCTCCGACGAGATTGTCGATCTGGTCTACCGCGAAGCCAAGAAGACCGGCATGGACCCATGGAAAGTCCGTGTCGCCTGCGAGACCTTGGCGACCACCAACCGTGTCGTCATCGCCGGCGAAGTGCGCGTCCCCGAGACGCTGCTGAAGAAGGACAAGGCCGGCAATATCCTCAAGGATGCGGCCGGACATTCGATCATCAACCCAGCCAAGTTCAAGTCGGTCGCCCGCAAGGCGATTCGCGAGATCGGCTATGAACAGGCCGGTTTCCACTGGAAGACCGCCAAGATCGAAGTCCTGCTGCATGGCCAGTCGCCCGACATCGGCCAGGGTGTCGACAACGCCGCCGACCGTCAGGGCGAAGAAGGTGCCGGCGACCAGGGTATCATGTTCGGCTATGCCTGCCGCGAGACGCCGGACCTGATGCCGGCGCCGATCTATTACAGCCACAAGATCCTCGAACTGCTGGCCGCCGCCCGTCACGAAAACAACGGCGAGGCTGGCAAGCTCGGCCCGGACGCCAAGAGCCAGGTCACCGTCCGCTACATTGACGGCAAGGCCGCCGAGGCAACGCAGATCGTGCTGTCGACCCAGCATCTCGACGCGACCTGGGATTCGAACAAGGTCCGCAAGGTCGTGGAGCCCTATATCCGCGAGGCATTGGGCGACCTCAAGATTGCCGACGATTGCATGTGGTACATCAACCCGACCGGCAAGTTCGTCATCGGCGGTCCGGACGGCGATGCCGGCCTCACCGGCCGCAAGATCATCGTCGACACCTATGGTGGCGCGGCGCCGCATGGCGGCGGCGCTTTCTCTGGCAAGGACACCACCAAGGTCGACCGTTCGGCGGCCTATGCGGCGCGCTATCTGGCCAAGAACGTCGTGGCGGCGAAACTCGCCGACCGCTGCACCATTCAGCTTTCCTACGCCATCGGCGTCGCTCAGCCTCTGTCGGTCTATGTCGACCTGCACGGCACCGGCAAGGTCGACGAGGCAAAGCTCGAGGACGCGCTGCGCACCGTGATGGACTTGTCGCCGTCAGGCATCCGCCGCCATCTCGACCTCAACAAGCCGATCTACGCCAAGACGTCGTCTTACGGCCATTTCGGCCGCAAGGCAGGCCGTGACGGATCTTTCTCCTGGGAAAAGACCGATCTCGCCAAGGCGCTCAAGGATGCTGTCGCGGCCTGAGCGCCACGACAGACCTGCGACCAGATGAGCCCGCAAGACAGGCCGAGCCGTACGACCGAAGCTTTTTTCGGTCGCCGGCGCGGCAAGCCCGTTCGCCCGCAGCAGGCAGCGGCCCTGGAAAGCGGGCTCGGCGCCTACCGGCTCGATCTGACGGCAGAAGCGCCGTCGGATCTGCGCACGCTGTTTGAAACTGATGTTTCGACTGTCCGGCTCGAGATCGGCTTTGGCGGCGGCGAGCATCTTCTGCACCGGGCGATCGAGGCGCCGGCGATCGGCTTCATCGGCGTCGAGCCCTTCGTCAACGGCATGGCCAAGATGATGATGGCGGTGCGGGCAAGGCCACTGGCCAATCTCAGGGTCCATGACGACGACGCCACCCGGCTGCTCGATTGGCTGCCGCCGGCCTCGCTTGACGGCATTGACCTTCTCTACCCCGATCCCTGGCCGAAAAAGAAGCACTGGAAGCGGCGTTTCGTCAGCCCGGTCAATCTCGACCGTTTCGCGCGCGTCCTGAAGCCGGGTTCAAAATTCCGCTTTGCGTCCGATATCGACACGTACGTGAACTGGACCTTGCTGCATTGCCAGGCGCATGGCGCCTTCGCATGGCAGGCCGCGGAAGCGGCGGACTGGCACCGTCCCTACGATGGCTGGCCCGGCACACGCTACGAGGCGAAGGCCATTCGCGAGGGCCGGCGGCCCGCCTATCTAACCTTTGTCAGGAAATAAGCACCTCACGCCGCCTATCTGCAGATCTTCAGAAACGGCCGATCCTGTTGAAAATAGCCGGATCCATGCCGAGCGTGCGCAAATCGTCGGCGCGCGGCTTACGGCCGGCTTCCACGGCGCGCGACGCTGCGACCGCGCTGCCGAATGTGGTGAAGAGATCGCCCAAGGCGGAAAATAGTCTGCGGTTGCTCATGATCTTGTCCTTTCGCACGCCACTGCGTGCCCGTGCAATTCGTGTCGTGGCTAACAAATAAGAGCGCCCCGCCGGCTCTCACAGGGGGATTGCCGCATGGCGGCCATGCACCTGGAGCAATGCTGATGCTGTCAGGGCTTTTGCCGGCGCGGCACGGCGGGCTTGAAACAACGGCCGTGTTCGTTTATATCAGCCTCAAATTCTTGGTCGGTATGACGAAGAGTGGGTCCACCCGGTCCCGCTCTTTTTTATTACCTGCCGATAGGTTCGAAACGAACGACAGGTACTTGATGACTGCAACGGCAAGCGAAGGTGACGACCGCATCATCCGCGAAAGCGGCATCGATGCGCGCATTGCGCTGATCGTCCAACCGGTGCTGCGCGGCATCGGCTTTCGCCTTGTGCGCGTGCATCTGTCCGGGCAGAACGGGCTGACGCTGCAGATCATGGCCGAACGCGAGGACGGCACCATGACCGTCGAGGATTGCGAAGAGGTCAGCCGCGCGGTGTCGCCGGCGCTCGACGTCGATGATCCGATCGAGAAGGCCTATCATCTCGAAGTCTCTTCGCCCGGCATCGACCGGCCACTGGTGCGCAAATCAGATTTCGTCACCTGGACCGGTCACCTGGTGAAGATGGAAACATCGGTCATCGTCGCCGATCGCAAGCGCTTCAAGGGTAAGATCGCCGAGGCCGGTGAAAACGACGTGCTGATCGAGCGCGACAAGGCGGCCTATGGCGAGGAGCCGACGGTGCGCGTTCCCTATGACGCGATCGCCGATGTGCGGCTGATCCTTACCGACGACCTCATCCGTGAGGCGTTGTCTAAGGACAACCGGGAACGCAAGGAAGCCAAGAAACGCCGCGGCGAGCCTGATGATGCACCCGAGGGTGCTGAAGGCGGCGCGGAAGACGAAATCGAACAGGAACTATGATTGAGCGTCCGGGCGTAACAGCTCGGTAACAAGCTCGGGAGAAATAAGATGGTTGTTAGCGCCAACAGACTTGAACTGCTGCAGATTGCCGACGCGGTCGCGCGTGAAAAGTCGATCGACAAGTCGATCGTCATCGCCGCCATGGCCGATGCGATCCAGAAGGCGGCGCGCTCGCGTTATGGCCAGGAGACCAACATCCGCGCCGACATCAACCCGAACACCGGCGAGATGAAGCTGCAGCGGCTGATGGAAGTGGTCGAAAAGGTCGACGATTACGCCACGCAGATCGCCATTTCCTCGGCCCGCGAGCGCAATCCCGACGCCCAGCTCGGCGACTTCATCGCCGAACAGCTGCCGCCGATGGATTTCGGCCGCATTGCCGCCCAGTCGGCCAAGCAGGTCATTGTGCAGAAGGTGCGCGAGGCCGAGCGTGACCGCCAGTACGACGAATACAAGGACCGCATCGGCGAGATCGTCAACGGCACGGTCAAGCGCGTCGAATACGGCAACGTCATCGTCGATCTCGGCCGTGGCGAGGCCATCATCCGCCGCGACGAGCTGATTCCGCGCGAGAACTACAAGTATGGCGACCGCGTCCGCGCCTATGTCTACGACGTGCGCCGCGAGCAGCGCGGCCCGCAGATATTCCTGTCGCGCACCCATCCGCAGTTCATGGCCAAGCTCTTCACCATGGAAGTGCCGGAGATCTATGACGGCATCATCGAGATCAAGTCGGTGGCCCGCGACCCGGGCTCGCGCGCCAAGATCGCCGTCATCTCGCGTGATAGTTCGATCGATCCGGTCGGCGCCTGCGTCGGTATGCGCGGCAGCCGCGTCCAGGCCGTCGTCGGCGAATTGCAAGGCGAAAAGATCGACATCATTCCGTGGTCGCCTTCGGCGGCTTCCTTCATCGTCAATGCGCTGCAGCCGGCGGAAGTCGCCAAGGTCGTGCTCGACGAGGACGCCGAGCGCATCGAAGTCGTGGTTCCCGACGATCAGCTGTCGCTGGCCATCGGCCGCCGCGGCCAGAACGTGCGTCTCGCCTCGCAGCTCACCGGCTGGGACATCGACATCCTGACCGAGGCCGAGGAATCCGAGCGTCGCCAGAAAGAATTCGTCGAGCGCTCGGCGCTGTTCATGGAAGCCCTTGATGTCGACGAGATGGTCGGCCAGGTGCTGGCCTCCGAAGGCTTCACCAGCGTCGAGGAAGTCGCCTATGTCGACGCTGGCGAAATCGCCTCGATCGACGGCTTCGATGAAGACACGGCTTCGGAAATCCAGACCCGCGCCCGCGAGTATCTGGAGAAGATCGAGGCCGAGCATGACGACAAGCGCAAGGCACTGGGCGTGACGGACGAATTGCGCGAGATCCCCGGCATCACCACCGCCATGATGGTCACGCTCGGCGAGGACGGCGTGAAGACCATCGAGGATTTCGCCGGCTATGCCGCCGACGACCTGACCGGCTGGAAGGAACGCAAGGACGGCGAGACCAAGGTATTCCCAGGCGTGCTCGCCAATCACGGCGTGTCGCGCGCCGATGCCGAGCAGATGGTTCTCAATGCCCGCCTCAAGGCCGGCTGGATCACCGAAGACGAGCTTGCAGCCGAAGAAGTCACGGCTGACGAAGCCGTTGGTGCGTGAGGTGAAACCGCATCGCACAGAACCCGCCCCTGGACGAGATGAACGATCGCACCTGCATCGTCACCCGCAAGCAGGCCGAACCGGATGAGCTGATCCGGTTCGTCGTCGGCCCGGATTCGGCCGTCGTTCCTGATCTCAAGAGAAATCTGCCCGGCCGTGGTTGCTGGGTGAGCGCCGACCGCCTACATATCGACAAGGCGGCGGCCAAGAACCTTTTTGCCCGCGCCTTCAAGGCACAGGTGGTCGTGCCGCCCGATCTTGGCGGCATGGTCGATGGGCTGCTTTCCAGATCCGCTCTGGGCATGCTGGGGCTCGCCCGCAAGGCAGGCGCAATTTCTCTTGGTGCCACCAAGGTCGAGAGTGCGGTGCGCGGCGGGCTGGCGCTTTTCGTGCTCCACGCAACCGAAGCGTCCGACGACGGCGTGCGCAAGATCAGCCAGGCGCGACGGGCGACCGTCCATCTCGGCGGCCCTTCCATCCTTGCCTACAAACTTTTCTCCGAAGCCGAGTTGAGCTTGGCATTGGGGGGCACAAATGTGATACATGCTGCCGTCCTCGCGGGAGACGCGGGTAAGGCGGTGCAGAAGCGCATGGTTGCGCTCGACCGATATCGGGGCGGTACCCCGGACGATCTGGCAATGCTTGCGGCCGTTGCTGACGAAGATGAGCCCGCAGAGGATATGGAATGAGCGATACGAAATCGGGCGACGACAATACGCTGAGTGTGACGCCGAAGAAGACCTTGACGCTGAAGCGCCCCGGCATGGAGCAGGGCACTGTGCGTCAGAACTTCTCGCACGGCCGCACCAAGCAGGTCGTCGTCGAAACCAAGAAGCGCAAATTTTCGATGCCCGGCGACAAGCCGGAGCCGGTCGCCGCTCCCGTCTTCACACCGAAGCCGGCGGTTGTGGCCGCGCCTGTCGTACAGGAAGCGCCAAAGGCGCCACCTCCTCCTCCGCCGCGGCCAGCACCAGCTCCCGTCGAACGCGGCGGTATGGTGCTGAACGAGCTGTCGCGCAGCGAAATGGAAGCGCGCCGCAGGGCGCTTGAGGGCTCGAAGGTCCGCGAGGTCGAAGACCGCCAGCGCGCTGCCGAAGATGCCAAGCGCCGCGCCGATGACGAAGAGCGCCGCAAGCGCGAACGCGAAGAATCCGCGCGCCGGCAGGCCGAGGAAGAGGCACGGTTGCAGACCGAGGCCGAATCCCGCCGCCGCGCCGAGGAAGAGGCGCGCCGCCGCGCGCCGCAAGCCGCTGAATTGGCAACCGCCGATGACGAGGAAGAGGTCAAGCCGAAGCGGGCGGTAGCCGGTGCGCCAGTGCGCCGCCTGGTCACACCCGAAGTGGCGCGTCCGGCCAAGCCGACCAAGAGCGAGGAAGACCGCCGCCGTGGCAAGCTGACGCTGAATTCCGCGCTATCCGACGAGGATGCGCGGGCCCGTTCGCTGTCGTCGATGCGTCGTCGCCAGGAAAAATTCAAACGCGCGATGCACAATGAGCCGCGCGAGAAAGTCATGCGCGAAGTGATCCTGCCGGAGACCATCACCATTCAGGAACTGGCGCAGCGCATGTCCGAACGTGCGGTCGATCTGGTGAAGTACTTCATGAAGCAGGGCCAGATCCTGAAGCCGGGCGACGTCATCGACGCCGACACCGCCGAACTGGTCGCCACCGAATTCGGCCATACGGTCCGCCGCGTTGCCGAGTCCGACATCGAGGAAGGCCTGTTCAACATCGCCGACAATACCGAGGACCTGGTGTCGCGTCCGCCGGTCGTGACCATCATGGGCCATGTCGATCACGGCAAGACCTCGCTGCTCGACGCGATCCGCAATGCCAACGTCGTCTCCGGTGAAGCCGGCGGCATCACCCAGCATATCGGTGCCTATCAGGTCGAGAAGAATGGTCACAAGATCACCTTCATCGACACGCCCGGCCACGCCGCCTTCACGGCGATGCGCGCCCGTGGCGCCCAGGCCACCGACATCGCCATTCTGGTGGTGGCGGCCGATGACAGCGTCATGCCGCAGACGATCGAATCGATCAGCCATGCCAAGGCGGCCGGCGTTCCGATCATCGTGGCGATCAACAAGATCGACAAGCATGATGCCGATCCGCAGAAGGTGCGCTCCGAACTGCTGCGTCATGAGGTCTTCGTCGAATCCATGGGCGGCGAGGTGCTGGACGTCGAAGTGTCGGCGACCAAGGGCACCAATCTCGACAAGCTGCTCGAGGCGATCCTGCTGCAGGCCGAAATCCTCGACCTGAAGGCCAATCCGGACCGTACCGCAGAGGGCGTCGTCATCGAGGCGCAACTCGACAAGGGCCGTGGCCCCGTTGCCACCGTGCTGGTGCAGACCGGCACCTTGATGCCCGGCGACATCCTCGTTGCCGGCAACGAATGGGGCCGGGTGCGCGCGCTGGTCAACGATCGCGGCGAACAGATCAAGGAAGCGCCGCCGGCGATGCCGGTCGAGGTGCTCGGCCTTCAGGGCACGCCGCAGGCCGGTGACCGCTTCGCCGTGGTCAACAACGAGGCCCGCGCTCGCGAGATCACCGAATATCGCCAGCGTCTGGCGCGTGAGAAGGCAGTGGCCAAGCATGCCGGCCAGCGCGGCTCGCTCGAACAGATGATGTCGCAGCTGCAGACGAGCGGACTGAAGGAATTCCCGCTGGTCATCAAGGGCGACGTGCAGGGTTCGATCGAAGCCATCAACGCCGCGTTGGACAAGCTCGGCACCGACGAGGTGCGTGCGCGCATCGTCCATGCCGGCGCCGGCGCCATCACCGAAAGCGATGTGTCCCTGGCGGAAACGTCTGGTGCGGCGATCATCGGCTTCAACGTCCGTGCCAATGTGCAGGCACGTGCCGCGGCCGCGGCCGCGGGCATCGAAATCCGCTATTACTCGATCATCTACAACCTCGTGGATGATGTGAAGGCGGCTCTGTCGGGCCTGCTGTCGCCGGAGCGTCGCGAGACCTTCATCGGCAATGCCGAGATCCTCGAGATCTTCGACATCACCAAGGTCGGCAAGATCGCCGGCTGCCGTGTCACCGAAGGCAAGGTCGAACGTGGCGCGGGCGTACGCCTGATCCGCGATAACGTCGTCATCCACGAAGGCACGCTGAAGACGCTGAAGCGCTTCAAGGACGAGGTTTCGGAAGTCCCCGGCGGCCAGGAGTGCGGCATGGCCTTCCAGAACTACGAGGACATGCGCGTCGGCGACGTCATCGAGTGCTTCCGCGTCGAGATGGTGACCCGGACGCTCTGAGTTCGAGTAACTTGTCTGTCTCGGGCGGTGGTCGAAAGACCGCCGCCCATCACATTTGAGACATGCGGCACGGTCCCATCCCGCGCCCCACGCTTTCAGGATTGAGAAAAATGCCCCGTCCAACCACATCCAGCCCATCCCAGCGTATGCTGCGCGTCGCCGAACAGGTGCGCCATGCGCTCTCCGAAACCTTGCAGCGCGGCGAGATCATCGATCCGCTGATCGAGAACACCGTGGTTTCGGTCTCGGAAGTGCGCATGTCGCCCGATCTGAGGGTCGCCACCGCTTTCGTCTCGCCGCTTGGTGCCAAGGACGCCGATGCGGTGATCGACGCGCTGAACAAGCACGCGAAATTCGTCCGCGGCCGTGTCTCCGGTGCACTGCGGCAGATGAAGTTCATGCCGGAGTTCCGCTTCAAGCTCGACACATCCTTCGACAATTTCGCCAGGATCAACGATCTCCTGAAGTCGCCCGAAGTGGCGCGTGATCTGGGTGCCGAAGGCCAGAACAACGACGACAAGGCCCAAGACGACAAGGCCAAAGACATCAAGGACGACGAATAATGGGGCGTCGCGGCAAGAAAAAGGGCCGGCCGATCTCGGGCTGGGTGGTGCTGGACAAGCCGGTCGGCATGGGCTCGACCGAGGCCGTCTCCAAGATCAAATGGCTGTTCCAGGCGGAAAAGGCCGGCCATGCCGGTACGCTCGATCCGCTGGCGTCCGGCATGCTGCCGATCGCGCTCGGCGAAGCGACCAAGACCGTGCCTTACGTGCAGGACGGCGCCAAGATCTATCGCTTCACCGTTGCCTGGGGCCAGGAGCGCTCCACCGACGATCTTGAAGGGCCGGTGACGAAGAGTTCCGACCTGCGTCCGGCGGAAGCCGAGGTCAAGGCGCTGCTGCCGAAATACACCGGCGTCATCATGCAGACGCCGCCGCAATTCTCGGCCATCAAGATCGCGGGCGAACGCGCCTATGACCTCGCCCGCGAAGGCGAGACGGTCGACATTCCCGCGCGCGAGATCGAGATCGGGCGTCTGGACATCATCGAGCACCACGCTGACCACACTATTTTCGAGGTCGAATGCGGCAAGGGCACCTATGTGCGCTCGCTGGCCCGCGACATGGGCCGCGACCTCGGCTGCTTCGGCCATATTTCCAACCTGCGCCGGGTCGAGGTCGAGCCGTTCACGCCGGAGGATTTCGTCACCATCGCGGAACTCGAGGCGGCTCGCTTCGGCGTGCAAGGTGAGGACAAGCCGGAGCCTGCCGACGATGCCGATGCAATTGAAGTGCCGGTAGACTTCGGCGCGATCGACGCGCTTCTCGTCGATACCTCAGCGGCTCTCGACTGCCTGCCGCAGATCGCCATCAGCGATGATGCGGCGACAAAGATCCGGCTTGGCAATCCGGTCATTATCCGTGGTCGCGACGCGCCCGTGGAGGCCGAGGAAGCCTGCGCGACGGCACGCGGCAAGCTGGTTGCCATTGGTGCCATCGAACAAGGCATGTTCAAGCCGAAGCGGGTCTTTGCCGGCTGACAGCTCTCGGCTAACTTCACGTCGACTCTACGCTTGAGGGACACATGGCAAAGGCCGAGGCGGTGAAGAAGCGGGCGCCGGTGAAAACGCGGCGGCCGCCGGTCGGCGCTTCGCCGGGTACGCTGATCGCCGATCCGGCGGCGCGGCGCAGCGAGCTCAGGCTGACGCTGATCTCGCCGGAGAAATTCAAGACCATCGACAATGCCAGCATTGATGATCTCAACGCCCATTGTGACAGGTGGCCGGTCGTCTGGCTGGATTGCACGGGCCTCGCCAACATCCAGCTGATCGAGGAGATCGGACGGATCTTCAGCCTGCATCCGCTGGCGCTGGAAGATGTCGTCAACACCGGCCAGCGGCCGAAGGTCGATTTCTTCGAGGACCACGCCTTCGTCGTCATGCGTATGATCGACGACGTCAAGGTGCATCGCTATGAGCAGATCGCGGTGTTCTTCGGCAAGAACTTCGTCGTCACCTTCCAGGAGCGCGAAGGCGATCCCTTCGATCCCGTGCGCAAGCGCATTGCCGCCTCCCTTCCCAACCGGTTGCGTTCGCGCGGTGCCGATTATCTTGCGTACGCGCTGATCGATGCCATCGTCGACAGCTATTTCCCGCCGATCGAGACGGCGAGCGATGAGGTCGACAGCATCGAGGACGAGATGCTGAACACGACGCACAAGCATCAGATGCGGCAGCTGCATGAATTGCGGCGCGACGCCAATGTGTTGAAAGGCGTGCTGTGGCCGATGCGCGATACGCTGGCGACGCTGATCCGCAACGACGTGCCCTATGTGAAGGCGGAAACCAAAATCTTCTTCAACGACACGCTCGACCATGCCCTGCGGCTGATCGAACTGGTCGAGAACCAGCGCGACATGCTGACCGGCCTGATCGAAATGCATCTTTCGCTGAGCCAGGCGCGCACCAACGACGTTATCTCCTACCTGACCATCGTCTCGGTGATCTTCATGCCGCTCACCTTCCTGGTTGGCATATGGGGCATGAATTTCGACCCCGAGAGTTCGCCGTGGAATATGCCGGAACTGAAGGCCTATTATGGCTATCCGGCTTCGCTGCTGTTCATGCTGGCCGTTGCTGTCGGGCTGATCGTCTTCTTCAAACGGAAGAAGTGGCTTTAAAAGCGGAAAACTTGCCGTTCTGGCGTGAAAAGCCGGCTTCGTGAATTGGGCTGGTGTTTTCTGGGGAATTGCACTATATGCGCCGCAGCATAGCGCCACGACGCTTTGCCTGCACCGGCCCCTGCTGGACGACATCCCGGCTGAGGGCGACCCGTTTCCTCAAACAGATAAGGAAAAACACGATGTCGATTACTGCCGAGCGCAAACAGGAATTGATGGGTGAATTCGCAACCGCCAAGGGCGATACCGGGTCTCCGGAAGTCCAGGTGGCCATCCTTTCCGAGCGCATCAAGAACCTGACCGATCATTTCAAGGACCACAAGAAGGATAACCATTCCCGCCGTGGTCTGCTCGCTCTCGTGTCCCAGCGCCGCAGCCTGCTTGATTATCTCAAGCGCAAGGACGACGCGCGCTATCAGACACTGATCGAGAAGCTCGGTCTGCGCCGTTGACGAATTGACCGGCGGGCTCCCACAGGGAGTCCGCCGGTCGCGCATTCGAGCCCCGGACCAATCCGATCTCGAATGCAGGACTGGAGCGCCGCGCACCCATCCGGATGCCGGACGGACGCTCAAACAGGTGAATTTGCGCATGACGCGTTCCGTAAGCCGTGGGTTTCGGGGTCATGTGCAGGCCAGTCGATCGATTGGCCATATCCGGCTTAGAGCGTGCAGAGGGCCACTCTAAGCCACCCATGGACGGTCATGGGGCAGGATTGCAGGACGCTCGTATGGCCATAGTGCCGATGAAACCCGAGCCTCCCGTTGTCTTGCCCGTGGCTGCCCGAGAAAGGAAGCCAGAGGAAAGGGCACCCGCGCACGCTGAAACGGCGCGGCCCTTCCTCATATAAAGGACAAGACATGTTCAATCAGCACAAAGTGGAAATCGAATGGGGCGGTCGCCCGCTCATCCTCGAAACCGGCAAGATCGCGCGTCAGGCTGACGGCGCGGTGCTCGCCACCTACGGCGAGACCAAGGTTCTGGCCACCGTCGTTTCGATGAAGGAGCCCAAGCCCGGCCTCGATTTCTTTCCGCTGACCGTCAACTACCAGGAAAAGACCTACGCCGCCGGCAAGATCCCGGGCGGCTATTTCAAGCGCGAAGGCCGTCCGAGCGAAAAGGAAACGCTGGTTTCGCGTCTCATCGACCGCCCGATCCGTCCGCTCTTCGCCGCTGGCTACAAGAACGACACCCAGATCGTCGTCACCGTCGTCCAGCACGATCTTGAGAACGATCCGGACATCCTGTCGATCGTTGCCACCTCGGCCGCTTTGACCCTGTCGGGCGTTCCCTTCATGGGCCCGATCGGCGGCGCGCGCGTCGGCTACATCAACGGCGAATACGTGCTCAACCCGCATGTCGACGAGATGCAGGAATCCAAGCTCGACCTCGTCGTCGCCGGCACCGCCGACGCCGTGCTGATGGTCGAGTCCGAAGCCAAGGAACTTGGCGAAGAGCTGATGCTCGGCGCCGTCATGTTCGGCCACAGGGGCTTCCAGCCGGTGATCGACGCCATCATCAAGCTGGCTGAAGTTGCCGCCAAGGAGCCTCGCGACTTCACTGCGCCTGACTATTCCGCGCTTGAAGCCGAGATGCTGAAGATCGTCGGCGACGAACTCAGCGCTGCCTACAAGAACGTCGACAAGCAGAAGCGCTACGCCGCCGTCGACGCCGTCAAGGCGAAGGTCAAGGCCGCGTTCGCTCCGGCCGAAGGCGAAGACGCCAAGTACACCTCCGAACAGATTGGCTCCGTGTTCAAGGAACTGCAGGCCAAGGTCGTGCGCTGGAACATCCTCGACACCGGCTCGCGCATCGATGGTCGCGACCTGAGCACGGTCCGCAAGATCGTCTCCGAAGTCGGCGTTCTGCCGCGCACCCATGGTTCGGCGCTGTTCACCCGCGGCGAGACCCAGGCGCTGGTCGTTGCCACGCTAGGCACCGGCGAAGACGAGCAGTATGTCGATTCGCTGACCGGCATGTACAAGGAGAAGTTCCTCCTTCACTACAACTTCCCTCCCTACTCAGTCGGTGAGACCGGCCGCATGGGTTCGCCGGGCCGCCGCGAAATCGGCCACGGCAAGCTCGCCTGGCGCGCTATCCGTCCGATGCTGCCGAGCGCCGACCAGTTCCCCTACACGCTGCGCGTCGTCTCGGAGATCACCGAGTCCAACGGTTCGTCGTCGATGGCTACCGTCTGCGGCACCTCGCTGGCGCTGATGGATGCCGGCGTGCCGCTGGCGAAGCCCGTTGCCGGTATCGCCATGGGCCTGATCAAGGAAGGCGAGCGCTTCGCCGTGCTCTCCGACATCCTTGGCGACGAGGATCACCTCGGCGATATGGACTTCAAGGTCGCCGGCACCGAAGGTGGCATCACCTCGCTGCAGATGGACATCAAGATCGATGGCATCACCGAGGAGATCATGAAGATCGCGCTTGGCCAGGCCAAGGACGGTCGTCTCCATATCCTCGGTGAAATGGCGCATGCTCTGACCGGCGCCCGCCCTGAACTCGGTGAGTTCGCACCGCGCATCGAGGTCATGCACATCCCGACCGACAAGATCCGCGACGTCATCGGTTCGGGCGGCAAGGTCATCCGCGAGATCGTCGAGAAGACCGGCGCCAAGATCAACATCGAGGACGACGGCACGGTCAAGATCGCTTCCTCGAACGCCAAGGAGATCGAGGCGGCCAAGAAGTGGATCCACACCATCGTCGCCGAGCCGGAAGTCGGCGAAATCTACGAGGGCACGGTCGTCAAGACCGCCGACTTCGGCGCCTTCGTCAACTTCTTCGGTCCTCGCGACGGCCTCGTCCACATCTCGCAGCTTGCCAACGACCGGGTCGCCAAGACCTCTGATGTCGTCAAGGAAGGCGACAAGGTCTGGGTCAAGCTGATGGGCTTCGACGAGCGCGGCAAGGTCCGCCTGTCGATGAAGGTCGTCGATCAGGCCACCGGCAAGGAACTCGCTCGCGACAAGAAGACCGAAGGCGAAGAAAACGCCGCCTGAGCGGTCTGACAGGAAATCGGAGCGGGCGCGGCTTAGGTCGCGCCCGTTTTCGTTTGGAAGGTAGAGAGAATGTCCGCTGAGGCGCTGAAGACGCTTTTCCATCCGTTCGAGGCCGAGGCTCTTGCCTTGCCGCGAAAGGGCGAGCGCATCCTTTTCCTCGGCGCCGAGCCAGGCTTTCGCCTGCCGGAAGGCTTCGAGGCCGAGCTCCACCTCGTACAAGGCTTCCGACCGTATTTTCGCGCGCTGCAGGCTTCTGGTTCCGCCGTCACGCCGCAGGTGGAAGGCGGCAGCTTTGATTTGGTGCTTGTGTTTGCTGGCCGTCATCGTGGCCAGAACGAGCTGCGTATCGCCGAGGCCCTCGAGGGTGTGGCGCCAGGCGGACTGGTTGTCATTGCGGGTGGCAAGGATGACGGCATTGCCAGTCTGCGCAAGCGCGTCGACGAACTTGTGTCGCTCGACGGCCATATGCCGAAATATCACGGCATCGCCTTCTGGCTGCGGCGCCCGGTGGACATGCATGCTGCCGCGGCACTTCGCGCCGCCAATCCCGGGCAACTGGTCGATGGCCGGTTCCACACCGCACCCGGCATGTTCTCCTTCGATCGCGTCGATGCAGGGTCGAAACTGCTGGTCGACAACCTGCCCGGTGACCTGCGCGGCAGTGCGGCCGATTTCTGCGCCGGCTGGGGCTATGTGGCGGCCGAGATGGCCGCCCGTTCGTCAGGCCTGTCGGCGCTCGATCTTTACGAGGCCGATTTCGATGCGTTGGAGGCGGCCAAGGGCAATCTCGCCAACACAGTGGCGCAAGGCTTCTTCTGGACGGATCTGCTCGCCGAGCCGGTCGAGCGCCGCTACGACGTCATCGCCATGAACCCGCCCTTCCACCGCAGCCGTGCGGCGGAGCCGGAGATCGGCGCCGGCATGATCCGCGCGGCAGCCAAGGCGTTGAAGCCCGGTGGCAGGCTGTTTATGGTCGCCAACCGCCAGCTTCCCTACGAGCCCGTGCTGTCGGCCGCCTTTGCCGGCCATGCGGAACTCGCCCGCGACGGTATGTTCAAGGTGTTTTCTGCGCGGCGCTGAAACGATGCGTATCGCGTTCAGTGCAGATTGGCGACGCGCCGGACTTCGTCGGTGGCATATCCGTCGCCAGCGCTGAACTTGAGCGGTGCCGGACGGCCGAACAGGTAGCCCTGCACCACCTCGCAGCCGGCGGCGCGCAGCAAAGTCGCCTGGTTCTCGGTCTCGACGCCTTCGGCAATGATGCTGACGCCAAGTGCACGCGAAAGCCCGACAATGGTCGAAACGACGGCGCCGGAGCTGGAATCGGTATCGATGCGGCTGACGAAGGAGCGGTCGATCTTCAGCTTGCCGAACGAAAAATCGATCAGGTAGCTCAGATTGGAATAGCCGGTGCCGAAATCGTCGACGGCAACGGAGATGCCCATGTCGGCAAGCTCTTTCAGGATAGCGGCCGCGCGGTCGCGGTCCTGCATCATCGCCGTCTCGGTGACTTCCAGCTCCAGCCGCGATGGCTTGATGCCGGTGACCCGCATTGTGTCACGCACGATGCCGACGAAATCCTTGGTCATGAACTGAACCGGCGAGATGTTGACGGCGACGAAACAGTCTTCCGGCAAATGGCTGGCATCGCTGCAGGCCTTGCGCAGCACCCATTCGCCGATCGGGTTGATCATCCCGGTTTCCTCGGCGATCTGGATGAACTCCATGGGCGGGATCATGCCGCGTTCGGGATGGTTCCAGCGGATCAGCGCCTCGTAGCCGATGATACGGCCGGTCGGCAGGTCGAGCTGCGGCTGATAGTGCAGGTCGAAGTCTCCGCGTTCGAAAGCGGTGTGCAGTTCGGATTCGACCCATTGGCGATAATCGGCGACACGCCCCATCTCGCTGTCGAACACCGACCAGTTGCCGACGCCGCTGGCGCGCGCATTCTGCAGCGCCAGGTTGGAGCGGCGCAGGAGAAGGACTGGATCGACGCCGTCCTTGGGCATGGCCACGATACCCACCGACAGACCCACCGATTGCTGATGGCTGCTGAGTTCATAGGGCTCCATCATCTCGTCGATGAGCCTTTCGACCATGCTTTCCAGCGTTCCCTGGATCTGATGATCCGGGAGCAGCACGGCAAACTCGCCGGCGCCTATGCGCCCGATCAGGGCGCGTGCGGGCACACAGCCCTGCAGCCGTTTGGTGAAGGCGCGGATCAGCTCATCGCCCTGGCTGTAGCCGATCGCGTCGTTGATGTGCTTGAAACGGTCGATGTCGATGTCGATCAGGAACATCGGTTCCCCGGTTCGGCTTGTCGCGCACGCCGCCTCGGCGATCTTGCCGACCATTGCCGGGCGCGCCAGCAGTCCGGTCAGCTTGTCGAAATGGGTTTCGTTGAAGACGAAATCCGCCGATTCATCGACGCCGGCGAAGAAGGACATTGCCGCCACCGACGCCGCCAGCGCGCAAAGCGCAGCCATGATGGCGACCATCATGTCCGCTGATATGCCGGCAAAACCATTACCGAGACCAAGCTTCAAACCCCAGATACCGAGGATGAAACTGCCAATGCCCGAGCTCGCTATCGTGAGCAGTCGGAACACCGGTGTTCGCTTCGGGTTGCTGACGGCAGACATTCAAAGGTCCCCAGATTGCCGGTCTCTATAGCGGGAATCCCCTTAAAATGAGTTTCTGCGAATGCATCCAATTTTACTGGAGAAGATTATTTTTTTACTGGAAATGGGCTATTTTTGCGAAACGGTTGCCCAAAGCGTGTCGCCTTGAGCCGTTTCAGGGCTGGTTAGCCATCCGTCTGCTTCAACTCATCGAGCGTCGGCATCGACACGATGTGATAGCCGGAATCGACATAGTGGATTTCGCCGGTCACGCCGGAGGCGAGGTCGGACAGCAAATAGAGCGCCGAGCCGCCGACCTCGTCGATGGTGACGGTACGGCGCAGCGGCGAGTTGCGCTGCTGGTAGGAGAACATGTGGCGGGCGTCCGAAATGCCGGCGCCGGCCAGCGTGCGCACCGGGCCTGCCGAGATGCCGTTCACCCGGATGCCGCGCGGTCCGTAGTCGTTGGCAAGGTAGCGAACGCTGGCCTCGAGGCCGGCCTTGGCGACGCCCATGACATTGTAGTTCGGCATGACGCGGACCGAACCGGCATAGGTCAGCGTGATCATCGAGCCGCCCTGCGTCATCAGTGCCGCTGCATTGCGGGCCACTTCGGTGAAGGAGTAGCAGGAGATGACCATGGTGCGGACGAAATTGTCCCGGCTGGTGTCGGCGTAAAGGCCCTTCAGCTCATTCTTGTCGGAAAAGCCGATGGCATGGACGACGAAGTCCAGTCCGCCCCAGGCCTGCCCAAGCGTCTCGAACGTGGCGGCGATCGAAGCGCTGTCCTCGACATCGCAGGGCACGACCAGCGAGGCGCCCAGTCTGTCGGCGAGCGGCTTGACCCGGCGGCCGAAAGCCTCGCCCTGGTAGGTGAAGGCGAGCTCCGCCCCATGTTCGGACAATTTCTGGGCGATGCCCCAGGCGATCGAATGATCGTTGGCGACACCCATGACAAGCCCGCGCTTGCCCTTCATCAGTCCGTCCATGGCTGGCAAATCCTTTTAGAAAAAACGCTGGCCTATGCGGAGTAGCGCTGGAAAACGAGCGTTGCGTTGGTGCCACCGAAACCGAAGGAATTTGACAGGACGGTGTCGATCTTGGCGTTGTCGATGCGCTGGCGCACGATCGGCATGCCCTCGAATTCGGGGTCGAGGGTCTCGATATGGGCGCTTTCGCCGATGAAGCCGCCTTGCATCATCAGGATCGAATAGATCGACTCCTGCACGCCGGCCGCGCCCAACGAATGGCCGGTCAGCGATTTCGTCGAGGTGATGAACGGCATCTTCTCGCCGAACACCTCGCGGATGGCGCCCATTTCCTTGGAATCCCCCACTGGCGTCGAGGTGCCATGGGTGTTGATGTAATCGATCGGCGTGGAGACCGTCGCCAGCGCCTGGCGCATGCAGCGGACCGCGCCTTCGCCGGAGGGCGCAACCATGTCGTAGCCGTCCGAGGTCGCTCCGTAGCCGACGATCTCGGCGTAAATCTTGGCGCCGCGCGCCTTGGCGTGTTCAAGTTCTTCCAGGATGAGCACACCCGCGCCGCCAGCAATGACGAAGCCGTCGCGATTGGCGTCATAGGCGCGGGAAGCGGCGGAAGCCCTGTCGTTGAACTTGGACGACATGGCGCCCATGGCGTCGAACAGGTCCGACATCGTCCAGTCGAGATCCTCGTGGCCGCCGGCAAACATTACATCCTGCTTGCCCCACTGGATGAGCTCATAGGCGTTGCCGATGCAATGCGCCGAGGTCGAGCAGGCCGACGAGATCGAATAGTTGACGCCGTGGATCTTGAACCATGTGGCCAGCGTTGCCGACGCGGTCGACGACATCGCCTTCGGCACGGCAAAGGGGCCGATACGCTTGGGGCTGCCGTTCTTCAGCGTCGTTTCGGCCGCCTCGACGATGGTGCGGGTGGAAGGGCCACCCGAGCCCATGACGATGCCGGTGCGCTCATTGGTGATGTCGCTTTCGCCGAGGCCCGCATCGGCGATCGCCTGATCCATGGCGACATGGTTCCAGGCAGCACCTTGGCTCAGGAAGCGCATCGCGCGGCGATCGATCATGGCGGACGGGTCGAGTGTCGGAGCGCCCCAGACCTGGCAACGGAAGCCGTGCTCGGCGAAGGAATCGGAAAAGCTGATGCCGGATCTGGCGTCATGCAGCGAGGTCTGCACCTCGTTGGCATTGTTGCCGATCGACGACACGATGCCGAGGCCTGTGACTACGACACGTCTCATTCGCAACTCCTTCCAGGGATGCTGGCCAGTGGGTCGGCCAGAACTGCGGTCAAGCGACCGCCGACTGCTTGGACAGACCGACCTTCAGGTCCGTCGCCGCATATATGGGCTCGCCATCCGCCTTCATCCAGCCATCGGCGATGCCCAGAACCAGCCGGCCGCGCATCACGCGCTTGAAATCCACGCCATACTCGACCTTCTTGACCGATGGTGTGACCATGCCCTTGAACTTGACCTCACCGGTCGACAACGCCATTCCCTTGCCGGGTTCGCCGAGCCAGCCGAGGTAGAATCCGGTCAACTGCCACAAGGCGTCCAGACCGAGGCATCCTGGCATGATCGGATTGCCGATGAAATGGCAGGCAAAGAACCACAGGTCCGGCTTGATGTCGAACTCCGCGCGGATGAAGCCCTTGTCGAAGGCGCCGCCGGTCTCGCTGATCTGGGTGATGCGGTCGAACATCAGCATGGGCGGGTAGGGCAGCTGGGCATTGCCCTCTCCGAACAGCTCGCCGCGGGCGCAGGCCAGCAATTCTTCGTAGTCGTAGCTGGATTTACCCGCCATCAATCTCGTCCCCATATCGTCCGGGCGGTAGCGCGCCCTTGTCGTTGGTGTCCTAACACAATCTGTTTCAGGCCGGAAACCGGCGTTTGCGCTTAACCCGCCAGTCTGCCCGGGTCAATGCGCGCTATTGATCGCATTCGGACGACAGAATATATGTCAACAGGGGTCCCGTTTCGGCAGACGTTCATTTTTTTGCCATTCAGGGCGTGTCTTGAAGCGGGACTGTGAGCTTGGAAGACCAGATGGACCGGGGCTGCCGGAAGGAAAATGTCGCTGTGGACAAGCGGGTACGTGAAGCCGGCCTGAGGCCGACGCGGCAGCGCATCGCGCTGGCCGACCTGCTTTTTGCCAAAGGCGATCGCCATCTCTCGGCCGAGGAATTGCACGAGGAGGCGCTTGCCGCCGGCGTGCCGGTGTCGCTGGCCACCGTCTACAACGCGCTCCACCAGTTCACCCAGGCGGGGCTGCTGCGCATCCTCGCCGTCGAGGGTGCCAAGACTTATTTCGACACCAACATCTCCGACCACCACCATTTCTACATCGAAGGCGAAAATCGGATTTTCGACATCGCCAATGGCCCTGTGACGGTCACCAACCTGCCGGAGCCGCCCGAGGGCATGGAAATCGCCAATGTCGACATCGTGGTGAGGCTGAGGCCGAAGCGCCAGGAACGACCGGCGGAGTCAGAATAATCGGCCAGAAATGAAACCCCTCGACCTGATAATCAGGCTCGAATGGGCTGCTGTGGCGGTCGCCGCTGTTGTCTTCTACACTTGGTCAGGCGTTTCCTGGTGGCTCTTCGCAGTGCTTATCCTGGCGCCGGATCTGTCGATGTTTGGCTACCTCGGCGGGCCGCGCATCGGTGCCATCGCCTACAACGCCCTGCACGTCCTGATACTACCGGTGCTGCTGCTGCTCGTCGGGTACCTGTCCGGCCATGCGGCGGCAATCGCGGTCGCGCTGATCTGGATCGCCCACATCGCCATCGACCGTGCGTTGGGCTACGGCCTGAAGCTGTCAACCGGTTTTCAGGACACCCACCTTGGCCGAATCGGGCGCAAAGCGAACGACCTCAGTCCTTGACCCGCTCGCCGGGATAGGCCCCCCACACCGCCGACTGGGCGAGCCAGCCGGTATGGCCGTCGAGCGTCATTTCGCACCACTGGCCGTCGCAGGCTTTGATCGTGCCCATGACGCCCGGTTCGACGATCGCCACCACACTGGCATCCTTGTCGGGGCTTCTGAGCATATTGATCTGGGCGCCCTTGCCGCGCTGCCATGGCGCGATGATCGCGGTGCGCCGGCCCGACAGCAGCGACTGGTTGATCCAGCCTTCGGAACCGTCGGCATCGCGCACGCGGCGCCACGTGTCGAATTCCTGGATGATTTCCATTGGTAGGCCGGCCTTCATATACATCCAGTCGACCGAATAGTTGGCGCCCGGGCCGACCCGCGAGTTGACGCGGCCGGATTTCAGGCTGACGAATCGCGGCAGCGGCAGGCCGCTCGGCCCGAGCGTGACGGCGCTCTGGGCGGGTGCGGCCGCGCTCTGCGCTGCGGCCAGCGGGGAATAGAGGAGAGCACCGAGAAATGCTGCGCTGAGGGTCAGGCGAAGCGACGCGAAACCAGACACTTTCGTTCCTTTCGGCGCTTGCCTCTCGGCCTCGGCGCCCCTTTTTCTTTGTCTTCGGCGGCACCGCTTGTTACATGGGTAAATCGGCTACCGCGACCGGCTTTCAGTTTCGCCGGTCTTGGTTAAAGAGGTCTCAACGAGGGAAACAATGGTAGGCAAAAAGAAGCCTCTCGTGGTCATCACGCGAAAGCTGCCCGACCCGGTCGAGACCCGCATGCGCGAGCTGTTCGACGCTAGGCTGAATGTCGAGGACAGGCCGATGACGCAGCCGGAGCTGGTTGCCGCAGTCAAGGAAGCCGACGTGCTGGTGCCGACAGTGACCGACCAGATCGATGCGGCGCTGATCGCCCAGGCCGGCGACAACCTCAAGCTGATCGCCAATTTCGGCAATGGCGTCGACAAGATCGACGTGGCGGCGGCGGCCAAGAGGGGCATTACGGTCACCAACACGCCCAATGTGCTCACCGAAGACACCGCCGACATGACCATGGCGCTGATGCTGGCCGTACCGCGCCGCCTGGCCGAAGGCGCCAATGTGCTCACCGGCGACAAGAAATGGGCCGGCTGGTCGCCGACCTGGATGCTAGGCCGGCGCATCTGGGGCAAGCGGCTGGGCATTGTCGGCATGGGCCGCATCGGCACCGCCGTTGCCAGGCGGGCCAAGGCCTTCGGCCTTTCCATCCACTACCACAACCGCCATCGCGTGCTGCCGGCGGTCGAGGACGGGCTGGAAGCGACCTATTGGGAGAGCCTCGACCAGATGCTGGCCCGCATGGACATCATCTCGGTCAATTGCCCGTCGACGCCCGCGACCTTCCATCTCCTGTCGGCGCGGCGGCTGGCGCTGCTGCAGCCCACGGCCTATGTCGTCAACACCGCGCGTGGCGACATCATCGACGAGGAAGCGCTGGTCAAGCTGATCCAGGACGGCAAGATCGCCGGTGCTGGCCTCGATGTCTACGAGCATGAGCCGGCGCTCAATGCCAAGCTGCTCAAGCTCGCCGCCAGGCACAAGGTCGTGCTCTTGCCGCATATGGGCTCGGCAACGCTCGAGGGCCGCATCGACATGGGCGAGAAGGTCATCATCAACATCCGGGCATTCGTTGACGGTCACCGCCCACCGGATCGTGTGCTGCCGCTCAGAACCTGACGATCCTGCTCAAGAGTAAGTCAAATCTTACGAAATGAGCTTGCGCATGGTGATCGAGGTCGGCCTGGCGTAGCCCTCATGCGCCGTCCGCTCGGCTTCGTGAAAGCCGAGGCGGGCAAAGGCGGCATGATTGGCGGTGAGCTCAATCCTCGTCTGAAGCTCCAGCGCCGCCTTGCCGCGGTCGAGCGCGAGATCTTCGACCGCCCGCATCAGCCGCCGGCCAATGCCTAGCCCCTGGCAGTCCGGCGCGACGGCGAGCTTGCCGACATAGAGATCGTCGGCCCTTTCAAGGGCAAAGACGCAGCCGACGATCCTGTCGCCGTCGAGGGCCACGAAGCCGGTCTCGCGCCCGGCCTTGTCGCGCAGTCCATCGACGGTGAGCAGATGGGCCGAGGACGGCGGGTCGATGACGCCGTCCATGAAGGCGAAAGCACGCATGATCAGGGCAAGCACCTCGTCCCAGCGGACGAAATCGGCCGGGATGCGGTCGATGGAGAGGGGCATGGTCCGCTCCAAGATCAGCGCCTGGCGTAGCGGATCGTTTCGAAGCGGGCGGAGAGCGCATCGTACAACAGCAGCCGGCCGACCAGCGGCTCGCCGATACCGGTGATCAGCTTGATCGCCTCCATTGCCTGCAGCGTGCCGACGACGCCGGTCAGCGCGCCAAGCACGCCGGCCTCGGCGCAGGATGGCACCAGGCCCGGCGGTGGGGCTTCGGGAAAGAGATCGCGATAGCCAGGGTTCGGCTTGCCATCCTTGCTGTCTTCGAAAGGCATCAGCACCGTCACTGAACCGTCGAAGCGGCCGACGGCGGCATGCACCAGCGGTTTGCGCTCGTTCGCACAGGCGTCAGCCACCGTATAACGGGTCTCGAAATTGTCGGAACCGTCGACGGTGATGTCATAGCCGGCGATCAAGGCAGGGGCGTTGTCTGTGTTCAGCCGGACTGTGTGCGTCTCGACCGTGGTGTTGGGATTGATGCGGGCGATTGCCGCCTTGGCGCTGAGGGTTTTCAGCATGCCGACCGTATCGGTGCCGTGGATGACCTGGCGTTGCAAATTGGAGAGCGACACGGTGTCGTCGTCGACGATGCCGAGCGTGCCGACGCCGGCCGCCGCAAGATATTCGAGTACCGGCGCGCCCAGTCCGCCGGCGCCGATCACCAGGACCCGCGCTTGCTTGAGCTTCTGCTGGCCCGCGCCGCCGACCTCGGGCAGCACGATGTGGCGGGCATAGCGTTCGATCTCGTCAGCGGTGAGCGCGGTGGTCATGTCAGGACCATATAGCGGCTGAAAAACCTTGTCAGGCGTCTTCGGTTGGCCCAACCGTGCCGTGGTCGACGGTCAGGAACTGCGCACGCCCCTTGAGGCTGGAAAACAGCGCGGCATCGGTTCCCGTCATGAAAGCCTGGCAGTTCAACTCCTCCAGGATCGAAAACAGCGCCGCCCGCCGTCCGCCGTCGAGATGAGCGGCGATCTCGTCGAGCAGCAGGATCGGCGTCATGCCCGACATCTCGCCGGTCAGCCGGGCATGCGACAGGACGATGCCGACCAGCAATGCCTTCTGCTCGCCGGTCGAACAGAGCTCGGCCGGCATTGCCTTGGGCCTGTGCCTCACCAGGAGGTCGGAACGGTGCGGGCCTTCGAGCGTTCGTCCCGCGGCGCGATCGCGATCACGGCCACCGGCAAGCGCCCGGCGGAACCGCTCCTCGACATCGACCGCCGGCGCGGTGGAAACCTCGGTTTCCAGATCGCCTGAAAGGCTGATATCGGCCTGTGGGAATGGTCCCGTGTCGGGCAACCTGTCGATCATCGCGGCGAGCAGGCGCACCAGTTCGGCGCGCGCTGCCGCAATGGCGACGCCGGTTTCGGCCATCTGTGTCTCGATTGCTTCGAACCAGCGGTCGTCACGAGAGCCTTCGGTAAGCAGGCGATTACGGCCGCGCATCGCCTTTTCGTAGTCGAGCGCCCGCTGGCCGTGGCCTGGGTCGATCGCCAGCACCAGCCGGTCGAGAAAGCGCCGGCGGTCAGCGGCCGGTCCGGTGAACAGTGCATCCATGGCCGGCGTCAGCCACACCACGCGCAGCCATTCCAGCATGTCTTCGGCCGATCGGGCCGTCGCACCATTGATGCGAACCCGCCTGCCGCCTTCGCCCTCGCCAATCGAAATGCCCGTGCCGATCTCGATCTGGCCGTCGGGTCCGTCGAGCCGGGCGTGCAGGGCAAAGCCGCCGTCGCCGCCTTCGCGTGCGACATCGGCGTAAGGCGCACGGCGTAGGCCGCGCCCGGGCGTTAGCAAGGAAATTGCTTCGAGGAGGTTGGTCTTGCCGGCACCATTGTCGCCGGAAAACACCACGGCGCCCGGTGCGAGATCGATCGTCAGCGTCGCATAGTTGCGGAAATTAGTAAGTGTAAGCTTACTTATATGGGTTTGTGCCGGCAACCGCTATCCGCCTGTAGAAGTCGCCATTGTTTCCGCTGCCGGTCCCGTAGCAGAGCCGGATCGATGATGCCGTGCCGGGCTATACCCGCATCGGCATCAGCACGTAAAGCGCGGTCTCGTCGGCCATGTCGTGGATCAGCGTCGGCGAACCGGCATCGGCCAGCATGAATTTGGCTTCCGTGCCGGTCAGCTGCGCGGCGACATCGAGCAGATATTTGGCGTTGAAGCCGATCTCGATCGGGTCGGAAGAATAGTCGGCCGCCAGTTCCTCGGTAGCGCTGCCCGAATCCGGGTTGTTGACCGCAAGCGTCACCTGGCCTTCGCTGATCGAAAGCTTCACCGCGCGGCCGCGTTCGGAGGAAATGGTCGAGACACGGTCGACCGCGGCGGCAAAGCTCTGGCGGTCGATGATCAGCTTCTTGTCGTTGCCGGTCGGAATGACCCGCTGATAATCGGGGAAGGTGCCGTCGATCAGCTTCGAGGTCAGGACCACGCTGCCGATGGTGAAGCGGATCTTGGTGTCCGACAGCTCGGTGGTCACGGCGACATCAGGGTCGTCGACCAGCTTCTGCAGCTCGCTCACCGTCTTGCGCGGAATGATGATGCCCGGCATGCCCTCGGACCCCGCCGGCGCGTCGATTTCGGCGCGCGCCAGGCGGTGGCCGTCAGTGGCCACCGAGCGCAGCTTCAGCTTGCCGCCGACGTCATGCGTGTGCAGGTAGATGCCGTTGAGATAATAGCGCGTCTCTTCGGTGGAAATGGCGAACTGCGTCTTCTCGATCAGCCCCCTCAGGGCAACCGAGTCGAGCCGGAAGATATGCGAGAAGGATCCGGCCGAAAGTTCGGGAAAGTCGGATTGCGGCAGGCACTGCAGCCGGAAGCTCGAGCGGCCCGACGTCACCGTCATGGCGTTGCCGTCCTCGTCCGTCTTCAGCATCACCTCGGCGCCGTCCGCGAGTTTGCGCACGATGTCGTAGAGCAGGTGCGCCGGAACCGTCGTCGCCCCGCCGCGCTCCACCTTGGCGGGCGTCGCTTCCGTCACCTCCAGGTCGAGATCGGTGGCCTTCATTTCGAGGCTGGCGCCCTCGGCGTTCAGCAGCACGTTGGACAGGATCGGTATCGTGTTGCGCCGTTCGACCACACGGTGGACGTGGTTGAGCGACTTCAGGAGATTTGACCGTTCCAGGATAACACGCATGACGAAACAGGCTCGCTTGAAAGGATGAGCGGGTCTCCGGCTGGCGGCGCCCCGCGAAAGGTCTGAACAGGCTCAGAATCTGCGTAAACTGACAGGAAAAAGCCAGCAAACGCAAGCCCGCGCCACCGGTTACGGCCGGCTGCACGGGCTTTCTGGGGATAAAGACTCAGATGACCGCCGGCCAGTGTGCTGAATCCCGAATCCAGATCGTCGCCAAGCTCTGTTTTGACGCAATTCCCAAGGGAAAGCGCTACGCGCCTTTCCCGGGAAAACCGTTCACACTTTTCCTGGAATTGCTCTGGGCCTCGAGCCCATTTCAGGGGCGCGGCCAGGCAGGCAAGCCATTGAATTCCAGTGCGGTTCCGGCTTGCCTGTCCTGAGCCGGTCAGGCCTGGTCGTTGATCAGCCGCCGCAGCAGCTCGAGTTCCTGTGCCAGCGTGTTGTCGTTGCCGGAAAGGTCCTCGATCTTGCGCACGGCGTGCAGCACCGTGGTGTGATCGCGGCCACCGAAGCGCCGTCCGATTTCGGGCAGGGAGCGCGGCGTCATCACCTTCGACAGGTACATGGCGACCTGCCGTGGCTTGACGATCGTGCGCGTGCGTCGGTTGGACAGCAATTCGGTCTTCGACACGTTGTAATGGCGCGCCACGATGCGCTGGATATCCTCGATGCGGACCCGCTTCGGCTCGCCCGTGCGATAGATGTGGCCGAGGATCTCGTCGATGCGGTCGATGGTGATCTGCGGCTCGAACGACTGGCGAAACAACAGCTGATTGAACGCGCCCTCCAGTTCGCGTCCGCTGCCGGTCACGGTGCGGGCGACGTGGTTGAGGATTTCTTCGGAAATATCGAGCGACGCGTCGTCGACCCTGGCCGTTGCCAGGCGCAGTTTGAGCATGCCGAGGCGCATGGCGAAATCGGGCGCCGACATTTCGAGCGCGACGCCGCCATTGAGGCGCGAGCGGACGCGCGGTTCGAGCGATTCCAGCTCGGACGGCGGCCGGTCGGCGGCGACAACGACCTGCTTGGCGCTGTCGAGCAGCATGTTGATCAAATGGCAGAATTCGTGCTGGATCGACTTGCCCTGCAGGAACTGCATGTCGTCGATGATCAAGAGGTCGATGTCGCGCAGCTGCTCCTTGAGCGTCAGTGCATTGTTGTCGCGGATCGCGGTGGCGAAGCGCCACATGAAATATTCCGCGGTGAGATAGACGACGCGGGATTTCGGGTTCTGCTTCAGCGATTCCGCCGCGATGGCCTGCAGCAGGTGGGTCTTGCCGAGCCCTACGGTCGCGTGCAGGAAAAGCGGGTTGAAGCGCACGGCGCTCGACTGCGATTCCGCCACGGCCTTTGCGGCGGCGAAGGCCACCCGGTTCGACGGGCCCTCGATGAAGGAACCGAACGTGTAACGCGGATCAAGCGGGGATCCCAGCACGTTGTGGCGGAACTCGGTCTCGACCGCAGCACCTGGGCGCGGCACGGGAGGCCGTTCCACCCTGCCGGGGCTCACAGTACCGGCGGCAAGCGCCGTCTGCGTCTGTCGTGTCATCTTGCGTGCCGGCGCCAATTCCGGTTCGACAGGGCTGCGCCCCTGGCGGGTGGCCGTGCGCACCACGATCTCGATTTTGAGGAGATCGGCATCCTCCTGCTTCCACAGTTCGGAGATGAGGTCGAGATAGTGGCCGTTGATCCACGAGCGCAGGAACGCGGTGGGCACCGAGATGCGGACAATGCCCTTGGACGCCTCCGCGACCTTCATGCGGCCGAACCAGCTCGAATAGACTTCAGCCCCCAGACGCGCCTTCAACTGGGTCTTGACCCGGTCGAACTTCTGTTCCGCGTCGCTGGAGACCGCCATCTCGTTTGCTCCGATCAAAGTTCCAGGAAATGGGAGGTCGCCCGTAAGCTCCCTTTCGATGCCGCTCTGCATGATCGAGTTCCTTGCTTTTCTGTACCTGTTTTCCGCTGGGGATGCGCCTCCTGCATCCGTTTTTCCAGCGACTATGTCTTCGCTACGATGCCCGTTGCCGCCGCCGGCAATGAACGTCGCCCACTATTCGGAGGGAACCGGTGCCGGCCCATGGAAGCCAGTCCGCGTTGGGTATGTCAGGGCAATACAACACCGTCCGGCGAAAGAGCGCCGGCGCGTCGTCTACCTGCCATGTCTAGTTACGCCAGTCCCCTTACCCACATCAAAAAAGACAAACCAATCCCGTTCACGGACTTGATCCGCGTTGCAAATCCGGCCAATTTACGCTGGCTGATTCGGACTGGGTTAAGGGCCACAGGCCCGTCCCTCTTGATGACCCAACATTACCGAAATCGCTGTGGATAGGGCAAGGCCACCCCTAACTGATTTTTAAGGAATCTGGTTACCTCGGGCTGGTTCGAGCCGCATGCCGCAACGCCATATTTTGACAAAGCCATTGTGATTCAAACCCTTTTCCGGCGAATATGAAAAAGCCGGGCCGGCGCGAAATATTCTGAAATAATTCGCTTGACAGCCAGTTGTCCTCCCGTCCCCTTGGGACGCTGTGGACAAGCTGTGGATGACCATGGCTAAATATCTGAAAAATATAGCTTATTTTTGATAGTTAAGAATTTTCAAGCCGCCGTTTTTCAAGCATGTCAACGATCAGCAGGCATGTATGTGCCGGCAAAGCATTTCGAAGACTGGAATCCGCTTTGGGCACCGTTTCCGAGCATTCTTTTTAAGTACTTGCCGGCAAACGAAAAAACCCGGCACGACCGGCCGGGTTTCAAAGAAGCTTAATCTGTAAAGGCGATGTCAGGCGGACAGCACCTTGAGGCGCGCGGCCAGACGCGACACCTTGCGGGACGCGGTGTTCTTGTGGATCACGCCCTTGGTCGCGGCACGCATCAATTCCGGCTCGGCGACCTTGAAAGCGGCCTGTGCGGCAGCCTTGTCACCGGAGGCGAGTGCCTCCTCGACCTGGCGGACGTAGGTGCGCACGCGCGAGCGGCGGTTCTTGTTGATCGCTGCGCGGCGGACGATCTTGCGCGTTGCCTTTTTGGCCGAGGATGTGTTGGCCATGATGCCTCTCTTCTGATCTGGTCGGCGCGCGCGGCATGCCGCAGGGCGCAAAAAACAAACGGGCAGCCACAGGGCCGCCTCGGTTGGTGCAGCTTATAGTTCAGCTTTTCCGGCGCGTCAACGCTGCCTGGCGTTCTTTTTGGCCGACGCCACAGGGTTTCGATCGCTAGCCGGCAACGCTCTACCGATTGGTGAAATTCGGCTTCCGCTTTTCGGCGAAGGCGGCCATGCCTTCCTTCTGGTCTTCGAGCGCGAAAAGCGAGTGGAACAGGCGGCGTTCGAACCGCAATCCCTCGGCCAGCGTCGTCTCATAGGAACGGTTGACGGCTTCCTTCGCCATCATCACCGACGGCAGCGAGAAATCAGCGATCTTGGCCGCCGCCTTGACCGCCTCCTCGACAAGGTCGGCTGCGAGTACGACCCGCGACACCAGGCCTGAGCGCTCGGCCTCCGCTGCATCCATCATCCGTCCGGTCAGGCACATGTCCATCGCCTTCGACTTGCCGACGAACCGGGTCAGGCGTTGCGACCCGCCCATGCCGGGAATGACGCCGAGCGTGATTTCGGGCTGGCCGAATTTGGCGGTGTCGGCGGCAATGATGAAGTCGCACATCATTGCCAACTCGCAGCCGCCGCCGAGCGCATAGCCGGCCACTGCCGCAATGATCGGCTTGCGCGTCCGCGTGAACTCTTCCCAACCTGCGAAGAAGTCCTGGCTGTAGGCGTCCACATAGGAGATCGCCTGCATCTCCTTGATGTCGGCACCAGCAGCAAAGGCCTTGTCGGAACCGGTAAGAACGATGGCGCCGATGCCAGGATCGGCGCCGAAACCGTTCACGGCTGCGACGAGTTCAGCAAGGATCTGGGAATTCAGAGCATTGAGCGCCTTTGGCCGGTTCAGCGTGATCAGTCCGACCTTGCCGCGCGTCTCGGTGATGATCGTTTCATAGGCCATGGCTGCTTCTCCTCGCTAGACCCCGGTCTAACTCAGCTCTGACACGTCCGGCAATAGAAGGTCGAGCGTCCGCTCTGCACGATGCGCTCGATGTGGCCGCCGCAGCCGGGCTTCGGGCAAGGCTCACCCTCGCGGTCGTAGACGGCGAAGGAATGCTGGAAATAGCCCAGTGATCCGTCGGTGTGCACATAGTCGCGCAGCGACGACCCGCCGGCGGCGATGGCATCCGATATGACCGAGCGGATCGCCTCGGCCAGGCGTTCGCTTTGTCCCCCGGCCTTCTTGCCCGGCTTGGCGATGGTGCCCGCCTCGCGCAAGGGCGACAGGCCGGCACGCCAGAGCGCCTCCGAGACGTAAATATTGCCAAGTCCCGCGATCAGCTTCTGGTCAAGAAGCGCTGCCTTCAGCGGCGATCTGCGGCCTTTCAGCAACGAGGCGAGCAGCACGCCGTCCAGCGCATTGCCCGTGGGCTCGACGCCCAGTCCCGCCAGCATCGGATGCGTCTCCGGCGATCCTTCCGCAAACAACATGAAACCGAAGCGGCGCGGGTCGTTGAAGATCACACGGGATCGGGCGCCGTTGGCGGCGACGACATCGAACACGACATGGTCGTGCGCCGTGCTTTTCGAGCGTTCGTGGTGGAACACGCCGGGTGTCTCGCCGTCGTCGTCGGTCTCGATGCGAAAGGAGCCCGACATGCCGAGATGGCAGATCAGCACCGGGCCGTCCTGGACATGCATGGTCAGATATTTGGCCCGGCGACCAAGCGCCGTGATGGTCCTGCCGGTCAGCCGTTCCGAAAACCGTTCGGGAAAGGGAAACCGCAGATCCGGCCGTCGCGCCTCGACCTTGGTCAGACGGGCACCTTCAAGGACTGGCTGCAGGCCACGCCGGACTGTTTCGACTTCGGGCAATTCAGGCATGGCCGCCAATCATCGCATGGAAAGAAGTGCCGTGGCGGCCAGGCGCCAGCCCGAGGTGTTCGGCGACGGTCTCGCCGATATCGGCGAATGTCGTTCTCAGTCCGATGTCGCCACCTGTCAAACCGGGTCCCGTGCCGATCACCGGGATGCGTTCGCGCGTATGATCTGTCCCTCGCCAGGTCGGATCATTGCCATGGTCGGCCGTCAGGATGAGAAGGTCGCCCTGCCGCAGCTTTACGAGTGCTTCCGGCAGCCGCCGGTCGAAGGCCTCGAGCGCGGCGGCATAGCCGGCGACATCGCGGCGATGGCCGAATTCGGTGTCGAAATCGACGAAATTGGCGAAAACGAGATCGCCGTCACCAGCATCATCCATCGCACCGAGCGCCTTGTCGAACATGGCCATGTTGCCAGCGGCCTTGCGCACTTCCGAAATACCGCGATGAGCGAAGATGTCGCCGATCTTGCCGACGGCGATAACGCGGCTTCCCCGCGCCGTCAGCCGGTCGAGCAAGGTCGGCTCCGGCGGCGGCACGGCGTAGTCATGGCGGTTGTAGGTCCGCTGGAAGGTGGCGGCGGTCTCGCCGACGAATGGCCGCGCGATCACGCGTCCGATCCTGAGCGGATCGACCAGCCGGCGCACCACCTGGCAGAATTCATAAAGCCGCTCCAAGCCGAAATGGACTTCATGCGCGGCGATCTGCAGGACCGAGTCGACTGAGGTGTAACAGATCGGCTTGCCGGTGCGGATGTGTTCCTCGCCGAACCGTTCGATGATCTCTGTGCCCGGCGCATGGCAGTTGCCGAGAATGCCTGAAACCTCGCCCTCGCGGATCATCGCCGCGGTCAGATCAGCCGGAAAGGCGGGAACCGTGTCCGGGAAATAACCCCAGTCGAATCGCACCGGCAGGGCCGCGATCTCCCAGTGTCCGGAGGGCGTGTCCTTGCCGCTCGAAACTTCCTGCGCCGCGCCATGGAACGCATTGGCGAGCAGATCCGTCCCGAAATGGGCAAAACCCAATCCTGTCGCCGTCTCGGCCGCCTTGCCAAGCCCGAGCGATGCCATGTGCGGGACAAACAGCGGCCCTTGTCGAAGCCCCTCGCGATCCGCGCGCCCTTCGGCGCAAGCTTCGGCGATGTGCGCGAGCGTGTTGGCGCCGGCGTCGCCATAGCGTTCGGCGTCGGCCGCGCCGCCGACGCCGACGGAATCCAGGACAAAGAGAAAAGCACGCGCCATCGGGTCATTGTTGCCAGTGTGGACGCCCAGACATAGGGTTCCACGGCGGCATTGGCAATTCGGAAACCAAACGGCAAGGGCTTGGCGCGATAGTGGGCATGGATCGAATAAAACGCAGGGCCGTCTTGTCATGAACGCTGCGCTGAAGGCGTGCACCGCTCTCATGGTCGTGCATGGCGCCCTTTGGTGTGGTCCGGCGTGGGCCGACTGGCGTGATGATATCGGCACATTTCGCATCGGCATCGTCGCCGAGTCTGGCGCCGGCAACACTGTTCCGGGGCTGGCGCTGTTGACGCAATCCTTTACCAACGCGCTTGGCATGAAGGTGGAGTTCGTCGTTGCGCGCGATTATGCGGCACTGATCGAGGCGCAAGCCAACGCCCGGATCGAGTACGCCATCTATTCGGCGACGGCCTACGCTACGGCGCTGCAGCGTTGTGGATGCATCGAGCCGCTTGTGGCGCCGGTCGATTCCGACGGTGCGGCGGGCATCCGCTCCGTGCTGCTGACCAGGGACGGCAAGCTGTCTGACCTGGCGGCGATGGTGAAGCACAGGATCGCCATGCCGCCGCCGGACGGCGTCGGGGGCTCGCTTTTGCCGCTGGCGGAGCTGGCCGCCGAACACGTCAAGATCGCCGAGGATGCCCCGTTTCTGATCCATGCCGATTCGACGTCCGCGGCCGAAACCATGCTTGTCGACGGCCAGGCCGACGCCTCGTTCGGCTGGGTGAGGGCGGCAGCCGACGGCCAGCCGCTGCTATCTGGTGGCACGCAGGCAAGGCTCGAAGCAGCCGGCCTTTCGTCGTCGGCTCTCCAGGTCGTGTGGATGTCGGGTCTGCTGAGATACGGTCCCCATGCCGTACGCAGCGATCTCGACCCGGAAGCCAAGCGTCGGCTGACCGTGTTCCTGACCAACCTCAAATCGACGACGCCGGATGTATACGATCTCCTGGAATCGAAACACGCCGGCGGCTTCCTGACCGTGGCCCCAAAGGATTATGCGACGGCGCAAGCCATCGTGCGCCTGGTGTCGACCGATGGTGGGCAGCAGTAGAAGTCTTCAGCAATCGCCGCAGGGGATCGTCAGGCTTCTGCGCGGGCGCAGATAGTAGGTCTCGCCCATCGGGATCGTCGTGGTGAGGGACTGGGTCAATCCAAGCTTTGTCTGGGTGTCCGTCGTCCAGCCGATAATAGGCGCATAGCTCAGATTGCTGTCGACGCGGATCAGGAAGGTGCCGGCCACCCTGAGCGTTGTCGGAACCGTGGTGGCTGTGCCTGCGGCGGCCCCGACGCTATAAACGCCACTGGCAACCTTGCGTGACCACACCACCAGGACCCTGGGCGTCGCATCGGTGGTGACCTGTATTGCCGTGATGGTGATGTTCGGTGTCGAACGGTTGTAGGGCTGGATGGTCGAGGTGCCGATTTTCATGATGGCGTCGAGGTCCGCCTTGACGATGGTCGACTGCTGCGTGACGAGGTCGGCGACCATGCTGCCGATGCGGCTGACCTTCTTGCTGGTCTCGATGGCCTGCGAAGCCTCCATGGTCATGAAGTACATGACCAGCAGGATCGGCACGATAAGAGCGAATTCGACCGCCGCCACCCCACGGCGATTGGAGCAGAATCCGACTGCCTTGCTCCAGAGTCCGGCAATTCCCGGATGTGCCCCCGCACGCATCATGCCATTGCCTTTTTTCTTGTTGGTGCTTCCGTACTCAATTGTCGAACGGCTCGTTCTGCCAGGTCACCGACGCAAAATGCAGCGTCCTGCCACCATTCAGATTGGCCATCGACCTGGCCATCAGATCGGTCACGACAGGCCATTTGTAGAAGACCCGCAGCATGTTCTTGGATTCCGCCAGGCCAGGCGTGTTGGCGAAAGTCTGTGAGTTCGTGCCTTGCATCAGCACGACATCGCCGTTCTGGATCTTGAAGCCCGCGGTGGCCGCGTCCGCGAAAGTCGGATACTCGCGAAGGTCCACGAGCAGCTGTTGCGGGCAATCCGTGGAGACGATGATCTGCAACCTGTCGCAGATCAGGGTCGTCAATTTGGTCCCGGCGACATCGGCCGGTTTTAACTGGCCCGTGCGCAACTGGCGCGCAACATCGTCGGTGATGTTGGCCATCACTTCCTGGCCGGCAAAAGAGATGCAGCTTTCAAGGATGCCAAAGACAAGCAGCGCGAACGGCAATGCAAGAATTGCGAATTCGATGGCCGTGCTTCCACGGCGGTTGCGAACGAAGCGCTTCAAAAACCCGGCGCGCTCCACCTTGTGCTGACCTGTCGAGCCGAATTCGTTGCCCATACCTTGTTCCTGCCACCCCTGGACGGTTCCGACAGGTGTATTAGCGCAAACCAATTGAGGTCCGGTTTGAATGATTGTTAAAGTCGGCGCGAGTGTCTTAACCGGCCGGTAACCCGGGCGCATGCTGCGACCGCGCAGCCTATTTGCCGACGTTCATCTCGGCTTCGGAGGATTTTTCAGCCTCGCTCTTGTAGGAGCTTTCGCAATAGGGCGTGCAAGACATGGTCTGGACCTCGGCACGCCGGTAAATGCGAACCGACGAGGCTGCCTGCCGCACGACGGTAACCTGTGCGTCGACGATCGGGCTGCCCTCCTGGTCGAGAACGACGAGATTGGTGACACCGAAACCCTTGCCGGTGAGCACGATCGTCGAGGCGTCCTGGACCGAGGCGTCGGCGATTGCCGGGTTGCCGACGACGATCGTGTCGGCGGGGCGCGACAGTTTCACGATCTTGGCCTGATTCATGGTGACTTCTATATCGGCAGCGGCTTTGGCGGGCGTGATCAAGCTCGTGGCGGCAAGAAGCACGGCAATCAGGATTGAGGATCTCTGCACGGCCATCGAGGCGCTCCACAAGCAAACTGTTCAACGGAACATGAACGAGATTGGTGAACCAACGGTTAAGTCGGCTTGCTGGTGCCGGATCTGGCGACCGGCATGGTTGCTCGCATGGCCAGATCCACGCCGGGTTACAAGCTTCCTCAAGCCCTTGCCGTTTGCGGCGTTGGCCTTGGGGAACGGTACTTTAGCCGGCGCTTAGCATGGAGTTAACCACGCACTCTGATCGCGCCGGGAAAGGAATCGGTAAGGCTGTTTATTAAGCCGATCGAAAGAGCTTCTCCCTAGATTGGCAAGCATCCGATCAACCATCACAGAAGTTGACGGAAGTGCTGTAACACGTGGAGTAGGAGCTCTCAAATGTCTAACCTTTTTGCACGTTTCGTGAAGGACGAATCCGGCGCGACCGCTATTGAATATGGTCTGATCGCCGCTCTCATCGCGCTCGCCATCATCACCGGCGCCGGCGCCCTTGGCAATGCAATCAACGCCAAGTTCACCGCGATCGGTACCACGCTGAACTCCAGCGGTAGCTGATCTGCGGTACTGCTGACAATCAGCTCGTTTCTTGCAGCAAGGGCCGCCAACTGGCGGCCCTTGCTTCGTTTTACCTGCTGCAGAGCCAGTTCTGGTCCCGATTTTTAGGGAACCGCCTCATCAATCGTTAATCGAAAAAAACTAGGCTTGGCTCATTGGAATTGAACCTTAGGCGCGACACCGATGCTTGAAGCCCTGATCTTCGTCGTCTTTCCGTTCTGCATGCTGTTTGCCGCGATCTCCGACATGCTGTCGATGACGATTGCCAACCGCGTGTCGGTGCTGCTTGTCGTCGTCTTCGCGCTGGTTGCACCGCTGACGGGTATGGAATGGGCAGCCTATGGTTGGCATTTCGCCGCCGGCGCCCTGGTCCTTGCCGTGACGTTCGGCCTGTTCGCGATGGGTGGCATGGGTGGAGGCGACGCCAAGCTGCTGGCCGCAACGGCCGTGTGGATGGGGTTGAACATCCATCTCGTCGAATACCTGGTGGTCTCGACAATGATCGGTGGCCTGCTGACGCTCGCCATCCTGCTTTACCGGAAGTCGCCGCTGGCGGTTATTACCGGCCGCAATGCATTCCTGCGTCATTTCGCGGATGACACCACCGGGGTTCCCTATGGGATCGCGCTCGGCCTTGGCGGGCTGCTGACCTATCCGGATTCGCCCTTGATGGTGTGGGCGCTGGCAAGGCTTGCGAGCTGAACGCCATCTGATTTCCGTTACCCCGGACCGCGTTGCCCGACCCCTTTGAAAAAGAGCCGTGGCTAGGCTCTTTGCGTTCGTGGCGGGGCGATCGAGCTAATTTATGTAAACCTTAAATTAATCACGATCGTAAGCATTACATTAACCTTGTTTTGACGATTGCCGCTGCAAAGTCCGGCTTGGCTACGTGGTTTGCCAAGGGCGAGGGTTCGGACAGATGCCAGCATCCCGACTGATTATTCTGAGCGTGGCGGTGGCCGCGGCGGGTGGCGCTGGCTATGTCGCAAAAAATATGGTCGCCGCCCCGCCGCCGCAGATCGTCGTCGATTCCGGCCCGCAGGCTCCCGCCGTGGCCCTGCAGGACGTTCTTGTGCTCTCGGGGGATGTCTCGATGGGCAACGCGCTTCAGAACAACATCTCGTGGCAATCCTGGCCGGCCGACGGCGTCAACGCGAATTTCATCACCAAGGCCAATGCTCCCGACGCCCTGGAGAAATTGAAGGGGTCGATTGCCCGTGTGCCGATGTACGCGGGCGAGCCCGTGCGGCGCTCCAAGCTGATCGGCGAGGGGCAAAGCTTCATGTCGTCCATCCTGCCTTCCGGAATGCGGGCGGTCGCCACAACCATATCGGCCGACACTTCGGCCGGCGGTTTCATCCTTCCAAACGATTTCGTCGACGTCATCATGACCCGCAGGGCGGATGCCAGCGGCGGCGGCACCGGTTTCAACACCGAAACCATCCTCAAGAACATCCGCGTCCTGGCAATCGACCAGACCATCCAGGAGGACGAAGAGGGCAAGAAGACCAGGGTTGGCCAGACCGCCACGCTGGAGCTGACGCCCAAACAGGCGGAGATCATCACCGTCGCCCAGCAGATGGCGGATCGCCTGACGCTGGCGCTGCGGGCGATCACGGACACGCAGGAAAAGAATGTGGACGAGGCCGACTATCTCGTTTCCGGCAATGGCCGCAAGGGAACGGTGAGATTGATCAAGTCGGGTGAAGTTTCCGAAGTAGGGGCAAGGAAATGAGGCTAAGCGATAAACTGCCGGCAATCGCAGCCGCGGCATTCGGCCTGCTGCTCGTCGGAACGAATGTGCAGGGCGTTGTCGAGGCGAAGAGCACGCATGTGACGGCCACGACCGCCAGCCAGCGGGTCAAGCTCGGCCTCAACAAATCGGTGGTCATAGACCTGCCGAGCGATGCCTACGACATTCTTGTCGCCAATCCGACCGTAGCCGATGCGGTGACCCGCACTGCAAGGCGTATCTACCTGTTCGGCAAGGCGGTCGGCGAGACCAACATTTTCGTCTTCGGTCCGAACGGCGAACAGATCGCCAGCCTGGATCTGGCCGTCGAACGCGACGTCGCGGGCCTGGAAGACTACATCAAGCGCTTCATTCCGACCTCGGCCATCAAGGTGGAACTGCTGAACGACAACGTCGTTTTGACAGGAACCGTCGATACGCCGCTGGACGCGAAGCGAGCGGTCGACCTGGCGACGATCTTTGTCTCGGGCGGTGAAGCGACGACGGGTCAGTATTCGCAGACCGCGGCTGGCGGCTCGGCCCAGAGTGGCGTCGACATCAACAATCCCGACCAGGAACGCCGTACCAGCAAGATCGTTAATCTGTTGCAGATCATCGGTGACGACCAGGTTACCCTGAAGGTTACCGTCGCCGAAGTCAGCCGCTCGGTCATGAAGCAGCTCGGCGTCAACATGATAGGCAGCGGCGGCAGCAACGGCATCAGCTACGGCGCACTCAGTGACCCTTTCACTGGTCTTGGCAAGCCGCTGTCGAACGCGGGCTTAAGCATCGGCAGCTCGGCGCTGCAGGCCTATATCAATGCCATGGAGGAGTCCGGGGTCATGAAAACGTTGGCGGAGCCGACGTTGACGGCGGTATCCGGTGAGAAGGCCACCTTCAAGGTCGGTGGCGAATACAACATGGTGACCAATGTCAGCGCCAACGTATCGCAGGACAACCAGACCGGCCTGAAAACCTACACTGTCGAAAAGGTCGAGTACGGCATCGGCCTCGAATTCCAGCCGGTGGTTCTGTCGCCCGGTCGCATAAGCCTGAAAGTCAGAACCTCGGTTTCCGAACCGACGACCGAGGCGTCCGTGTCGGCCTCCACGGACAATAAGAGTATCGGCATGAACGCCCTGTCACTGCGCAAGCGTCTCGCGGATACCACGGTTGAACTGCCCTCGGGCGGCTCCATGATGATCGCAGGCCTGGTGCGCGACGATGTCAGACAAGCCGTCACCGGCTTGCCCGGGCTGACAAAAATCCCAGTGCTCGGCGCGCTTTTCCGCAGCAAGGACTTCGTGCGCAACGAGACCGAGTTGGTGATTATCATAACCCCCTATCTGGTGAAGCCGGTGGCACGCAACGATCTCGCCAAGCCGGACGACAATTTCAACCCTCCGAGCGACGGCGCCGGCATGTTCCTTGGCAAGGTCAATCGCGTCTACGGCACCATGCAGACCGACAAGCCCAACGGCCGGTACCACGGCGTTGTCGGCTTCATCTACAAGTGAATGAGGAAGCGGACATGTCTCAGTCAGCGTTGAAGACCAGGACCATCGCCTCGACGATGCGAGCGCTGCCGATCCTGGCGGTGGCGATGACGGCTTTGCTAGCCGGTTGCGCCCAGCGCGACAGCATCACCGTCGGCGCCATTCCGGACGACTATCGCACCAACCACCCGATCGTCATTGCCGAGAAGAACCAGAAGATCGACCTAGCCGTCGGTGCCGGCGACCGCGGCATGACCGGCTCGCAACGCGACACACTGCTGGGTTTCCTCGACGGCTACGACAAGAGTGCCGCGCCGACACTGACGATCCAGATTCCCAGAGGATCGGCCAATGAGATGGCGGCGTCGGCGGCCGGCCGTGATTTCGCCAGGCTCGCGGTCGCCAGCGGCGTCAAGCGCAACCGCATCGTCGTGGTCTCCTATCAGGCTGGATCGAGCGAGATATCGGCCCCGGTTCGCGTCTCCTTTATCGCGGTGAGAGCCCAGACCGACAAATGCGGACGCTGGCCCGACGATCTGGTCGATACGTCGGAAAACAAGCACTATGCCGACTTCGGCTGCTCCTATCAGAACAATCTCGCGGCCCAGATGGCAAACCCGGCCGACCTGCTCGGGCCGCGCAAGCAGACCACAATCGACGCGGAAAATCGTGGTGCAGTGATCGATGTCTACCGCAGCAGAGGTATTTCGGATGAATTCCTCGGCAATTCGGAAGTGACGTACTGAGCCGAGCCCTCGAGGAAAGAAGCCACGGAAAGAGCATGACCATGAGCAACCTTGCCTATGACGCCACCGTGGACGGCGGTGATACATCGCCGCAGGACATCGCAGCGATGCAGGCGTTGCGCCCGGTTCCGCGCATCTCGATCCAGGCATTCTGCGAGACCGAAGGCGTTGCCAATCCGGTCGAGCGCGCCGGCGAGGACCGCCGCATGACCAAGGCGCATCTCAAGGTCCATATGGGAGGCGTTCCCACGGCCATCGAGTTCTATCAGTCGGCGCCGACGCCGAACCTGATCCTGCTGGAGTCACGCAGCGAACCCAAGCAATTGCTGGAGCAACTCGCCCAGCTCTCGGAATACTGTGATCCATCCTCGAAAGTGGTGGTGATAGGCCACTACAATGATGTCGGTCTCTATCGCGAGCTCATCCGCTCCGGCATCTCCGAATATGTCATCGCACCAGTGTCGATGGCCGACATCGTCAGTGTCGTGTCGTCGATTTTCGTCGATCCGGAGGCCGAACCGCTCGGCCGTTCGGTCGCCTTCGTAGGCGCCAAGGGCGGCGTCGGCTCTTCCACCATCGCCCACAATGTAGCCTGGGCAATGTCCACCCTGTTCAAGTCCGAGGTCGTTGTTGCCGACCTCGACCTCGCCTTCGGCACGGCCAACATCAATTTCGACCAGGATCCGGCACAAGGCATCGCTGAAGCGGTATTCTCGCCTGAACGCATCGACGAAGTCTATCTCGACCGGCTGCTGACCCAATGCGCCGAGCACCTGTCGTTGCTCGCGGCGCCCTCGACGCTGGAACGCGTCTACGACTTCGATCCCGATGCCTTTGCGCAACTTGTCGATACCGCGCAGCGCAGCGTGCCACTTCTGGTGCTGGACGTGCCCCATATCTGGACGGGCTGGGCCAAGAACACGCTGGTCAAGGCCGACGAGATCGTGATCACGGCGACGCCGGAACTGGCCAATCTGCGCAACACCAAGAACCTGGTCGACATGCTGAAGCGGCTTCGCCCCAACGATCCACCACCGAAGCTGATCATCAACCAGGCCGGCGTCCCCAAACGGCCGGAAATTTCACCGAGCGATTTCGCCGAGCCGCTCGGCCTGACGCCGATGTCGGTCATCGGCTTCGATCCGTTGCTGTTCGGCAATGCCGCCAACAACGGTCGCATGCTCGGCGAGATGGATGCCAAGAATCCGATCGTGGCCATGATCAATGAGATTGCTCATGTGCTGACCGGCCGCAGCGAGATCCGGACGAAAAAGAAGGCTGGCCTGGGCAGTCTGCTCGGCAAGCTCTCGCGAAACAAGAAGTGACGCAGTGGGGTCGGTAGTCGATCATGTTCGGTAAAAGAGGCAACGACGACGGCAACCGGTTCACGCCGGAATTCCGCCAGCCAGCACCGGCGCCGGTCGCCCCGCCGCCCGCGGGTTCGGCGGACACGGCGGTTGTGGCCGCCCGGCCCGTGGCACCGCCGCAGCCAAGCGCACCTGTCGCGCCGCCCGCGCGCCGCGCGGTCGAGGCGCCGCCCATCGCGCCGGAGGCGAGGCGGGGTCGCGAAAAGAGCGAAACCTACTACGACACCAAGAGCCAGGTTTTCTCCGCGCTCATCGACACGATCGACCTGTCGCAGCTCGCCAAGCTCGAACCCGAAAACGCGCGCGAGGAAATCCGCGACATCGTCAACGACATCATCGCGATCAAGAACTTCGCGATGTCGATTGCCGAGCAGGAGGAACTGCTCGATGACATCTGCAACGATGTGCTTGGCTATGGGCCGCTCGAGCCATTGCTCGCCCGCGACGACATCGCCGACATCATGGTCAACGGGTCGAAGAACGTCTACATCGAAGTCAACGGCAAGGTCGAGCAGACCGGCATTCGCTTTCGCGACAACCAGCAGCTTCTCAACATCTGCCAGCGCATCGTCAGCCAGGTCGGCCGCCGTGTCGATGAATCCAGCCCGATCTGCGACGCACGCCTTCCCGACGGCTCCCGGGTCAACGTCATCGCCCCTCCGCTCTCCATCGATGGAGCCGCGCTTACCATCCGAAAATTCAAGAAGGACAAGCTGACGCTCGATCAGCTGGTCAAGTTCGGCGCCATTTCCCCGCAGGGAGCCGAGGTCCTCAAGATCATCAGCCGCGTTCGCTGCAACATCGTCATCTCGGGCGGCACCGGCTCGGGCAAGACGACACTGCTCAACTGCCTGACCAACTACATCGACCGCGAGGAGCGTGTCATCACCTGCGAGGACTCGGCCGAACTGCAACTGCAGCAGCCGCATGTCGTGCGCCTGGAAACCCGCCCGCCCAACCTCGAAGGCGAAGGCGAAGTGACGATGCGCGACCTGGTCAAGAACTGCCTGCGCATGCGGCCCGAGCGCATCATCGTCGGCGAAGTGCGCGGACCCGAAGTGTTCGATCTTCTGCAGGCGATGAACACCGGCCATGACGGCTCGATGGGAACGATCCACTCGAACAGTCCGCGCGAATGCCTGAACCGCATCGAATCCATGATCGCCATGGGCGGTTATTCGCTGCCACAGAAAACGGTGCGCGAAATCGTCGTCGGCTCCATCGACGTGATCATCCAGGCGGCGCGTCTGCGCGACGGATCGCGCCGCATCACCCACATCACCGAGGTTATCGGGATGGAAGGCGACGTCGTCATCACCCAGGATCTCGTCCTCTACAACATCAAGGGAGAGGACGCCAATGGCAGGCTGCTGGGCGAACACGTTTCGACCGGTATCGGCCGCCCGCATTTCTGGGACCGGGCTCGCTACTACGGCGAGGAACAGCGCCTCGCCACCGCGCTCGAGGCGATGGAGAAACGTGCTGACTGAGGTATGCGCTGGCGTGAAGGTTCTGGTCGATGTTTGGAATTGACGGCACCGTATTGGCGTTTGTCGTGCTCGCCGGCTTCAGCGCCGGCGCGGTCGCCTATGCATTCCTGTTCACCCAGATCAGCAATGAGAAACAGGCAGGCAAGCGGCTTGAAACGATCAAGGCCGCGGAGACGGACCGTTCCATCGTCAAGGCCACGCGCGACCGTGCGGCGGACGCGGCCAAGCGCCGTAAATCGGTGCAGGATTCGCTGAAGGACCTCGACGAGAAGCAGAAAACCAAGGACAACGCCGTCAAGAAACCGCCACTGAAAGCCCAGCTTCGCCAGGCCGGCATGAAGGTTTCGATCGAACGTTTCTACATCTATTCCGCCATATGCGGCATAGCGTTGGCGGTGGTCGCCTTCGTGGCCGGGGCGCCGCTGATTGTTGTACCAGGCGTGCTTTTGGCCGGCGCGCTCGGCCTGCCGCGCTGGTTCGTCTCGTTTCGCCGCACGCGCCGGGTCAAGGCATTCCTCAACGAATTTCCAAACGCCCTCGACATCATCGTGCGCGCGGTCAAGTCCGGCCTGCCGCTGAACGATGCCATACGCCTGATCGCCAACGAATCCCCCGAGCCGGTGAAGACCGAGTTTCGCCGCATCGTCGATTCGCAGCAGATGGGCCTGTCGATTCCCGATGCGACCTTGCGCATGCCCGAAACCATGCCCTGCACCGAGGCGAGTTTCTTCGGCATCGTCATTCAGATCCAGTCGCAGGCCGGCGGCAATCTGTCCGAGGCGCTGGGCAACCTTTCACGTGTGCTTCGCGATCGCAAGAAGATGAAAGCCAAGGTCCAGGCACTGTCCATGGAGGCGAAGGCGTCCGCCGCCATCATCGGTGCGTTGCCCTTCATCGTCGCTTTTCTCGTCTATCTCTCAAGCCCGAATTACATGTTGCCGCTGTTCAACACGAGTGTCGGCAACCTCATTCTCGGTTGCGCTGGCGTTTGGATGTCGATCGGCATTCTCGTGATGCGCAAGATGATGAACTTCGAAGTCTAGGACCACGGCATGACCGAACAAGTCATCAAATCGCTGACTGATCCGACGCTGCTGATCGCACTGCTGGTTGGCATTGCCGTGTTCGCGACCGTCTTCACGCTGCTGCCGGCGTTTGGCGGCAACCAGCTCAAGGCGCGCATGAAATCGGTCGCGCTGGAGCGCGATGAGCTTCGCGCCAAGCAGCGCGCGCGGCTTGCGACCGAGGCCGATCGCCGCCGCAAGGGTCTGCGCGAGCAACAGTCGGTCGGCATGCGCAACATCGTCGACCGGCTCGACCTGCGGCGCGCCCTGGCCGACGAGAGCACCTTGCAGAAGCTGAAGGTCGCCGGCTTCCGGGGACAGAACCCGCTGACGCGTTTTCTCTTCTTCCGTCTGGTGCTGCCTTTTGTCGGCTTCGCACTGGCTCTGGTCTACATATTCGTGCTCGGCGGGTTGCCGGACAAACCATTGGTCATCCGGCTGTTCGTCTGCGTCCTCGTTGCCTATGGCGGCTTCTACGCACCGGTCATCTATGTCAACAACCGCGCCACCAAGCGCAAGCAGTCGATCCAGATGGCCTGGCCGGATGCGCTCGACCTGATGCTGATCTGCGTGGAGTCGGGCATGTCGGTGGAGGCGGCACTGCGCAAGGTCGCCGACGAGATCGGCGCGCAGTCGGTGGCTCTGGCGGAAGAATTCATCCTGACCAACGCCGAGCTCTCCTATCTGCAGGAGCGCAAGCAGGCCTATGAGAATCTTGCAAGCCGTACCGGTCTGGAATCGGTTAAATCGGTGTCGCAGGCGCTCGTCCAGGCCGAGCGCTACGGCACGCCCGTGGCGCACGCGCTGCGCGTGCTCGCCGCCGAAAGCCGCGACATGCGCATGAACGCCGCCGAGAAGAAGGCCGCCGCCTTGCCGCCCAAGCTCACCGTGCCGATGATCCTGTTCTTCCTGCCGGTGCTTTTCGCCATCATCCTGGGCCCTGCCGGCATCCAGGTCAGCCAGCGCGGCATCTTCGGCGATCATTCCGGGGCGGCTGCACCGTCCAGCCAGTAGGAGACAGGGCAATCCCTGCACAAATGCGAAAGCCGCGCTGCATCCAGCGCGGCTTTCTTCTGTTGGCGAAATCGCTGTGTCAGTTGGTTGCCGGCTTCGACTTGTCCTGATCCTTGAGCTGGCTCCAGGCATTCTGCTGGGCCAGCATCTGCCTGAGATAGGCGACATTGGCCTGTGCCTGTTCGGGCGACAGTTCCTGCGAGGCGATCTTCTCGGCTTCGTCGAAGCGCCCCTGCAGGCCGACGACCAATGCCAGGTTCTGGCGCACGCGGCTGTCGGCGCCGGGCTGCTGGGCGGCCGAACGCATGTAGGTCTCGGCGGTGCGCAGATCCCCCTCCAGCACATAGGACATGCCGAGATTGGAGAGCACCGAGGGCTCGTTCGGCTTGAGTTCGAGGGCCTTGCGGTAGAGCTGCCGGGCTTGGTCCTTCTGGCCGGTTTGATCGAGGATGGCCGCTTCTGCCGACACCAGCTTCCAGTCGGGATATTCGGGCGTCTGTGCGCGGCGCACGGCGTCGAGCGCCGCCTCGAACTGGCCATTGGCGGCCAGCGCCTTGCCATAGGCGGCCAGCACGTCGCGGTCCTTGGGGTAGGCGATGGCCAGCTTGCGCATGACGGCAAGCGACTGGTCGGCATCGCCGTCCATCTGCAGAGCGGCCGCGAAGTTGGTCGCTATACGCTTGTCGTTGGGGTTCTTGGAGTAGGACTGGCCAAGCGCGGCCGTGGCATTGTGCACTTCTCCCGCCGACATGGTCTCCAGCGGCTTGCCGCCGGTGCGGCCGATCGAGCCGGTGGTCATTCTGCTGGTTCCGCAACCGGCGACGCCCGCCGCCAGCGCCAGCATGAGGGCCGTGGTGACGAGCCGTTTTCCCCTGGAATTCAGTGTCCGGTTGGTCGGCATCACACCCTAAGCCTCCATTCATGCGCGCGGCCATTGCGTAGCCATCTTCCCTCTCGCAGAAATATTCTGTTAACCCTAACGGATGGTTAAGAAACGCCGACTCGGCTTGGGGTCGGCAGGAGAACATCGAATGCCTGTCGAACTCGTCGAGAAGAAATTGCAAGGCGCGTTGCCGGTGCATCTGGTGGCCCGGGACGGTCTGGAGGCCGCGGGCCTTGCACCATCTGTTGTCAGCTGGGCCAGGGCCAACGGGTTTTCCGGCGAGGCAGGCAGGACGCTGGCCGTGCCCGGCGAAAACGGTGCGCTTGCCGGCGCGCTGTTCGGTATTGGCGACGGCGAGTGCGCGCTTGCTCTCGGCGCATTGTCGAAAACCCTGCCGGAAGGTGACTGGCATTTCGCCTCGACGCCTGTCGAGCCGGAACTCGCGGCAATCGCATTGGCGCTCGGCGGCTATGTCTTTACCCGTTACGGCAAGAAGTCGGGCAAGGTGCTGCGCTTCGACCTGCCGGCCGGTGTCGACGCGGCCCGCGTTCGCCGCATCGCCGATGGCGTCTTCCTGACACGCGACCTGGTCAACACGCCGACCAGCGACATGGGGCCGGACGATCTGGAGAAGGCGGTGCGGACTTTGGCGGCGACTCACAAGGCCGAAATCTCCGTCATCAAGGGCGACGATCTGCTCACGCAGAATTTCCCGATGATCCATGCCGTCGGCCGTGCCTCATCAGGCGCGCCGCGGCTGATCGACATGATTTGGGGGCAACCGGGCGCGCCGAAGGTGACGCTGGTCGGCAAGGGTGTCTGCTTCGACACCGGTGGTCTCGACATCAAGCCGTCGTCCAGCATGCTGCTGATGAAGAAGGATATGGGCGGTGCGGCCAACGTGCTTGGCCTGGCCTCGATGATCATGGCCGCCGGGCTGAACGTTCGGCTGCGCGTGCTGATCCCCGCGGTCGAGAATTCGATTGCTGGCAATGCCTTCAGGCCGGGTGACGTGCTGACGAGCCGCAAGGGCATCTCTGTCGAGATCGGCAACACCGACGCTGAAGGCAGGCTCGTGCTCGGCGACGCGCTGGCACTGGCCGACGACGAGGGGCCGCAGCTGCTGGTGGACATGGCGACGCTGACTGGAGCCGCCCGTGTCGCGCTTGGCCCTGATCTGCCGCCGTTCTACACCGGTGACGACGCACTGGCCTCGGATCTGGCGGCGGCATCGCTGGCGGTCGAGGATCCGCTGTGGCGCATGCCGCTGTGGCGGCCTTACGATGCGAAACTGTCGTCGAAGATCGCCGACATCAACAATGTCACCACGGACGGATTCGCCGGATCGATCACGGCGGCGCTGTTCCTCAGGCGCTTTGTCGAGAAGACGGCGAGCTGGGCGCATTTCGACATTTTCGCCTGGAATCCCGCAGACCGGCCATACGGTCCTTCCGGTGGCGAGGCGCAAGGCATTCGGGCGCTGGAGCGGATCATTTCGACGCGCTATGGCTGATTTGGGCCGCAAGCAGAGCCGGCAAATCGGTGAAACTGAAACGGAACCGAAACAATTTCCCGTCATGCTGGCGCGATGTCGATTGCGATGCGCCCGAGCCAGGCCTTGCGACTGTGGCAGCAGGTGATGCTGTCGCAGGTACGCGACGACGCGCCCGACCTGACCATGCGCCAGACGGCCATCCTGTTCACCATCTATCTCGATCCGCCGCCGCACACCGTGCGCGGGCTCGCCGCCCGCCTCAACGTCACCAAGCCGGTCATCACCCGTGCGCTCGACACGATGGGCGCGCTGAAGCTGGTGTCGCGCCATCGCGACGAACTCGACAAGCGCAACGTGCTGATCAAGCGCACGGTCGAGGGCGCGCTCTTTGTCGAGCGCTTCGGCGATGGTATCATCGCCAGGGCGCACGAACTGCCCATCTGACCAATTAGCTATTAGACCGAGTTAGTGATTTGACCGCCAGGGATGCCCGCCTTCACGCCTTTCGTTCCGATCTTGCCGACGCAAGATTGAAAGGTGAGGTTACCGCCGACCGTTTTGTCAGCGGCCGTTCGGCGCGGATCACCGCGCCGGTTGCCGATGTCCGCAAGGCGCCGCGGCCGGATGCCGGCGTCAACACGCAGCTCCTGTTCGGCGATGATGTCCTCGTCTTCGAGGTCGCCGAAGGCTGGGCCTGGATCCAGGCCGAACGCGACGGCTATGTCGGCTATGTCGCCGACACCATGCTGGGCGGACGGGACCATGCGCCCACCCATATTGTTTCGGTGCCGCGCACCTTCCTCTATCCCGGTCCGGATCTGCGCTTTCCAGTCGCGGGACAGCTGTCGATGGGATCGACGGTGACGGTGACGGGTGCCGCCGAGACGCGCGGCACGCACTATGCCGTCCTGCCTTCCGGCGAGGCTCTCATCGCTGGTCACCTCAGGCCAATCGCCGAAGTTGCCACGGACTATGTCGCGGTTGCCGAGACATTTCTTGGCACACCCTATCTCTGGGGCGGCGCGTCCGGCTTCGGCATCGATTGCTCGGGTCTGGTGCAACTGGCGATGCGCATGGCCGGCAGGGACGTGCTGCGCGATTCCGACATGCAGGCGGCAAGCATCGGCCAGCCCCTTGAGCCTGACCCGGACTATACCGGATTGCGGCGCGGCGACCTCGTCTTCTGGAAAGGCCATGTCGCCGTCATGACCGACGCCGAGACCATGATCCACGCCAATGGCCACACCATGCTGGTCTCGCGCGAAGGGCTAAAGGAAGCGGTGGCTCGCATCGGCTATCTCTACGGCGGGCCGACGGGGTTTCGGCGGCCGTAGCGCAGTTTCTTCCTTCTCCCCGTATAGTGACGGGGAGAGGGCGCTCTCTTCGATCCCCTTTTGTTCCGATTTTCCTTGGCGATTGCCCGTGGCCGCGCTACCTCTGGCGCGTGACAGTTGAGCCGCGCCTTGCCGAGCAGAATGCCGCCATTGCCCTGCCCGAGCCATTCGTCAGATGGTTCGGCGAGAAAGGCTGGTCGCCGCGCGCCCATCAGATCGAATTGTTGGCGAAGGCTCAAAGCGGCCAATCGGTGCTGCTGATCGCGCCGACCGGGGCAGGCAAGACTCTGGCCGGCTTCCTGCCTTCGCTGACCGAACTGGCGGTCAGGCCGAGGCGAAGGCCGGGGCAGGCGCATCGCGGCATCCATACGCTCTATATCTCGCCGCTCAAGGCATTGGCCGTCGACATCGAGCGCAATCTCGGCAAGCCGGTCGAAGAGATCGGTCTGCCCGTCACCATCGAGACGCGCACCGGCGACACCCCCGCCCACAAGCGCCAGCGGCAGAAGCTGGTGCCGCCCGACATCCTGCTCACCACACCCGAGCAACTGGCGCTGCTGATCGCCGCCCCCGATGCCAGGCGGTTCTTCGAGGACCTGCGCTATGTCGTGCTCGACGAATTGCATTCGCTGGTGACGTCGAAACGCGGCCATCTACTGTCGCTCGGGCTGGCGCGGCTGCGCAATTATGTGCCCGACCTGCAAACCATCGGCCTGTCGGCGACAGTGGCCGAGCCGGACGAATTGCGGCGCTGGCTGGTCAGCCAGAATCCGCCCCCAGGGTCCAAGGGGCCCGCGATGGCCGGGCTGATCACCGTTGCGGGTGGGGCGAAACCGGACATTTCGATCCTCGATTCGCGCGAACGCGTCCCGTGGTCGGGCCATTCCGCTCGCTACGCCATTCCTGAGATCTATGAAGCGATCAAACGGCATCGGATGACGCTGCTGTTCGTCAACACCCGCAGCCAGGCCGAACTGCTGTTCCAGGAATTGTGGCGGGCCAATGAGGATTCGCTGCCGATCGCGCTGCATCATGGCTCGCTCGATGTCGGGCAGCGCCGACGGGTCGAAAAGGCGATGGGTGAGAATGCGCTGCGCGCCATTGTCGCGACATCGACGCTCGATCTCGGCATCGACTGGGGCGATGTCGACCTCGTCGTGCATGTCGGCGCGCCGAAGGGCGCCAGCCGGCTGGCGCAGCGCATCGGCCGCGCCAACCACCGCATGGACGAGCCGTCCAAGGCGATCCTTATCCCGGCCAACCGTTTCGAAGTGCTGGAATGCCGGGCAGCACTCGACGCCAACTATCTCGGCGCGCAGGACACGCCGCCATTGATCACCGGCTCGCTCGATGTGCTGTCGCAGCATGTGCTGGGCGTCGCCTGCGGTGCGCCTTTCGAGGCTGACTATCTGTTCGAGGAAGTGCGCAGTGCCGCCCCCTATGCCGCGCTGGCACGCGAGACTTTCGACCGGGTCGTCGATTTTGTCGCCACCGGTGGCTACGCGCTGAAGAACTACGAGCGTTACGCGCGTATCCGCAAGACCAAGGAGGGTCTGTGGCGCGTCTCGCATCCGCGCATCGCGCAGCAGTACCGCCTGAACGTCGGCACCATCGTCGAGATGCCGGAGCTCAATGTCCGTTATGTCAGGCAGGGCCGCGGCATGGCCGGGCGCGGCGGTCCGGTGCTGGGCAAGATCGAGGAGTATTTCGCCGAGACGCTGCGCCCAGGTGACAACTTTCTCTTCGCCGGCAAGGTGCTGCGCTTCGAAGGCATCCGCGAGAACGAATGCGTCGTCTCCAACGGTGCCGGCGCCAACATCATCGTGCCGTCCTATGCCGGCGGCAAGTTTCCGCTCTCGACCTATCTGGCCGACCAGGTGCGCGGCATGCTGGCCGACAGCGACCGCTGGCAGGCGTTGCCCGAACAAGTCGCCGACTGGCTGCGGCTGCAGAAGGAAAAGTCGGTGCTGCCCAAGCGCGGCGACCTTCTGGTCGAGACCTTTCCGCGCGGCAACCGCCACTACATGGTTGCCTATCCCTTTGAAGGCAGGCTGGCGCACCAGACGCTCGGCATGCTGCTGACACGGCGGCTGGAGCGCGCCAACGCCCGGCCGCTCGGCTTCGTCGCCACCGATTATTCGCTGGCCGTCTGGGCGCTGGACGACATGGCCGCTTTGTTCAAGGCCAAGAAGCCGTCGCTGGCGGCCCTGTTCGACGAGGACATGCTGGGCGACGATCTCGAAGCCTGGCTGAACGACAGCTGGATGCTGAAACGCACTTTTCGCACCTGCGCCGTCATTGCTGGGCTGATCGAAAAACGCTTTCCGGGCCAGGAGAAGAGCGGCCGCCAGGTCACGGTCTCGGCCGACCTGATCTATGACGTGCTGCGCAGCCACGAGCCGGACCATATATTGCTGCAGGCGACGCGCACCGATGCGTCGGCGGGTTTGCTGGATGTCAGCAGACTTGCCGAGATGCTCTCGCGTGTTCGCGGTCGAATCATGCATAAGCATCTTGAGCAGATTTCGCCGCTGGCTGTGCCGATCATGCTGGAGATCGGCAAGGAATCGGTGAATGGCGGCGCCAATGAATCCTTGCTCATGGAAGCCGCCGACCTGGTCGAAGAGGCCATGGGCAGAAGCTGACGAACAAAGGTAGAGGGATGAATTTTTCGCTGGCGCGCACATCGCTGATTGGTGAGGCCGATCTTGTCGGCATCGCCGGCGAACGTGCGGTCTGCGATCCGCGCGGCGTGCTCTATTTTCCGGAACTCAGGCTTCTGGCGGTATCCGACTTGCATCTGGAAAAAGGCTCGTCGCTGGCAAGGCGCGGCACGCTGATCCCACCCTATGACACCGGCGCGACCTTGCTGCGGCTGCAAGCGGTGATCTCGGACTATCAGCCATCGATCGTCATCAGCCTGGGCGACAGCTTCCACGATGGCGGCGGCGCCGAGCGCATGCATGCGAGTTTTCGCGAGCGGCTGGAAGCGCTGATGGCAGGCCGCGACTGGTTCTGGGTCGCCGGCAACCATGATCCCGAAGCGCCGGCCGATCTGCCTGGTGAGACCGTGCGGGAACTCGCCATAGGCTCACTGTTGTTCCGGCATGAGCCATCCAAGGTGCGCGTCGAAGGCGAGATCGCAGGCCATCTCCATCCCTGTGCTCGCATCGTCCAGCGCGGCCGTTCGGTGCGTCGGCGCTGCTTCGCCGGCGATGGCGGGCGCATGATCATGCCGGCCTTCGGCGCCTATACCGGTTCGCTCAACGTGCTCGACCGCGCCTATGCCGGGCTGTTTCGCCTGGATTCGCTGATGGCCTATATGCTTGGCAGCGACCGCATCTTCGCCATCTCCCGCTCGATGCTGCGGCCCGGCTGAGCAGCCTTATCTGCCGTAATACAGGGTAACCGTGTGCTTCGCCTCGGCGAAGAACAGCCAGCGCTCGACCAGCATCCCGACGAACTGGATGGTCGCGGCGAGCGCCGAAACCACTGCCGTGAACGGCCATGGCAAGGCGAAAGCCGCGATCAACAACAGGACGGGCAGGGCAAAGGCCAGTGCCTGCGTGATCTGGCGCAGGCGCGCGCTATGCTTGCGCGCGATGCGGAAACCCATTTCCTTGAGCAGATAATTTTCCTCGGTATGCGGCCATTCCAGCGACCGCACCGTGCCGCCGGCCAGCCCGGTCGCGGTGTTGGCATTGGTTGGGATTTCAAGCGTGTCGTTGTAGCGCCAGGTCGCCAGCTTCCAGCCCCAGCCGAGCAAGGTGAGCAGCATCGAAGCTGCCACAAGCATTTTTGAACCGAGAGCAAAACCCTGCAGCAGCGCATTCAACACCACGCTGCCGATCATCGTCGAGAAGATGAGGTAGGCCGGCAGCGTAAAGCGGCTGTGCCACTGGGCGATCGGCTTTAGCGACGCATAGATCATGCCGGTCGTGCAGACAGTGACGATCGCACCTATAGCTGTCAGCAATCCGGCAACGGCCACCCAGCCGTCAGTCCGGCCGAAAAACACCCAGCCGATGCCGAACAGTCCCGCGGGGATGAGGGTGATGACCGAAGCAACGCCTTCGCGTGACAGCCATGAGCTGCGCCACTGCGAGAACGCCCGCCAGGCGCGTTCCGGTCTGCCGAGATGGCCGGTTGAAGACAACAGGCCCGCCGCGATCAGGCTGAGCGCCAGCCCCAGGCCGACGAGGCCCAGCCAGAAATCGGGCGGGATGATTTGGGACCCGCCGAGCACGCCAAGCAGCGCGAGCAGCCCATAGCCGGCGCCGGTGGCGGTGGTGAAGAAGACGACGGAGAAGGCGGGATGCATGGGCTAGTTCGAAAGCATGCGGTCGACCCAGCCGAGGAAGCCGCCTTCGGCCCGCACCGGCTCCAGCGCCTTCGCGGGCACCGATGCGGCGCGTTGGGTGTGGGCGCGCGGCGGCAGATATTTGTTGGTCGGGTGATAGCCGAGTTCCGGCATCAGGTCGACGCCGCCACGCTCCGCCACCAGTTGCGAGACAGCCGACTGGGGATCGCCGAGATCGCCGAAATGCCGCGCGCTGGTCGGGCAGGCGGCGACGCAGGCCGGCACGCGGTCTTCTTCGGCCAGATTGTCATTGTAGATGCGGTCGACGCACAGCGTGCATTTCTTCATCACGCCGACATCACTGTCGAATTCGCGCGCGCCATAGGGACAGGCCCAGCTGCACAATTTGCAGCCGATGCACTTGTCCTCGTCGATCAGTACGATGCCGTCCGAGGCCCGCTTGTAGGAGGCACCGGTCGGGCAGACGGTGACACAGGCCGGCGTTTCGCAATGCAGGCAAGAGCGCGGGAAATTCACCGTTCGTCCGCCCATCTCGGTGGTGTGCTCATAGCTGTGCACGCGGTTGAACCAGACGCCGTCGACATGGCCACCATAAGGATCGATGTCGGTCAGCGGCGCCATGTGGCCGCCGGTGTTCCATTCCTTGCAGGCGGTGACGCAGGCCTGGCAGCCGACGCAGGTATCGAGATCGATGACCAGGCCAAGCTTCTTGCCGGTTTGACTTGGCAGGCAGGTCATTTTGCCGCCTCTCTTGCTCGCCGAAACTCGGCACCGAAACGGAGCGTGTCAGGCGCGGGTTCGAAATGCGGCGGCTGGTGGAAACGCTCGAATTGCGGCTCGGTAAAACCGGCTTCCTCATCAGCACATTTGACGATGCGCACGCGCAGGTCGAACCATGCCGCCTGGCCGGTCACCGGATCGGAATTCGAATAGCGTTTGCCCTGCCCGTCGGCCGAGGTCTGGTCGCCGATGATGTGGTTGAGCAGGAAGCCGCGATTGCTCTCAGCGGCATCATCCCTGAGTCCCCAGCTGCCGCGCCGCTTGCCGATCGCGTTCCAGGTCCAGACGGTGCTTTCGTTCACCCCGTCGATCAGCTTGATCTGCCCCTTCACTCTGCCATTGATGCTTTCGATCCAGACCCAGTCGTCGTCTACCAGACCGAGGCCGGCGCCGGTCCGGTGATGCACGAACAGCCGGTTCTGGCTGGTGATCTGCCGCAGCCACGCATTCTGCGAACCCCAGGAATGGTACATGTGCATCGGCCGCTGTGTCAGCGCGTGCAGTGGGTATTTCCGCAAGTCGACGGCCGCTTCCTCGAACGGCATGTACCAGAACGGCAGCGGGTCCATATAGGTTTCGATGCGCTGGCGTTCGCCCTCGGGCGGCAAGACGCGACCGTGGCCGCGCGCGGCCAGCCGAAAGCGCTGCAACGGCTCGGAATAGAGTTGGAAGACGATCGGCTCGGCTTTCGGGATAAAACCCATCTGCTCGGCGAACTCGAGATAGGAGCGGTTGGCCATCTTGTAGTAGCGCTGGTCTTCCGCAAAATCGTGATGCCAGAAGCCGCCATTGTCGATGTAGCGCTGCAACTGGTCCGGATTGGCGTCGCCCTTGCCGATCGCTGTCCCATCCTTGCCGCGCCAACCGGCCAGAGGGCCGATGCCCGGCGTGCGCTCATGATTGACGATGTAATCGGCATAGTCGCTGTATTTGGCCGAACCGTCCTCATCGACGAAGCCGGGCAGGCCAAGCCGCGCGCCCAGTTCGATCAGCACCGACTGGAACGGCCGGACGTCGCGGTCCGGCTCGACGACGGGATGGCGGATGGCGTCGCCCGGCCCATCCGCATGGCTGATCGGCCGATCAAGCAGGCTGATGCAATCATGGCGCTCGAGATAGGTGGTGTCCGGCAGCACGAGATCGGCGAACGGCACGGTCTCGGAGTAATAGGCGTCGGAATAGATGATGAAAGGGATCTTGTAGCGGCCCTCCTCGTCATGGTCGGTCAGCATGGCAATGGTCTCGACGGTATTCATCGAGGAATTCCAGGCCATGTTCGACATGTACATCATCAGCGTGTCGATCGGGTACGGGTCGCCGGCCCAGGCATTGCGGATGACGGTGTGCATCAGGCCGTGTGCGGCCAGCGGCGCGTCCCAGGAATAGGCCTTGTCGATGCGGGTCGGCGTTCCGGCTTCATCAATCAGCAGATCGTCAGGCCCGCAGACGAAGCCGAGCGGCATGCCGTCCAGCGGCGTCATCGGCTTGACGCTCTTGCCGGAGGGTTTCGGGCCCGGCGGCGCGGATCTGGGGTAGGGCGGCTTGAAGCGGAAGCCGCCGGGGACATCCACCGTGCCCAGAAGCACCTGCAGCAGATGGATGGCGCGGCAGGTGTGAAAGCCGTTCGAATGGGCTGAGATGCCGCGCATGGCATGCATCGAAACCGGCCGGCCCTTGATCGTCCCGTGCCGGCGCCCGGCCCAGTCGGTCCAGGCGATGGGCAGCTCGATCGTCTGCTCGAAGGCGACATGGGCAAGTTCGGCGGCGATCCGGCGGATCGTATCGGCGGCAATGCCGCAACGCTCGGCGACTGCATCCGGCGCGTAGCTCCCATCGAGGTAGCGGTCGGCGATCAGCTGGAACACCGGCGTGCAATGGCGGCCGCCGACTTCGAAGCTGCCGGTCAGTGCCGGCTTCGCCTCCGGGTCGGTTGCGTTGACGGAGGTCTTCGCCACCCTGTCCCAGGCGAGCGGATTGCCATCGGCGTCGCGCACGAACAGCCCATCGTCGGAGGCACCGGACTCCTGCACGACGAGGACATGGGCGTTGGTGTAGAGCAGCAGATAATCGAGATCGACGCAGCCGGCTTTCAGCAGTTCGTGGATGAGCGCAAACACGAATAGGCCGTCGGTACCTGGCCGGATGCCGATCCAGTCGTCGGCAATCGCATTGTAGCCGGTGCGGCACGGATTGATCGACACCACCTTGGCGCCGCGTGCCTTGAGCTTGCCCAACCCGATCTTGATCGGGTTGGAATCGTGATCCTCGGCGACGCCGAACAGCATGAAATATCTTGTGTTGTCCCAGTCGGGCTCGCCGAACTCCCAGAACGAACCGCCGATCGAGTAGAGCCCGCCCGCCGCCATGTTGACCGAGCAGAAGCCGCCATGGGCGGCGAAGTTCGGCGTGCCGAACTGGCTCGCCCACCAGCCGGTAAGCGACTGCGACTGGTCGCGCCCGGTGAAGAAGGCGAGTTTTTTCGGATCAGTTCGGCGGATGGCCGAGAGCCGTTCAGTGGCGATCGCGAATGCTTCTTCCCACTCGATCTCGCGGAACTCGCCGGAGCCGCGCGGGCCGGTGCGCAGCAAGGGCTTCTTCAGCCGGGCCGGGCTGTAGTGCTGCATGATGCCGGAACTGCCCTTGCCGCAGATCACGCCGCGATTGACCGGATGGTCCTTGTTGCCGTTGATGTAGCGGACCTTGCCATCCTTGATGTGCACGTCGATGCCACAGCGGCAGGCGCACATGTAGCAGGTCGTCTTGGCGATGCTGTCGGAAACATCAGGCGAGGTGTCGACGCCGTCGCCCTCATCGGGTGCGCGCGTGTCGGCAAGCGGGCGTTGCGATGATGCCGAATTTGCGCCCCGGCGCGGTCCGTGAATCATGGACTGGTTGTGCCCGCGCGGCCGGCGGACTTGGCCCGGGTCTTCGGCCCGGGGCCGCGCATGTAATGCTCTTCAGGGTGATAGCGATCACCGGCCATCCGCCGCCTTATGCCACGGGCCCAATGGGCAAGCAGGGATCTGAACCGCCCGATCATTTTATGTGCTGCGACCTGAAGGCCAATTTTTTCTAACTTCAGCTAAAAAAGTAGAATAAAGCTATCGATCCGTCTAATCAGTTGTTCTTGTAAATTCGATCGATATTGGTTCTTAATGCGCGCATGACCCTGGACCAGTTGCGCATTTTCGTCGCCGTCGCCGAGCGCGGCCACATGACCAAGGCGGCGGAGCTTCTGGGCATTTCCCAGTCGGCGGCATCGGCCGCCATCCGCGCGCTTGAAGAGCAGCACGGCGTCCATTTGTTCAACCGCGTCGGCCGCAATATCGAACTGGCCCAGACCGGTCACCGGTTCCTGCCGGAGGCCAAGGCCGTGCTGGAGCGAGCCGCCGCCGCCCGCAATGTGCTGGAACACGTTTCCCAGACGGTCGCGGGCAGCCTCTCCATCGCCGCCAGCCTGACCATCGCCAGCTACTGGCTGCCGCGCCGGCTGGCGTCCTTCCACGAGGCCTATCCGGCGGTGCGGTTGAGCGTCAGCATCGGCAACACGAGGCAGGTCGAGGCCAGCGTGTTGGATGGGACCGCCGATCTCGGCCTGGTCGAGGGGCGCACCGAATCCGACATATTGCGCCGCGCCAAGGTCGACACCGATCGGTTGATGCTGGTCGTCGCCAACTCCCATCCCGAGATCGCTGAAACCGCCCCGGGCCGGCCCGATATCAAGGGCCTGCGCTGGATCATCCGCGAAGGCGGTTCGGGCACGCGCGAGGTGCTGGAGGATCTGGCTCGACGTGAGGGGATTTCGCTTGCCGACCTGCAGGTGTTCCTGGTGCTGCCCAGCAACGAGGCGGTCCGCCAGGCGGTCGAGGCGGGTGCCGGCGCCACCATCATTTCGGAACTCGTCGTCGGACGCGCTGTCGCCGAAGGCAGTCTGCGGTCCGTGCCGATCGAACTGCCGAAACGCGACTTCGCCATGATCACGCACCGCGATCGCCAGGCAAGTCTGGCCCAGATGGCGCTCAAGGCGCATCTGGGTACCGAATCCGCTGGGAGCGGCTCAGCGTAGTTAAGCGAACTTCCGCTGGGCATCCAGCGCCAGGCCAAGCCCGACCGAGCCGAACATGTCGCCGTCGATGACGGAAGCCTGTGGCACCAGCGACAGGATTTGTTGTCTCGCCAGCGGGATCGCGGTCGAGCCGCCGGTCAGGAACACGGCGGTGATGTCGGATGGCTTGACCTGCGCGTCGCGGATGGTTTGCCCGACCGTTTGGGTCACCCGCTCAATGTCCCTGGCGATGGTGGCGTCCAGCCCGTCGCGTGTGATCCTGGCGGCGAACTCCACGTCAGATAGCCTCACCGCGACTTCGGCCGATGATTGGTCGGTCAGCTCGATCTTGGCCCTTTCGACCAATGCCGCCAGCGCGTGCCCATAGCGGTGTTCGACGATGTGGATGAAGCGATCGACGAGATCGGCGCGCGCGGCCTCGTAGCGGATCTGGCGCAAATGCGTCATCGCCTTGGCGGTGTAGACCAGGTTGATGCGCTGCCACGTCGCCAGATCGATGAAATAGCTGGCCGGCAGATTGCGCTTGCCGTCCTTGGTCGGGGTCAAATAGCCGAGCTGCGGCATGATATGGGCGATGCTGAGCAGCCGGTCAAAATCCGTACCGCCAATATGGACACCCCGGCTGGCCAGGATGTCGTCCTTGCGGTCCAGGGATCGGGCACGCTCCGGCGAGACGCGCACGACCGAAAAGTCAGACGTGCCGCCGCCCATGTCGATGATCAGCGCCAGCTCCTCGCGCGTCACCCTCTGCTCGTAGTCGAGTGCCGCGGCGATCGGCTCGAATTGGAAGGCGATGTGCTTGAAGCCCTGGGCATGCGCTGCCTTTTCCAGGTCGCTCTGTGCGTTCGCGTCGGCCTGCGCATCGTCATCGACGAACTGCACCGGGCGGCCGAGCACCACGGTCTCGACCAGATCGCCGCCATCTTCCTCCAGCCTTTTCCTGAGATGCCCGAGGAACAGGCCGATGATCTCCATGAAGCCGATAGAGCGCGCCTTGATGCGCGTCTTTTCATGCGCCAGCGAGCTGCCGAGCACGCTCTTCAGCGAGCGCATCAGCCGGCCCTCCACACTGTCGGTGTAGTTGGCGATGGCCTGGCGGCCAAAACAGATGCGGCCATCCTCGAAGTTGAAGAATACCGCACTGGGCAGCGTGACCTGGCCGTCTTCAAGCGCAACGAGGTGAGGCTGCCCGTTGCGGACCACGCCGACCGTGGAGTTCGAAGTGCCGAAGTCGATACCGGCGAATGCTGGTCGCAAAGCAGCCTCCTGTCATTGGCGCCAGGCAGCGGTTCGGCGCTCGCAGGAGAAGCGTGCGCTGCGGTCTCGGGCGACCGAACCACTCTGCCGAATTGAATTGTGCGTGCTTGCCCGTCTGGCGGGGAGGTGCGGTCTATAGCATGACGCGGAAAAGGGAAACCCCTTTTGGATGCCTCAGTCCTTGCGGAAGATCAGCCTGCCGAGCCAGCCCGTCAGCATGGCCAGCGATATGGCGAAGACGCCATAGAGGAAGGAGTAGTTGTGAGCGACCCGGAAGATCGACTGTTCGAAACCGGATTTGCGGATTTCGAGTTGGGCCGAACTCTCCTTGATGAACAGGCCGCTCTTGAACAGGAACGCGCGGGCTTTATGGGTTCCAACGGGAACATTCGGCGCCAGCCTGACAGTGGCGCGGAACAGGTTCTGTGACAGGAACTGCACGCCGCCGACATTCTCGCTGTAGAGGCCGGTGGCGGCCTTGCGTTCGCGCAAGGCTGTCGTGAACTCCTCGATCGTCGCCGGGCTGTCGCCGGCGTCAGCCGGCTGCATGTAGAGGTTGGAGGCGCCCAGCGACAGCTGCTTGTAGCTGTTCGGTTCGGTGATGTCCTGCAGCGGCCGCGTCGTCGCCACCGAATAGGACATAGGCACGTTCTCGAAGGTTTCGGAGTCCAGATTGACCCATACGCCGAGCACCCGGTCCTTGCGGCGCACCACCACCGGCTTGGGTGGCCCTTCGAGCACGACGATGACGTCGTAGCGGCCCTGTCGGGCGACCAGCGGGTCGGGGTTTTCCAGCGAGCCGAAAATCGTCAGGTCGGCACCGGAAAAGCCGGCGGTGATCGACACATTGTCGGTGGAGAGGCCGATCTGGATGCCTTCCGGCAGCGGCGTCTGTGCCTTGGCAGGTGCGACGACCGCAAGCAGTGACAGGAAAATGGCGGTTGCGAACGCTTTGCGGCCCGTCATCAGTTGAGGCCCAAGGCAGACAGCGAATAGAGATTGGGCGGGGTGACGAAAAGATCGATGGCAAGTCTGATCGCTACAGCCAGCACCAGCAAGGCCAGCAATGCCCTGAGCTGCTCGCCGCGCAGCCTCTGGCCGGCCTTGGCGCCATATTGCGCGCCGGCCACGCCACCCGCCATCAAAATGAAGGCCAGCACGACATCGACCGTCTGGTTGGTGGTGGCGTGGACCAGTGTGGTGTAGGCGGACGTGAAGATGATCTGGAACAGCGAGGTGCCGATAACGACATTGGTCGGTACCTTGAGCAGATAGATCAGCGCCGGCACCATGATGAAGCCGCCGCCGACGCCCATGATCGACGACAGGAAGCCGATGCCGGCGCCAAGGCCAAGCACCGGGATGACGCTGACGAACAGTTTTGACGCCCGGAAGCGCATCTTCAGCGGCAGCCGGTGGATCCAGTTGTGCTGGCCGGATTTCTTCAGCACCGGAGCGGCGCCACTGCGTGTGGCACGCAGCGCATTGATGCTTTCGACCAGCATCAGGCCGCCGACCGTGCCGAGCAGCACGACATAAAGCAGCGAGATGAACAGGTCGAGCTGGCCGAGCCGGCGCAGGAAGGCGAAGACATAGATGCCGGCGGTGGAGCCGACGATGCCGCCGGCCAGCAGCACCCCGCCGAGCTTGAAGTCGAGGGTGCCTCGCTTCATGTGCGAAAGCACGCCGGAGACGGAAGAGGCGATGACCTGGTTGGCGCCGGTGGCAACCGCGATCGCCGGCGGGATGTTGTAGAAGATCAAGAGCGGCGTGATGAGGAAGCCGCCGCCGACGCCGAACATGCCCGACAGGAAGCCCACCGCCGCACCCATGGCCAGCAGCACGAAGACGTTGACGGAAATTTCCGCAATCGGGAGATAGATGCCCACCCGTCAGTCTCGATCAGTTTGCCTGTCGGCGAATACAGCCGTTGTCGGCAGTCTCGCACCGAAAAGCCAATTTTTCCTTGCGCCGACGCGGCGGCGGGGCCAAACCCCGTCGCCGCGCCGAAACAAAAAATATCTCAATCAGTTAACAGGCAAATGTGTGGCAAGAGCGTCGTGGAAACGACGCTTCTCTGTTATTTGCGCGTCAGCAGAGCCCGGACCAGTTTTTCATCGACGGCGCCGGTTGCCGGCAGCTTGTTGTCGGTCTGGAAAGCGATGATCGCGTTCTTGGTCTTCTCGCCCATGACGCCATCGGCGCCGCCGGCATCATAGCCGTTCTTGTTGAGGATGAGCTGGATGTTCTTGACCGCCTTCTTCATGTCGATGCCGGCTGTCGTCTGCGGCGTGCCTTCCTGCCAGGACTCGGGAATGTCGGCCGAATTGGTCGCCGCGTTGAGCGGCTTGGCCTTCCACAACTCGGTCGCGGCACGAGCCCGCTCGAGCTGCTCGGGCCGCAGCGCGTTGGCGATCTCGTCGCGCTTGGCGGCCGCATCCTTGTCGCCGGTCTTGGCGACGAGCGCGAACCATTTGTAAGATTCCTCGAGGTTCTGCTTCATGCCGACGCCCTTGGCGGCGAGGATGCCGAGATTGAACTGGCTGTCCTTGACGCCGAGGTCGGCGGCCTCCTGGAACCAGTGCGCGGCCGATTCATTGTCGGTCACGCCGTCCGCGGCCATGGCGAAGAGCACGGCCAGATTGTGCATGGCGCTGGCATTGCCCTGCTCGGCGGCGAGTTGGTACCAGGTCTTCGACTTCTTGATGTCGCGCGCGACGCCGATGCCCTTCTCGTAGAAATTGCCGATGCGGTATTCGGCCGGTGCAAAGCCGAGTTCCGCCGATTTCTCGTACCATTTGGCGGCTGTCGCCATGTCTTCCTTGACGCCGCGCGACTCGGCGTAGCGCGAGCCGATCTCGAACAGCGCCTTGGCGTCGCCACCGGCGGCGGCATCGCGCAGCGCGGCCGGGCCGGCATCGGCCGGAATGTCGAACTTGGCCGCGGCTGCTGTCGCAGGAGCATCCGTCGGCGCAACCGCACCGGTTGTGTCCTTGGCGGTGGCGTCGTTGGCCGCCGTTGGCGCGACCGCGGCTGGCTGGGCATCCGCATCCGTCGCTTGCGCACCGCTGGTGACAGCGGCCGGCTCTGAAGCCGTCGCATCCATCGGCGTCGTAGCAATCGGCGCAGCTGGCGCCGGAGCGACCGAAGCCATCGCGTCAGTGCTCGGGCTGGAAGAGGCGGCCGAAGCCGCGGGCTCTGCAACCGGCGCTGAATTCGCCATTGCATCCGTGTCCGACGGCATCGCCACGGCGTTCTGCGCCGCCATCTCGTCCTTGCTTGCCGGCACCGACGGTTCGGCCTGCCTGACGGCACGGGCCGGTGCGTTGTTCGTCGCTGCCGGCTGGGCTTCCGCCTTCGGCGGGCTAGCCGTGTCGACGGATGCCGTTTGCACCGGCTGCGCGGCAACGATTGGTGCCGCGTCGTTGCTGGCTACCTGGGCCGGATCCGAGAGAAACGCCTTGCCGAGCTGCAGGCCGGCAAGCGCCAGCATGATCGCCGCCGCCGCCATCAGGATCGGCTTGCGCCGCGCCTTGAGCAGGTCGCCGATCCTAAGTGCTTTCACCGGCCCCTTCACCGTCGACTGGCGCTTCAAGGCGTCGGCCTCTGCGGCGGCGGCCTGCGCCGCGCGCCGGGCGGCAGCGATGAAATCCGATTTCGCGGCGTCGCTTTCGCTGGGCTTTGCCGGCTGCCCACGCTCGTCGCGCACCCGCTTCATGATCGCATTGAGGTCGGGCGCGCCGGAGCCGGGTTCCAGCGGTCGGTTGGCCACTTTCGGATCGAGCGGCTCGTCGAGATCGACACTCGGTATGTCGGCGCTTGGCGCCGAGCCGGCCAGCGGCGGAACATCCGCCGCCTTCTTGCCCTTGAAGGCGCGTGCCAGCCCGCCGAACATCGATTTGCGGCCTGCCGGCTGATCCTTCTCGGCGATGGTGTCGGAGCCGAGTGCGGCGATGGCTGCGGCAGCGGCGGCTTCCGCCGGCGAGCGAGTGCTTAAATCACCACGCGGGTCGCTGCGTGTGCCCGGGTCGCTGCGCGTACCCGGGTCGCTACGCGTACCGAAATCGCCACGCGGGCCCGGGTCGCTACGCGAACCCGGGTCGTTGCCCAATATGGCGGCGGCGCGGCCGTCGAGATCGGCCATGTCGCCGGTCAGCGGCATCGGCTCGTCGATATCCAGGGACGGCGCCTCGACAGCCATCTTGGCGGTCCTTGTACGGCGCTTGCCGACCGCCTCGTCCTGGCGCGTGTCCAGAAGCTCGCTTACCGCCTCGGACGGTTCGCTGGTCTCCAGCGACCCCAGCCTGTCGACGATCTTGAGCAGCGTGTCGTGGATGGCCTCGAAAGTTCGCGAATTGCGCTCGTCGGAACGCCGCGTCAGTGTTTCCAGCGTCTTCAGGTCCTGGGCGAGCCCGGAAACTGCCGACGCGTTGGCGTTCGACCCAGCCAGCGAACGCACAGCGTTCTCGGCCGCCTCGCGTGCCGCGCCGAGGATGGAATCGCGGGTCCCGGCGAGTGTCTTCTCGATATCGTTGAGGCGCGGGCTGATGTCCTCGAATTCCGGCAGCGGGGTGCTGGGTCTGGACAGATGGGCGGACAGGCCGGCGACCTGCGCCTCCAGGCTGCGGATCAGCGCCGGATCGATGCCGGCCACCTGGGCCGCCGATGCGTCGAGCCGGCTGGAGATGTCCTCGAGCCGGCTTTCCAGTCCGCGGATCGCCGCTTCGCCGGCAGGATCGGGAGCGCGCGTCTCCATGCGCGTGGCGAGTGCGGTGAAGCGGGCGTCGATGGCTTCCATGATGCCGGCGCTGTCGACTTGCGGCGCGATGCGCTGGTCGAGCCGGTCGGCAACTTCGTCCAGGCGGCGCTCGAGATCGCGAAACAGCATGTTGCCTTGTTCGATGGCGTCGCCCTGGCGGCGTTCCATCATGCTGGACAGAACGTCGAAGCGCTGCTCAAGCCCCTGGAAGATATAGTCGGCATCGGGCATGGCCGGCGCCTGGTCAATCTTGTCGGCGATGAGGGTGATCTGCTTGGCCAGCCGTTCCATCGCCTGTTCGGGCAAATTGGCGCGGCCGGCGAGTTCGTCGACCCGGCTCGACAGCGTGCCCAGGCGATCCATGACCGCATTGCCGGGGTGGTCCTGCGCCACTTCCTCGATCTGCCGGGCGAGCGAGTCGATCCGCTTCTCGATGCGTTCAAAGGCTTCGTGGTCGACCGAATTGGCCTGTGCCGCGACGGTCGAGGCAACGATGGCGCGAGAAATCTCGTCCAGCCGCTCGTCGATCATTGCAAGCGTGTCGCTGCCGCGATTGTCCTGCTGGCCCGCGAAGTGTTCGACGGCGCCGGCGAGCGTACGGACCTTTTCCTCGAGCGAGCGCAGCGACAGCGATTCCGGCAGATTGTTGACGGCGTTGCTGATCTGCTCCAGCCGGTCGGTCAGGGCCGCAAGGGCGGGATCGTCGGAACGTTTGCGCTGGTCGGCGTCGACGCGGTCCTCGAAAGCTGTCCAGCGGCGGTCGAAGTCGTCCCAGCGGCGGTCGACCTTCTGCACGCTCTCTTCGCGCGCCAGCGTGTCGAGCGCGGCCTTGACCTGCTCGAGTTCCAGTCGCAGCAGGTTGACGCTTCTGTCGTCGCTCTTTTCCGATAGCGTTTTGATGGCGCCGGAAAGCCGTTCGAATTCGACGCCGAGTTCGGCGCTGCCCTTGCCTGCCGCGCCGGGCTTGGCGTTCGCCTGGAAGGCGCGGTCGATATCCTTGCGTAGCGCGTCGAATTCGCGCTGCAGGCCTGCTGTCATCTGGTGGCGCAGTTCCTCGCGCATGCCGCGCAGTTCGCCGGCGATCTTGCCAACCATGGCGACGCTGTCTTCCTGGCCGCGCACGCGGTCGATGTCGCGGGCGATAGCCTGGTAGTTCTGGTCGAAGGCGGGGGCGGGCGCCGGGTTCTGCGGGCGCGGCGCCGGCTGCGGGTCCTCGTACCAGCGCTGCTGGGCGGTTGGTTGCGTGGCGGGATAACGCGGCTCGGTGGCGGGAGCGCGCGGATCGCTGATTTGATAGCGCGGGTCGGCGCCGTATTGGCGTGGAGCCGGACGCGCCGTCACCTCCTCGCGCGTCTGCCCCAGTCGCTGTTCCAGCGTCTCCAGCGAGCGGTTCAGTTGCTCGAGCGTGGTCTGCGGCCTGCGCTGCCTGCCGGCGTTGAGTGTATCGAGATAGGACCGCTTGCTGTTCATCGGTGCGTCCGTCTTTCAGATTGGCCGGCTTGCGACCAGCTCCCCAAGTCCCTGCCGGAACGAAGGCGACCGCGCTTCCATGCCACGGTGGAAGACAAGCTTCCCGGGGGTTCACCCGCGCTCCGAAAAACCGTGAAAAATTCGATACAGGATAAACACGGGTAGCCGACGCGCCCACATTTCCCCCAACGTGGTAAACAACGCGTTAACCAAGCTTAAGAAGTTGCAAGGAAGTTGGCTTCGCTGTCCGCGCTGCGGCATAAAGCACCTTCTCAGAACGCCCCTTGCGTCATGAGGCGGCTATCGGTATAGAATTGACGTAAACGTAAAAGGCGCATTTGAGTGTGCTGTTTGCGATTTTGTTTGTCGAAACCACGGCCGGAAGCACGCCCCCGCTTCCAGTCAGGCGACGCATGGTCCAGGACCGCGACGCCACCAGACGGGGAAAGCCAGTGACCATGAAGCTTATCTCGGCCGGCGAGACCGCGGCCAATACCAACAATGCATCTATCGAAGCCGGTGAGGATCTCGTCCGCATCGGCGAAATGGCCAAGAAATACGGCGTGACGCTGCGCACGCTGCGTTTCTACGAAGACAAGGGCCTGCTCAACCCGCAGCGCGACGGTTCGACCCGTCTCTACACGCGCCGCGACAAGGCCCGGCTGAAGCTGATCCTGCTCGGCCGCAAGGTCGGGTTCTCGCTGCGCGACGTCAAGCAGATGATGGATCTCTACGATCCGACCGGTTCCAACACCAAGCAGCTGCGGCTGGCGCTGGACAAGTCGGAAAAGCAACTCGCCCGCCTGCAGAAGCAGCGGGCGCTGATCGACGACGCCATCAACGAGCTCTCCGGCTCGATGTCGGCGGTGCGCCAGATGTTGACCGAGCGCACGGCGCCGCAGGCGAGCGTCGCGAGCTAAGCGAACCGCCGGTTCCGACTCTGTCGGAGTCTTGCCCATCAAAGCCGCGTGGCTCTGCCGCGCGGCTTTTTCGTTTCTGAATCTGCCTTTCTCTGGGCCCTCGGCACTGGCCCGCGCGACGTTGCGCCGCTAGGCTCATCAAGCATGGGCGGGGCGGAAATCTTGTCGCATCGAAAAATTGACGTTTACGCAAACGTCAATTTTTGCTATCTCCGCCTCAACACGGGTCCGCATGCTGCCCTGACATGAATTCGGGGGCTTTCGGACCAGGTCCGCAGGGTGGAGAAAAAGCATGCCGACATACAGGGCTCCGGTCCAGGATACGCTGTTCGTCCTCAACGAGGTGCTGGGCTATCAGCGCTATTCGAACCTTCCCGGATTTGCCGACGCCACGCCCGACGTGCTGGAGGCGATCCTCGCCGAGGGCGCCAAGCTCGCCGAAAACGTCATGCATCCGCTGAACCGTGTCGGCGACACGGAAGGCTGCGTGCGCCACGAAGACGGCTCGGTGACGACGCCCAAGGGCTTCAAGGAAGCTTTCGACCAGTATCGCGAGGGCGGCTGGATGGGGCTGGCGGCACCGGTCGAGTTCGGCGGCCAGGGCCTGCCCTATGCCGTGCACACCGCCGTCGCCGAATACATGGTGTCGGCCAACATGTCGCTGATGATGTATCCGGGCCTGACCCAGGGCGCGATCGCGGCGATCATCACCCACGGCACCGACGAGCAGAAGGCCAAATGGCTGCCGAAGATGGTCGAGGGTGCCTGGACCGGCACCATGAACCTGACCGAGCCGCATTGCGGCACCGATCTCGGCCTGCTGCGCACCAAGGCGGTGCCGAACGGCGACGGCACCTACAAAATTTCGGGCCAGAAGATCTTCATCTCGGCCGGCGAGCACGACATGTCGGACAACATCGTCCATCTGGTGCTGGCCCGCATCGAGGGCGCGCCGGAAGGCGTCAAGGGCATCTCGCTGTTCATCGTGCCGAAACTCAATCTCGACGCATCGGGCAATCCGGGGACAAGAAACACGCTCTCCTGCGGCTCGATCGAGGAGAAGATGGGCATCCACGGCAATTCGACCTGCGTCATGAACTATGACGAGGCGCAAGGCACGCTGCTTGGCGAGGCCAATGGCGGCCTCAAGGCAATGTTCACGATGATGAACGAGGCGCGGCTCGGCGTCGGCCTGCAGGGGCTTTCGCTGTCGGAGATCGCCTACCAGAACGCCGTCGCCTACGCCAAGGACCGCTTGCAGGGGCGCTCGCTCTCGGGCGCCAAGGCGCCGGACAAGAAGGCCGACCCGATCATCGTCCATCCCGACATCCGCCGCTCGCTGATGACCATGAGGGCCTTCAACGAGGCCGGCCGCGCGCTGGCGCTGTGGACAGCCATCAAGTCCGACATCGCCCACCGCTCCGCCGACGACAAGGATCGCCAGGCAGCCGACGACTACACCGGGCTGATGACGCCGGTGGTCAAGGGCGTGCTCACCGACAAGGGTTTTGATCACGCTGTCATGGCGCAGCAGGTTTTCGGCGGCCACGGCTACATCGAAGAGCACGGCATGAGCCAGTTCGTGCGCGATGCCCGCATCGCCATGATCTATGAAGGCGCCAACGGCATCCAGGCGCTCGACCTCGTCGGCCGCAAGCTCGGCTTGAATGGCGGCCGCGCCATCCAGGCCTTCTTCAAGGAGGTCGGCGAATTCTGCGAGGAGAACCGCGCCGACGAGAAGATGGCGCCGTTCACAAAGGGGTTGAAGAAGGGCCTCAACGATCTGCAGGCGGCGACCATGTGGCTGGTGCAGAACGGCATGGCCAAGCCTGATAATGCCGGTGCGGCCTCGACCGACTATATGCATCTCTTCGGCCTTGTGGCGCTGGGTTATATGTGGGCGCAGATGGCCAAGGCGGCGCAGGGCAAGACGGGCGCCAACGGCTCCCAGTCCTTCTATGACAACAAGGTGGTGACGGCGCGCTTCTTCATGGAGCGGATCATGCCGGAGACCTCGGCGCACCTCGCCCGTATTTCGAGTGGTGCGGACACGCTGATGGCGCTGCCTGCTGAAGCGTTCTAGGTTCGGGGGGCCGGCAGCGCCGGCCCACAATGTCGGAACGCGGAGGAAATCGTGGCGACAAATCCAGCCGAAGTGCTCTCTTTGCCGAAGCCCGCCTGGGCGGCGGACGAGGTCGGCATGCTCTACGACATGGCAACCCGCTTCATGGCGGAGGAGATAGCGCCGCGCTACGACGAGTTCGAGAAGAACGAAATGGTCGACCGCGAGAGCTGGCTGAAGGCCGGTTCCGCCGGCCTGCTCTGCGCCTCGATGCCGGAGGAATATGGCGGCTCCGGCGGCACCTTCGCGCACGAGAGTGCCATCATCGAAGCCATTGGCCATGTCGGTGTCGACGGTTTTGGCATCGGCCTGCACAATTCGATCGTCGCACCTTACGTCCTCCATTACGGCTCCGAGGAGCAGAAGAAGAAGTGGCTGCCGAAGCTCGCCACCGGTGAGCTGATCGGCGCCATCGCGATGACCGAACCGGGTGCCGGTTCCGACCTGCAGGGCGTCAAGACGCGGGCGCAGAAGGACGGCAACCAGTACAAGATCAACGGCTCCAAGACCTTCATCACCAACGGCCAGCTCGCCAATCTCATCATCGTCGTCACCAAGACCGATCCGGAAAAGGGCGCCAAGGGCACCTCGCTGATCGTCGTCGAGACCGACGAGGTCGAAGGTTTCGAGCGCGGCCGTAACCTCGACAAGATCGGCCTGAAGGCCAACGACACCTCGGAACTGTTCTTCAACGACGTGCGCGTGCCGACCTCCAACCTGCTCGGCCATGAGGAAGGGCAGGGCTTCATCCAGCTGATGCAGCAACTGCCGCAGGAGCGGCTGCAGATCGGCACCGGGGCGATTGCCATGATCGAGCGGGCGCTGGCGCTGACCATCGACTACGTCAAGGAGCGCAAGGCCTTCGGCAAGGCGATCATCGATTTCCAGAACACCCAGTTCAAGCTGGCCGAGCTGAAGACCGAAGCCACCATCGGCCGTGTCTTCTACAATGATTGCGTGACCCGCCACATCAATGGCGGCCTGGATCCGGTGACAGCGTCGATGGCGAAATACTGGCTCAGCGACCTGCAGGGAAAAGTCGTCGACGAATGCCTTCAATTGCATGGCGGCTATGGCTACATGAATGAATATCCGATCGCTCGCATGTTCCGCGACGCCCGCGTCCAGCGCATCTACGGCGGCACCAACGAGATCATGAAATTGCTGATTGGGCGGAGCCTTTAGGATAGCAATTATGGGCGCATGGGGTTTCAAGATTTTCGAAAACGATGACGCAGCCGATTTCGTCGCGGAATTTGAGAACAATGGCGCCGTCGCTGTTGCGGACGCGCTCGATGTGGCTTGCAACAATCTGGACTACATCGAGACTCCGGATGGCTCGGTTGCACTGGCCGCCGCCGCAATTGTCGCCGCAGCTAACGGGAAGTCCGAGTTTTTGTCGGAACCCGCAGAAACAGCATTGCGAACTGTCTCGAACTGGCAAGCTTTGACTGGCTTGAAGGGCAAGGCAATCCAGGCAGTCGAATGCGTGAGCGGCCCTAATTCTGAACTCATGGAACTCTGGGCTGAAGCCGCTCCGCCTGATGCAGCCAACTTCAAGAACGAACTGAATCGCCTGCGTGCGGCTTTGCGTTAAGCAAGCCTTAGACGGCACCACAAGGAAGGAACCGAAAAATGGCCGAAGCTTATGTCTACGATGCCGTGCGCACGCCGCGCGGCAAGGGCAAGAAAGACGGATCGCTGCATGAAGTGCCGGCGGTGCGGCTTGCCGCCAAGACGCTGGAAGCGCTGCGCGACCGCAATGGGCTCGACACCGGCGCTGTCGACGACATCATCTTCGGCTGCGTCGATCCGGTCGGCGAGGCGGGTTCGGTCATTCCTCGCGCCGCCGCCTTCGAGGCCGGCTACGACACCAAGGCGCCCGGCATGCAGATCTCGCGTTTCTGCGCCTCGGGTCTCGACGCCATCAATCTCGGCGCCGCCAAGATCGCGCAGGGCGCCGACGAGATCGTCATTGCCGGCGGCGTCGAATCCATGTCGCGCGTCGGCATGGGCGCCTCGGGCGGCGCCTGGTTCATGGACCCATCTGTGGGCCTGCCCGGCTGGTTCGTGCCGCAAGGCATCTCCGCCGACCTGATCGCCACCAAATACGGCTTCTCCCGCGACGACGTCGACGCCTATGCGGTCGAGAGCCAGAAGCGCGCCGCCAAATCGTGGGCCGACGGCCGCTTCAAGAAGTCGGTCATTCCGATCAAGGACCAGAACGGGCTCACCATTCTCGATCATGACGAGCATATGCGGCCGTCGACCGACATGCAGTCGCTGGCCTCGCTCAACCCGTCCTTCATCATGCCCGGTGAAATGGGCGGCTTCGATGCCGTCGCGGTGCAGAAGCATCCGGAAGTCGAAGAGGTCAACCACGTTCACCACGCCGGCAATTCGTCGGGCATCGTCGATGGCGCGGCGGCCGTGCTGCTCGGCTCGAAGAAGGCCGGCAAGGCGATGGGCCTCAAGCCGCGCGCGCGCATCCGCACCTTCGCCAATATCGGCTCCGAGCCGGTGCTGATGCTGACCGGTCCGGTCGACGTCACCGAGAAGCTTCTGAAGCGCGCCAAGATGAAGCTGTCGGACATCGACCTGTTCGAGCTCAACGAGGCCTTCGCTTCGGTGGTGCTGCGCTACATGCAGGCTTTCGACATCGATCACGACAAGATCAACGTCAATGGCGGCGCCATTGCCATGGGCCATCCGCTCGGCGCCACCGGTGCGATGATCTTCGGCACGGTGCTGGACGAACTCGAACGCCGCGATCTCAACACCGCGCTGGTGACGCTCTGCATCGGCGCCGGCATGGGCACCGCAACGATCATCGAACGCGTCTGACGGGGAGAAAAATCATGAGCTACACCAATTTCACCCTCGACACCGACGCCGACGGCATTGCGCTGGTCACCTGGAACACGCCCGGTCGCTCGATGAACGTGTTCACCGAAGAGGTGATGAACGAACTCGACAAGATCATCGACCAGGTGGTGGCCGACGCCGGCATCAAGGGTGCGGTGATCACCTCGGGCAAGGACAGCTTCTCCGGTGGCGCCGATCTCACCATGCTGCAGAAGATGCTGGCGGTCTTTGCCAAGGAGAAAGGCAAGGACCCGGAGAAGGCGGCAAAGCTGCTGTTCGACAATGCCGGCCGCATGGGCGGCCTGTGGCGCAAGCTCGAAACATCGGGCAAGCCCTGGGTGTCGGCGATCAACGGCACCTGCATGGGCGGCGCCTTTGAATTGTCGCTGGCCTGCCATGGGCGCGTCGCCGCTGACTCCGACAAGGTCAAGATGGCCTTGCCTGAAGTCAAGGTCGGCATCTTCCCCGGCGCTGGCGGCACCCAGCGTGTGCCGCGGCTGACCGATCAGCAGCAGGCGCTGCAGATGCTGACCTCGGGCCAGAACCTGTCGCCGCAGAAGGCGAAGGCCATGGGCCTTATCCACGAGATTGCTGAACCAGCCAAGCTGATCGAGGCCGCCAAGGCGATGATCAAAAATGGTCTGAAAGCTGTCCAGCCCTGGGACGAGAAGGGCTTCAAGCTGCCCGGTGGCCAGATCTATACGCCCGCCGGCTTCAATCTGTGGCCGCCGGCAATCGCCATTCTGCGTCGCGAGACCTATGGCAACTATCCGGCCGCTGCGGCGATCCTGAAATGCGTCTATGAAGGCCTGCTGGTGCCGTTCGATACCGGCCTTAGGATCGAGCAGCGCTATTTCACCGAGATCATGCAGACCAAGGAAGCGGCGGCAATGATCCGCTCGCTGTTCGTGTCGCTGCAGGAACTGAACAAGGGCGCCCGCCGCCCGGCCGGCGTACCGGAAACCAAGTTCAAGAAGATCGGCATTCTCGGCGCCGGCTTCATGGGCGCCGGCATCGCCTATGTCACAGCCAAGGCCGGTATCCCGGTGGTTCTGCTTGACCGCGATATCGAGTCCGCCGCCAAGGGCAAGGCGCATTCCGACAGCCTGGTCTCGGATCAGGTCAAGAAGGGCCGCGCCAAGCCCGAGGAGCGGGACAAGCTCCTGTCGCTGATCACGCCGACGGCAGACTATGCCGATCTTGCCGGCTGCGACCTCGTCGTCGAGGCTGTGTTCGAGGACTCCGCCGTGAAGAAGGCCGCCACCGAACAGGCGGAAGCCGCGCTGAAGTCGTCGGCGATCTTCGCGTCGAACACCTCGACCATTCCGATCACCTCGCTGGCCAAGAATTCGACGCGGCCGAAGAACTTCATCGGCATCCACTTCTTCTCGCCGGTCGACAAGATGATGCTGGTCGAGATCATCTTGGGCAAGAAGACAGGGGACAAGGCGCTGGCGACCGCGATCGACTTCGTCCGCGCCATCAAGAAGACGCCGATCGTCGTCAACGACACGCGCGGCTTCTACGTCAACCGCTGCGTGCTGCGCTACATGTCGGAAGCCTACAAGATGCTGATCGAGGGCGTGCCCGCGCCGATGATCGAGAATGCGGCCAAGGCTGCCGGCATGCCGGTTGGCCCCTTGGCGCTGACCGACGAGACGGCGATCGACCTCGCCCAGAAGATCATGAAGCAGACCATCAGGGATCTCGGCGACAAGGCCGTCGATCCCAAACAGATGGCGCTGATCAACACCATGGTCGACGACCACGGCCGCTTCGGCCGCAAGAACGGCAAGGGCTTCTATGACTATCCGGCCAAACCGGCCAAGAAGAAGCTGTGGCCGGGGTTGAAGGACCTCTATCCGCAGCTCGCGGCCGAGAAGGTCGACTATGAGGAACTGCAGCGGCGGTTGCTGGTCACCATTGCGCTGGAGGCGGCACGCGTCATGGAAGAAGGCATCGTCACCGATCCGCGCGAGGCCGATGTCGGCTCGATCCTGGCATTCGGCTTCGCGCCCTACACTGGTGGCGCGCTGTCCTACATCGACGGCATCGGCGCCAAGCGCTTCGTCAAGATCGCCAAGGATCTGCAGAAGAAATACGGGGCCGAGTTCAAGGCGCCCAAGCTGCTCGTCGACATGGCCGAGAAGGGCGAAACCTTCTACCAGCGCTTCGACCCCTATGCGAGAGGCGACGTGAAGCAGGCCGCTTGACGCGGAGCTATGTACGTCTGGGCGCGTATGGCGCGCATGCTGGCCACGGCGCGAAGCCGTGGCCCCTATATGATGGGCGGTGAAAGCCGCCTGGCCTTTCGCTGCCTGCCGACCGACATCGACTTCAACATCCATCTCAACAATGCGCGCTACATGATGTTGGCCGACCTCGGCCGCATCGACCTGTTTGTCCGCGCCGGGCTGATCACGCTGGCGCGCAAGAACGGCTGGGCGCCGATGATGGGCGGGCTGCAGGCGGTCTATGCGCGCGAGATCAGGCTGTGGCGCCGCTTCGAAGTGGTGTCCTCGATCGAAACCTGGGAAGGCAGCCAGGTCATCGGCAAGCACCGCTTCGTCCTCGACAATGGCGAGTCGGCTGCCTTGATCCTGACGACGGCTGGCGTCTACGACCGCAAGGCGCGGCGCTTTCTCGACATCGATGAGGTGGTCATGGCCCTTGGCCGCTCGGCAAACCCGAGACCGCCGACGCAGGCGGAACGGCTTTTCATGGCTTCGCACCAGGGTTTGCGTAGCCTCGCCAAGGCAGCTGATTGATCCCGGGAATCGGATTTGCGCGACCGGCGGAAACGTGCGCCAGGGGAGCGCGGCCGGTGGACAAACCGACATTCGCGGACTAGAAGGAAAAGGCATTTTTTCCTGTCTCGAAGGAGAGCGTGACATGCTCTCGCACGACCGCGTCTGGGCCGCCATCGATGCTCTTGCCGAGCGTTATTCGCTTTCGGCGTCAGGTCTGGCAAGGCGCGCGGGGCTCGATTCGACCGCATTCAACAAATCGAAACGCCTGTCGTCGGACGGGCGGCCGCGCTGGCCTTCGACCGAATCACTGGCCAAGATCATCGAGGCCACGGGTGCGTCGCTCGACGAATTCACCGGCCTGATCGAAGGCCGCATGGACGCCGCCCCTGCCCACAGACGATCCGTGCCACTGCTTGGCTTTGCCCAGGCCGGCGCCGGCGGCTTCTTCGACGATGCCGGCTTTCCGGCGGGGCAGGGCTGGGATCTGGTCGAAATGCCGGCGCAATCGACCGAAAGCTCCTATGCGCTGCAGGTGCAAGGCGATTCCATGCTGCCGCTCTACCGCAATGGCGACGTCCTGATCGTCGAGCCGGGCGCGGTCACCCGCAAGGGCGATCGCGTCGTCGTCAAGACCACATCAGGCGAGGTGATGGCCAAGGTGCTAGAGCGCCAGACCGTCAAGTCGATCGCGCTGGTCTCGCTCAATCCCGATCATCCCGACCGCGACATTGCCATGCGCGATGTCGAATGGGTGGCGCGGATTGTCTGGGCAAGCCAGTAGATGAGGCTTCTTCATCTTGTCCTGGCGGTTGTGATGGTCCCGGTGATGGCGGCTTTGGTCGTCGCCGGCGGCCGCGCGCTGAAAGGAAGCGAAAACACTGTTGCTGTGGATCAGATCGATCCCGGCGCGGACACGATCTCACAGGCAGGCGCCGATGCCGGGCCTGACGAGCCGGCCACGTCAGCCATTCCCGCGCCGGCCGCTGCGCAGCCAAAGCCGGCGGTGCATTCGCGGGCGATCGATCCGGGTGTTGTGGCGCCGCCGGAACTGCCCGCAGGCGAACTCGAGCGGGTCGATCCGCGTGAGCCATTGAGCAAGCTGGCGCTCGCCATGCCGCCCAAGCCGAAGATGCCTGACGACTGGAATGGTACAAAGCTGTTCCAGCCAGTCGCGACGGCTGCCGGCTTGATCGAGGCGAAAGGCTATTCGGTCGCGGTTTCCGGCATCGATGTCGTCGGGCAGGACGAGAGCTGCACCTCGAACGGCAAATCCTGGCCGTGCGGCATTCGTGCGCGCACGGCATTCCGCGCCTTCCTGCGCGGCCGCGCGGTGGTCTGCACGGTGCCGCCCGAAGGCGGGCGCGACCGGATCGCGGCGGAATGCCGGATCGGCAAGCAGGATGTCGGCCAATGGCTGGTCGACAACGGCTGGGCGCGTGCCGCCAAGGGTGGGCCCTATGTCGAGGCCGGCGAAAAGGCACAAAGCGCCAAGAAGGGCATTTTCGGATCGGCGCCGAATCTGGCCGGCATCTCGGCGGTGCCGGCAGCGCCCGCCCCGGCGCCTCAGGCACCAGGCTCGATCCTGGAAGAGGGCTCAATCCTGAAAGAGGAGGGCGGCGCCCTCAAACCAGCTGACCAGCCAGCGCCTGCTGAATGAGTGCGCGGGTCTCGGCGACGCCGTAGAGCGCGGCGAACGAGCCGAAGCGCGGTCCGCGCTCCTGGCCGATGAGCACCTGGTAGATCATCTGGAAGAAGGCGCCCGACACGCCCGGACCGCCTTCCGGGCTCTGCTTGGAATGATCCTGATAGCGTTCGATCTTGCGCGCCACGTTGAGCGAAGCGTTCTGGATCGCCTCGCCGCCGGCGTCCACCGGCAATTCGCCGAGCGCCTTGTCGAGGGCCTGCAGCGCCTCACGCTCGACCGCGTCGGCCGGGCGGAAGGTTTTCGTCGGTCGCACGAAATCGTCGAAATAGCGGATCGCATGGCCGACCAGCTGGTCGAGCTCTGGATGGGTCTTTGGCGTCACATCCTTGGTGTGGCGCGAGATGAAGCCCCACAGCACATCCTTGTTCTGTGCGTTGGAGGCACTGACCAGGTTGAGCAGCAGAGAGAACGGCACCGGCATGTCGATGGCGGGCGGATTGCCGTCATGCATATGCCAGACCGGATTGCCCAGCCGCTCCTTCCAGTCCTGCCTGGGGTAGGCTGCGAGGAAGGTGTAATATTCGTCCACCGCCCTCGGGATGACGTCGAAATAGAGCTTCTTGGCCTGCCGTGGCCGCTGGTACATGTAGAGCCCGAGGCTTTCGGTCGGCGCATAGGTCAGCCACTCGTCGATGGTCAGGCCGTTGCCCTTCGACTTCGAGATCTTCTGGCCGTTCTCATCGAGGAACAGCTCGTAGACGAAATGCTCCGGCGCGCGTCCGCCCAGAATGTTGCAGATGCGGTCATAGACCACGGCGTTGGTCTGGTGGTCCTTGCCGAACATCTCGAAATCGACGCCAAGCGCCGCCCAGCGCATGCCGAAGTCGGGCTTCCACTGCAGCTTCACGCGGCCGCCGGTGATCGAAAGCGTGGTCTCGGTGCCTTCGTCGTCGAAGGTGATGGTGCCGGCCTTGGCGTCGACATGCTTCATCGGCACGTAAAGCACGCGGCCGCTCTTCGGGGAAATCGGCAGGAACGGGCTGTAGGTCGCCTGCCGCTCCGGCCCGAGCGTCGGCAGCATCACCGCCATGATCTGGTCGTAGCGTTCGGCGGCGCGCAGCAGCATGGCGTCGAAACGGCCTGACTTGTAGTACTGCGTCGCGCTGGCGAATTCGTAGTCGAAGCCGAACGTGTCGAGGAAGCGGCAGAGCATCGCATTGTTATGGTCGGCGAAGCTCGCATAGTCGCCGCCGAACGGATTGGGAACCGATGACAGCGGCTTGTGCAGATGCGGCTCGAGCGCGGCGCGATCCGGCACGCTGTCGGGGATCTTGCGCATGCCGTCCATGTCGTCGGAAAAGCATAAGAGCTTGGTCGCGACCTTGTCTTGTGTCAGCACGCGGAAGGCATGGCGCACCATCGAGGTGCGCGCCACTTCGCCGAACGTACCGATATGCGGCAGGCCCGACGGACCATAACCGGTCTCGAACAGGATCGTTTCGGGAAAGTCGGCGCCCTTGTAGCGCTCGATGATCTTTTTGGCTTCCTCGAACGGCCACGCCTTGCTCTCGGTCGCGGCCGCCAGCAGTTCGGGGTTGAGATCGATGATGTTTGATCCCGCCATGTCAACGTTTTCCAATTATGCGCCGGCCAAATTCGCCTGATATGGCCGCAGTGTCGATTTTCAACCGGTCTCTAGGCGTGCGTGGCCGGAGCGTCAACGAGGGGGGCGCTTTTTCCTTGCGGCGCAGACGGCGTCTACCTACGTTCGAGGCCCGTTCAAGGAGTAGAGAATGCCGTCGCCGACCCCGCATGAAGCCCTGATCTACCTGATGGTCATCACCTCGGCCTCCGACCGTGACATGACCGATGTCGAACTGGCGCGGATCGGCGACGTTGTCCGTTCATGGCCGGTGTTCGAGGATTTCAAGCAGGACCGGCTGGTTCCCGTCGCCCAGGCTTGTCAGAAGCTGTTGCATGAAAAGGATGGCCTGGAGGGTGTGCTGGCGCAGGTCGCCGAAGCCCTGCCGGAGCGCCTGCGCGACACCGCCTATGCCGCTGCCTTCGAAGTGGCCGCCGTCGACCTCGAAATGCGCCTGGAAGAAGTTCGGGTGCTGCAGCTGATCCGGCGTGAGCTCGATCTCGACACGCTGACCGTCGCCGCCATCGGCCGCGCGGCCAAAGCGCGGCTGCGCACGCTGACCTGAGTCCCTGCGGGCGGGGCCCTAGAAAAAGCTGACCGGAACCAGATCAGAAGAAACTGACCGGGAAATAGCGCAGGTAGAATTCCGCGAAGGTGCCTTTCATCGAAATCTCCTGCAGCGCGTAATCGATCGCGGCGGCCAGCGTGGGATTGTCCGCCCTTGTGGCGATGGCCATGCCCGTGCCCAGATATTCGGGCGCCAGGTAGGGACCGCCGGCAAAGCGGCAGCAGCCGCCCGCATCCGAGCCGCCCAACCAGAAGGCGAAGCGCATGCCGTCACCGAAGGCGGCGTCGATCTTGCCCGCCTTGAGATCGCTGTAGAGGGCTTCCGGTCCGTCGAAGGAGACGATCTGGACCGTGTTGAAATAGTCGCGCAGCATGCGCTCATGCGCCGAGCCGGCGAGCACGCCGACGCGCTTGCTGCGTAGCTTGTCGAAAATCGGTTCTGCAAACGCCTTGCTCTTCGGCATGATGAAACGCGCCGGAAACTGCAGATAGGAGCGCGAAAAGGCGTATGTCTGGCGCGATTGCGGCGTCGCGGCGATGCCGGCGATGATGGCTTCGCCTTCACCTTTCTCGAGTGCCCCTTCGAGCTCGCCCCAGGGCAATGCCTGGATCTGGCATTTGTCGACGATGCCGAGTTCGGCGCAGATGGCGCGCGCCAGGTCGATGTGGAAACCGGACAGCTTTCCCGCGCCGTCGAGGAAATTGAAGGGCGGAAAATCCGTGGTCGTCAGGAAGCGCAGGCGTGGCAGCGCCGAAAGATCGGGCTTCGGCAACCGTTCCTTGGCGTCCCACAACACCGGCACCTGCGGCTCCGCGGCGCGCCCGCCAGCCAATGGCAGCGCCGCGATCAGCAGCGACGCCAGCACCAGGGACCTCCATTGGAACGCCAAGATAGAACTCCGCCGCACTCGTATTCGCACAGGTTTTGGTACGAAAATGGTACAGGCACAATGGTTTTTGATTTCAACGCGCCGATTTCAGGGTATGCTTTAGCGCGTTTGCAAACAGCGGTGGCCACTCTGGTTGGGGGATCAGGGTCGAGAACCACAACCGGAAATGAGCGCGTTACAATCCGCGGTCGGTGGCAAAGTGCAGACAATGCATGGACCATTGATCTCAATGCATAAGGCAACATGGGGTTGATGTTGCGATGGGTCAGTTCGATCGCACGCTGGAATACATAGACCAACTGCAGCACGCCGGAACGGCGGCGGCGGTTTGCGACAAGCTGTTGGGCATAACGTCGGATTACGGTCTGACCGCGCTGATGGCCGGAACCGTTCCCCAGCCGGGCACGCCGACCGGGCAGCAAAAGCAGCATGTGCTGTTGTGCGACTGGCCTGTCGAATGGCTGGAGCGCTACGTGGCGCGCAACTATGTCGATCACGACCCCGTGGTCAGCCACATGAAGCAGCTGCAGGCGCCGTTCCAGTGGCGCGAAGCCGCTCAGGGCATTCGCATCGACAAGAGCAGCGGCGAAGTGATGGGCGACGCCGGCGCGTTCAAGCTGCGCGACGGGCTAGCCTTTCCGCTGATCACGCTCGATGGCCAGATCGTCATGGTGTCGCTGGGTGGCGAGGCCGTGGAACTGTCGGCCGCCGAGTTCGGCCTGGTGTCGCTGGTCTCGACCTATGCAGTCGGCCGCGCTATGCAACTCCACACGATGGCGACCAAGACCATCGACCATATCGAATTGACGCCGCGCGAACGCGAATGCCTGCAATGGGCCGCCGTCGGCAAGTCGGAATGGGAGATTTCTCAAATCCTCGGCATCTCCGAGCACACGTCGGAGAAACATCTTCTTAACGCCAAAAGCAAACTCGGTGCCGTCAACCGGGTCCAGGCTGTCGCCGAAGCGATAAGGCGCGGCTACATTAGTTAGGTCGGCCGTGCCGACCTAGAACTTCTTGCCTACGTGATCACGCAATTTTCTCAAGAAAGCACGGCCGTATCTTCCTCTTAAACCCAGGAGACGACGGAATGCTTTTTTGTCTTACAACTCAAGAATTGATGGAACGTCCCGACCTTTGGGAGGCCGTCCATCGTCTGCGCTACCAGATATTTGTCGAGGAGATGGGGTGGGAGGACCTGCGGCGCCCGGACGGATATGAAGTCGATCAGTTCGACCATGACGAGGCCGTGCATCAGATCGTCATCAGAGGCAACGAAGTCGCGGGCTATCAAAGGATGTTGCCGACCACGCGGCCCCATCTTTTGACCGAGGTTTTGACCGACCTTTCCGAAGGGACGCCGCCATCAGGCCCAAACATCTGGGAATTGACCCGCTATGCGGTGGCTGCCGGTTTTCGCGACGGCCGTCGCGGCGTTTCGACCGTCGGTACCGAATTGATCGCCGGCTTCGTCGAGTGGGGGCTGAAGCGCGGCGTCGACAAGGTGATCATCGAGTTCGAACCGATGTGGGTGTTGCGCGCCTTGCAGCTGCATTTCCTGGCGACGCCGCTGGGCTATCAGCGCACCTACGGCAACCAGCAGGTCGTGGCGACGCTGCTCTCCTTCAACGAGCACACGCTGGACGTGGTGCGGTCGCGCCGCAATCATCATGCTCCCGTTCTGGCCAGGGGATATCCCGACATGTTCGGTCAAAGGAGGGCGTCATGAGATCGCCGATGGGCGCGCACCCGCAACCCGAACTGCGCAACCACACGCTGATCGTTACCGTGTCGTCGAATGACGGCCGCCCGGTGCTCGACAGAAGGGCCTATGAAAGCCTGGCCAGGACCTTCCATGAGGCCGCCGACAATGACGAGGTGCGTGTCGTCGTTCTGCGTGGCCTGGCGGGCTGCTTCTGCCTTGGCGGCGACTTTTCCGAATTCCTCGACGCCACCAAGCATCAGAAGCTGATCGCCGCCGTCACCGACATGTTCCGCACGCTGGCGACGTTCCCCAAGCCCATCCTGGCCTGCGTCGATGGCGATGCCGTCGGCGTCGGCTGCACCATCCTGTTCCACTGCGACATGGTGATCGCTTCCAACAAAAGCACGTTCCGGGTGCCGTTCGTCGATTTCGGCCTTGTGCCGGACGCGGCGACCAGCATCCTGGCACCGCAGAAGCTCGGCTATGCCGGCGCCTTCCGCTTCTTCTGCCTCGGCGACACGCTTCGCGCCGAGGACGCCAGGGCGCTCGGCCTCGTCGCCGAGATCGTGCATGAAGGCGTCGAGGAGGCGACGCTCGGCCGGGCCAGGCAGCTCGTCAAGAAGCCCGTCGCCGCCCTGCTGCAGACCCGCGGCCTGCTCAAGGGCAACACCGGCGCGCTGTGCGACCGCATCGACCAGGAGATATCGCTGTTCCAGCAGGCGCTGCAGGACGACACCACGCTGCGCCGCCTGCAGCGCATTGCCAGGCTGGCGGCTTGAGTAACTAGGAAGATACCGCGCCGCGCAGCCCCATGGCCGCGCGGCGCGGAAGCATCAACCTTCCTTGCCGAGGAATGACGGCCCTTCGCCGATGATCTTCTTGTCTTCCTTGCCGACGATATCGAGATCGCGCCCGTCATAGGGCAGCGACAACAGGATGCGACGCATCACCGCCAGTCGCGACCGGCGCTTGTCATTGGCCCGCACGATGATCCATGGCGCGAACTCCTTGTGGGTGCGCTCGAACATGGTGTCGCGCACCTCTGTGTAATCGTCCCATTTGGTGATGCCGGCGACATCGATCGGCGAGAACTTCCAGCTCTTCAGCGGGCTGTAGCGGCGATCGTGAAAGCGCTCGAGCTGTGTTTCCTGGCCGATGTTCAGCCAGAATTTGAAGAAGTGGATGTCGTCGTTGACGATCATCCGTTCGAAATGCGGCGTCTCGTCGAGAAACTTCTCATGCTGTTCGGGCGTGCAGAAACCCATCACCGGTTCGACGCCGGCGCGGTTATACCAGGAACGGTCGAAGGTGACGAACTCGCCCGACGTCGGGAACTGGTCGACATAGCGCTGATAGTACCATTGTCCCTGTTCGGTGGGGGTCGGCTTGGTCAGCGCCACGTTGCGTGCGGTGCGCGGGTTGAGATACTGGCGCAGCACGAAGATCGTACCACCCTTGCCTGCGGCATCGCGGCCTTCGAACAGCGCCATCACCCGCTTGCCGGTCGCCTGCAGCCATGCCTGCGCCTTGACCAGCTCGATCTGCAATTTCTCGAGCGTCTCGTCATACTCCTCGCTCTTCATCTTCTTGTCGTAGGGATAGCCGCCCGCGGTCAGCTTGTTGTCCTCGACCCAGTCCGGAAGCTCGGGATTCTCGATATCGAACTCCCGTTCCTTGCCGTCGATCCTGATCTTCAGCGGACCTGAAGTCGGCGCGGCAGACTTTTCCTTGGTTTTTTTCATCGAGACGAACCCTTTTCAGCTTGCGGACTCATGCTATTGGGAGCCTCCGGAGCGGTCCAGCGGAAGTTTCCGTTGCCGTGGCGGCGGATGCGAAGGCATGGGACGCGAGCGCGCAAGCGAATGACCGACCTGGACGCAGAACAGAATGGCATGGCGCAAGCCTTGGCCAACCGGCTTTGGAACAGCCGCTGGCTGCTTGCGGCCGGGGTCGTCGCGGTTCTGATCGCTTTTGCCTTCGCGGGTATTTCCGCCTACGTGCTGGTGCCGGCGCTGCTCCTGTTGCTTGCAGCGGCAATGCTGCCGGCCACGGGCTTGCGCCAGTCCACCGAGGGTGCTGCCGCGATCGAGGCGATCGGCCTGCAGCGCCTGTCGGGCGAATATCTGGCGGCGGCTGTTGCCGACCCGCTCATCATCTTCGACCATGCCGCCACCATCGTCCACGCCAACGCCGCCGCCTTTGCCGCCTTTGGCGGGATAGCGCCGGGCCTGTCGCTGCCGCTGAAATTCCGGGCGCCGGAAATGCAGACCCTGCTCGACAGCGTGCTGTCCGGCATGATCGCCTCGGATGTCGTCGACTATACCGAGAAGCTGCCGGTCGAACGGGCTTACCGGGTCAGCGCGTCCTCGGTCGGGCACGACACCGACCTCTATGTGCTGGTGTTCAAGGACCAGAGCGAGACGCGGCGCATCGACCGCATGCGCGCCGACTTCATCGCCAATGCCAGCCATGAATTGCGCACCCCGCTCGCCTCGATCGCCGGTTTCATCGAAACACTGCGCGGACCGGCCCGCAACGATCCGGCGGCGCGCGAGCAATTCCTGCAGATCATGCAGAACCAGACCGGCCGCATGGCGCGCCTGATCGACGATCTGCTGTCGCTGTCTCGGCTCGAGATGAAGCCCTATCTGAAGCCCGGGACAGAGGTCGATCTGCGCCAGACCGTCGACAGCGTCATCGACTCGCTGGCCCCGCTTGCCCGCGAAAACAGCGTCGCCATCGAGCGCGATTTCGCCAAGGGGCCTGTCAATGTGCCGGGCGATCGCGACGAGCTGTTCCAGGTTTTCGAGAACCTTCTGGAAAACGCCTGCAAATACGGCCAGTCCGGCGGCCGCGTCCTGGTGTCGATCGCGCACGCCGATGACGGTTCCGAACCCGGCATCGACGTGACCATCAGGGATTTCGGCCCCGGCATTCCCGAGGAGCATATTCCGCGCATCACCGAGCGCTTCTATCGCATCGACGTCGAAACCAGCCGGACCCAGAAAGGCACCGGCCTTGGCCTGTCGATCGTCAAGCACATCCTGACGCGTCACAATGCCAGGCTGACGATCAAGTCGGAGGTCGGCAAGGGCGCCGCCTTCTCGGTTCATTTGCCGACGCACTGATATCGCCCTAGTTTTTCACGGGACCGTTTCTTTTTTCTGTCATCCGGCTAGCGTATCAGCGGGGATTCGAGGAAACGACTCAAGATCAAGAACCCGTGGGAAGGCATTCATCCATGCAGTCCGTGCACATCATGAGCGCCTATGACGAGGAGCTGAAGTATCTGTCCAAGCGCATCGCCGCGATGGGCGGTCATGCCGAGCGCATGGTCGAGCAGGCGGTCGCGGCTCTCGTCAATGCCGATCCGGGACTGGCCCAGAAGGTCATCCGCGACGACGCCGTGCTCGACGAAGGGCAGCGCGAGATCGACGACAAGGCGATCATCATCATTGCCAAGCGCCAGCCGATGGCAACGGATCTGCGCGAGATCGTCGGCGCCATCCGTATTTCCGCCGACCTCGAACGGGTCGGCGACCTCGGCAAGAACGTCGCCAAGCGGGTGGTCGCCGTCACCGACGGCCGCCAGCCGATCAGCCTGTTCCGCGGCCTGGAGGCTCTGGCCAATCTGGCGCTGACCCAGCTCAAGGAAGTGCTCGACGTCTACGCGTCGCGCTCGGTCGACAAGATCGGCTTCGTGCGCGACCGCGACGACCAGATCGATGCCATGTACACGTCGCTGTTTCGCGAATTGCTGACCTACATGATGGAAGATCCGCGCAACATCACGCCGTGCACTCACCTTCTGTTCTGCGCCAAGAACATCGAGCGCATCGGCGATCATGCCACCAACATCGCCGAGACCATCTATTACATCGTCACCGGCGACCAGATGCCGGCCGACCGGCCGAAAGGCGACAAGACGGACAAAATCAGCGTGTCGGCGACGCTGACGGCGAAATGAACGTTCCTCTCGAACGCCAGATCATATTGCGCTAAACTATCCAGGCGTTAAGCTTCTCAGGCCTTGATAAAGGCCCTGCTTTCCGGAGGCTGCGATGGAATATGTCCGAGAGTTCAAGCCCGCGGCGCCGACATCAGGCATCATTGCCTCCAGTGTCTATACGGCCGGCAAGCGTATCGCCGACATTCCGATCGAGGAAGCCGGCGAATGGGCCAAGAAATCGGGACATGTCGTCTGGATCGGGCTGCTCGAACCCGACCGCGAGCTTCTGCTGCGCGTCCAGGCGCAGTTCCATCTGCATGAACTGGCGATCGAGGACGCCGAGCATCCGCACCAGCGGCCGAAGATCGAGCAATATGGCGACGCGCTGTTCATCGTCGCCCGCACCGCGCAGCTGATCGAGGGCCGCGTCACTTTCGGCGAAACACATCTGTTCGTTGGCTCGGGCTACATCGTCAGCGTCAGGCATGGCCCGTCGACCTCCTACGCCGCGGTGCGCCAGCATTGGGAAAGCTGCCCGCATTCGCTGGCCAAGGGCGAGGATTTCGTCCTCTATGCCATTCTCGACTTCATCGTCGACAATTACATGCCCGTGCTCGAACAGATCGAGGACGAGGTCGAGGCGATCGAGGACAAGGTCCTTTTGAAGCCGATGACCGGTCCCGACATCGAGCGGCTCTATATGCTGCGCCGCGATCTCCTGCGCCTACGCAATGCGGCACTTCCGCTGGTGGAGGTCTGCCGCCGGCTGACCAGCGCCGACCTGCCGCAGATCCACACCGCCATGCATCCGCTGTTTCGTGATGTGACCGACCACATCCGCACCGTCCAGGAAAAGATCGACAGTTTGCGCGAAGTGCTGGCATTCGCCTTCGAGGCCAGCCTGCTGGTCGGTCAGAGCCAGGAAACGGCAATCTCGAAGAAACTCGCCTCCTGGGCGGCCATCCTGGCGGTGCCGACAGCATTTGCCGGCATCTATGGCATGAACTTCACCGACATGCCCGAACTGAAGATGGAGTATGGCTACCCGATTGTGCTGACCGCGATCGCGCTGATCTGCTCGTTTCTCTACTGGCGATTCCGCAAGAATGGATGGCTGTGAGGGAAGGCAGTAGGGCAGTAGGGCAAAGACAAGGCGCTCATCAGCGCAGCTCAAAACATATTGCCCTACTGCCTTACTGCCCTATTCCCCATCAGCGATTGCGCCTCCGCTCCGCTGCCGGCTGGAAAGCCACACGGGCGTGATATTTGCAATACGGACCGGTTTCGGCGGCCTCGTTGCCGCAGAAATTGAAGTCCTCTGACAGCGGATCGCCGTTCGGCCATTTGCAGGTGCGCTCGGTCAATTCGACGAGCTGCAGATGCCGTGAGATCGGTACCACGACATTTTCGACCGGACGGATGTAATGATGGCGTGCAACTGGCTCGGCATCAAACTGGGTCTGCAGGGCCGTTGCGCCGATCGAAGTCGTGACGTGGCGTGCCGTGCTTGCGGCGCGCGCCACCGATTTCTGAACGGTCGATCCCTGTGCCGTCTTCTTCTGGCGTGCCGGCGTCGCCGTTGCGCGCCCACGGCCCGACAGCTTCAGCCGGTGCACCTTGCCGATGACGGCATTGCGGCTCACCCCTCCAAGCTGGGCAGCAATCTGGCTTGCGCTCAGACCCTCCGACCACAGTTTCCTGAGAAGTTCAACCCGCTCGTCAGTCCAGTTCATGAGACCGCGCTCCTGCTAAGCGTGCGCAATCGGAATCCCTTCCCGACCCAGCAACCTTGCTGGGGCAGACACCACATATATCTGGTGATTAGGTCCGCCGCACGAAATCTAGTTATTTCTCGACTACAATTACCTTATGCGCTGACTCGGTGACAAGAGTCCGAAGTGCAACACGAATCGGTTTTTTCGGTTTTCCCCAACTTGCCCGGTCGCTCATGAGCCGGCGTCAAGTTAGGGGGCTTATCGCGCGCCACTACGTGACGTTTTCGTTGACTTCATGGCCGAAAAACACGATAAGCCGCACAAGGCCGCCGCTTTGGCGGCTTTTTTGATTTTCCGGTACCGGAGACGCATATAATGAGCGGTTCGGCGCTTTACGAGACCTTTGCTCGCGCTCCCCTGGCTTTCGACCACGGGGAAGGCACCTGGCTGGTTACCGACAAGGGCGAGCGATATCTCGATTTCGCCGGCGGCATCGCGGTCAATTCGCTCGGCCACAGCCATCCGCATCTGGTCGCAGCTCTCACCGAGCAGGCGGGAAAACTCTGGCACGTCTCCAATCTCTACGAGATTCCGGGGCAGAGCCGGCTTGGCGAGCGTCTGGCCGACGCCACCTTCGCCGACAAGGTGTTCTTCACCAATTCCGGCGCCGAGGCGCTGGAATGCGCGATCAAGACGGCGCGGCGCTACCACTTCGTCAAAGGTCATCCCGAGCGCTTCCGCGTCATCACCTTCGAAGGCGCCTTCCATGGCCGCACGCTGGCGACCATCGCGGCCGGCGGCCAGTACAAGTACCTCGAAGGCTTCGGACCCAAGGTCGAAGGCTTCGACCAGGTCGGCTTCGACGACATCGATTCCGCCGAAAAGGCGATCACGCCGGAAACCGCCGCGATCCTGATCGAGCCGGTGCAGGGCGAGGGCGGCATCCGCCCGGTGCCGACGCAGTCCCTGAAGCGGCTGCGCCAGCTCTGCGACCAGCACGGCCTGCTGTTGATCTTCGACGAGGTCCAGTGCGGCATCGGCCGCACCGGCAAGCTGTTCGCGCATGAGTGGACGGGCGTGACGCCCGACATCATGGCGATTGCCAAGGGCATTGGCGGCGGCTTCCCGATGGGCGCCTGCCTGGCCACCGACGAGGCCGTGGTCGGCATGACGTCGGGCGTGCACGGCACCACCTTTGGCGGCAACCCGCTGGCGATGGCGGTCGGCAACGCCGTGCTGGATGTGGTGCTGGAAGACGGCTTCCTCGAAGACGTCCAGCGCAAGGCGCTGCTGATGAAGCAGGGCTTGGCGGCGGTCGCCGACGAGTTTCCCGATGTCATCGAAGGCATCAGGGGTACCGGCCTGATGCTTGGCCTCAAATGCGCCATGCCCAACACCAAGGTGAACATGGCGCTGCGCGACCAGCATTTGCTGACGGTTCCGGCCGGCGACAACGTCATTCGCCTTTTACCGCCGCTCACCGTCACCGACGCCGAGATCCACGAAGCGCTCAACCGCATCCGCGCTGGTGCCAAAGGCCTGGCGGACGCCATCGCCGCGGCCGCCGCGAAGTAATTCCGGAATATTGCTGATGTCAGTTCGCCATTTCACCGACCTCTCCACCGTTTCCGAGGGCGACCTGCGCTTCATGCTGGACGACGCGGTGGTGCGAAAGGCACGCCTCAAAGCCGGCGAGCGGACCAAGCCGCTCGAAGGCAAGGTGCTGGCGATGATCTTCGACAAGCCGTCGACGCGCACGCGCGTCTCCTTCGACGTCGGCATGCGCCAGCTTGGCGGCGAGACCATCATGCTGACCGGCACCGAAATGCAGCTCGGCCGCTCCGAAACCATCGCCGACACCGCCAAGGTGCTGTCACGCTATGTCGATGCCATCATGATCCGCACCACCTCGCATGAGCGGCTGCTGGAGCTGACCGAGAATGCCACCGTTCCGGTGATCAACGGACTGACGGATGACACCCATCCTTGCCAGCTGATGGCCGACATCATGACCTTCGAGGAGCATCGCGGTCCGGTGGCCGGCAAGACCATCGCCTGGACCGGCGACGGCAACAATGTGCTGCATTCGCTGCTCGAGGCCTCGGCGCGGTTCCGTTTCAACCTCAACGTCGCCGTGCCCGAAGGCAGCGAGCCGGCGCAGAAGCATATCGACTGGTCCAAGGCGAATGGCGGCAAGCTGCATTTCACCCGCTCGCCCGAGGAAGCCGTCGACCAGGCCGACTGCATCGTCACCGATTGCTGGGTGTCGATGGGCCAGGAGCATCGCGCCCGCGGCCACAACGTGTTTTCGCCCTACCAGGTCAATGCCAAGCTGATGGCGCATGCCAAGCCTGATGCGCTGTTCATGCACTGCCTGCCGGCGCATCGCGGTGAGGAAGTGACGGACGAAGTCATCGACGGCCCGCATTCGGTGGTCTTCGACGAGGCCGAGAACCGGCTCCACGCCCAGAAGGCGGTGCTTGCCTGGTGTCTTGGTGCTTGAGATGTCTTGGGGCTTGAGATGTCTTGGTACTTGAGATGTCTGGGCGCTTGAAGTGTCTGGGCGCTTGATCTGCGGGGGCGCGATGCCTATCTGCGCCGCATCACGCAAATCAAGCGCGTTTGGACGCATGTGCCTCTCCGGGTCGCATGGCCGCGCCCTGGAGCTTTGTCATGTTGGAAACGCATCAAGTGACTGAACATCACCCCAAACTCGGCGAGTTCGGCTATGCCGGCGACGATCATGTCGTGCCGTTCGAGGTCGGCCCGCTCGACGTGCGCGGTCGCACCGTGCAGCTCGGGCCGATGCTCGACGCCATCCTCAGCCGCCACGACTATCCCGAGCCGGTTGCCCGCCTGCTGGCGGAAGCCTGCGTGCTGACGGTGCTGCTCGGCACCTCGCTCAAATTCGAGGGCAAGTTCATCCTACAGACCCGCACCGACGGGCCGGTCGACATGCTGGTGGCGGATTTCTCCACGCCCTCGGCATTGCGCGCTTATGCGCGCTTTGACGCCGACCGGCTGGAGGCTTTGGTCGCGGCGGGCGAAACGTCCCAGCAGACACTGCTCGGCAGCGGCGTGCTGGCGCTGACCATCGACCAGGGCGCCCATACGCAACGCTATCAGGGCATCGTCCAGCTCGACGGCGAAACGCTGGAGGACGCGGCGCGCACCTATTTCCGCCAGTCGGAACAGATCCCGACCGATATCCGGCTCTCGGTTGCCAAGCTGTTGACGCCGGGTCCTGGCGGCGCGCGCGAACAGTGGCGCGCCGGTGGCATCCTGGCGCAGTTCCTGCCACAGTCGCCTGAGCGCATGCGCATTCCGGACCTGCCCGGCGGCGATGGCGATCCGCGCGAGGAGATCCACGATCCGGCCGACAATTCTTGGCAGGAGTTGCTGGCGTTGCTCGGCACCATCGAGCCGACCGAACTGATCGATCCGACGATCGGCGCCGAACGGCTGCTCTATCGCCTGTTCCATGAGCATGGCGTGCGCGTCTTCGGTGGCGTTCCTGTCGCCGACCAGTGCTCATGCTCGCGCGACAAGATCCGCGGTATCCTCGAGGGTTTTTCCGCGCAGGAGATCAAGGACAGCACCGAGGATGGCGGCATCCATGTCGCCTGCGAATTCTGCTCGACGCAGTACGACTTCGACCCGGCGGAATTCGCGGCGCAATGACAAAGCTTCCTTCTCCCCGTTCACGGGGAGAAGGTGCCCGAAGGGCGGATGAGGGGCAGCACGAACTTTCCGCGATTACTGCCCGTTCAGTTCACCGTCCGCCTCGTCCCCGGCAGGTCCAGCGAAAACGCCGGGATGGCGATATCAAAAGTCTCGCCCCGCTTGTTGCGCATCGTGTAGCGCCCGACCATGATCCCTGACGGGGTCGAGAGCGGACAGCCGGACGTGTATTGATAGCTGTCGCCAGGATTGAGTTCGGGCTGGTCGCCGACGACGCCGGGGCCGCGCACTTCCTCGACCCGGCCGGCACCGTCGGTGATGTGCCAATAACGCGACAGAAGCTGCACGAATTCGTCCGACTGGTTGTCGATCGTTATCTGATAGCCCCAGACATAGCGGTTCTCGGAAGGATCAGAGCGGTCCTCGAGGTAGAACGGCCTGACTTGCACTTCGATGTTGCGCGTGACGGCGCGGTACATAAGCGGCTCCAAAACAATCCGATACCTTTCGGCGCTCCCGGCGAGCAGGTCAACGTGCGCGTCTTGTCGCGCCTGACTTTGAAACGCAGGTGCCGGCAAAGAATGTCATTTAAGTGACACACGACAATGGTGGTGTGCACGCACCGGGCGACTCGGCGCTCTGTCGAACTGTTGAAAACGGCCACGTTGCGGGCCGTCTCTTCTGGAGTGACCAGATCTCGATGGAACTCACTCTCATAGCCGCCTCGCTTTCGACTGCTCTTATCCTGTCAAACGCTGCCAGCATCCTGCTCGCCGCTTCACAGCTGAAACGGCGCACCACGATCGCACGGCCAGCCGGCAAATCGCCGCCGGTGTCGATTATCGTACCGTCGCGCGGTGTCGAGCCGTTCACGCAGGAGACGCTGGAGCGCGCCTTCTCGCTCGACTGGCCGCGCTACGAGTTGATCTTCTGTGTCGCCCATGCCGACGATCCGGTGGTCAGGCTGATCCGTGCCGCCATCGGCCGCTTTCCAAAAGTGCCCGCCCGGCTGTTGATCGGTGACGACCGCGTCAGTTCCAATCCCAAGCTCAACAATTGCGTCAAGGGCTGGGAAGCCGCGCGGCACAACTGGGTCGTCCTGGCCGACTCCAACGTGCTGATGCCGAGGGACTACATCCAGCATCTGATGGCGGCGTGGCGGACGGATACCGGCCTTGTCTGCTCGACGCCGATCGGTTCGCGGCCGGATGGCTTCTGGGCCGAGGTCGAATGCGCCTTCCTCAACACGCTGCAGGCCCGCTGGCAGTATGCCGGCGAGGCGCTTGGCCTCGGCTTTGCCCAGGGCAAGAGCATGCTGTGGAACAAGCCGATGCTGGATGCCAATGGCGGCATCCGCGCTCTGGCCGCCGAAATCGCCGAGGACGCCGCCGCGACCAAGCTGGTGAACAGCCTTGGCCTGCGCGTCAATCTCGTCGCGGCACCCTTCGAGCAGCCGCTCGGCCGGCGCAGGCTTGGCGAGATCTGGTCGCGCCAGGCCCGCTGGGCGCGTCTGCGCCGCGTCACCTTCCCGTTGTTCTTCGCGCCCGAAATCCTGACCGGCGCGGTGGTGCCGCTGCTGCTTGCACTGGTTGCGGCGGCAAGTGCCGGCTTCAGCCTGCCGCTTACGGCCATCGCCGTGCTGGCGGCCTTCTACCTTCCGGAATGCGCCCTGGCCTGGTCCAAGGGCTGGCACCTGTCGCCGCGAACAGTCGCGGCGATGATTGCGCGGGACTTGATGCTTCCAGCGATGTGGGCACGCGGCTGGCTCGGCGGCGCCGTCGACTGGCGCGGCAACGCCATGATCATCGGTACCAAGGCCGCCGAACTGGAAGAGACGCCGTCGCGCGCCTGATCCCGCCGAGGCTCGCTATTTCGTGGCCTTCAGCGCCTGGGCAATGTCTTCCAGAAGATCGTCGGTATCCTCCAGACCGACCGACAGCCTGAGCGTGCCAGGTCCGATGCCGAGTTCGGCGCGGGCCTCGTCGCTCAAATTCTTATGCGTCGTCGTTGCCGGATGGGTGATCAGGCTCTTGGCATCGCCGAGATTGTTCGAGATCAGCACGATGTCGAGCGCGTTCTGCAGGGCGAAGGCCGCCTGCTTGCCGCCCTTGACGTCGAGGCAGATCAGCGTCGAGCCGCCCGACATCTGCTTCTTGACGATATCGGCCTGCGGGTGGTCGGCGCGGCCGGGATAGATGATGCGGGCGATCTGCGGCTGTTCGGCGAGGAAGTCGGCGATCTTGCCGGCGCTTTCCGTCTGCTGGCGCACGCGCAGCGGCAGCGTCTCCAGGCCCTTCAGCAGCGTCCAGGCATTGAACGGCGACAGGCTGGGGCCGGTGTGGCGGAAATAGTCGTGCAAATTCTCGTCGATCCACTTCTTGTCCGACAGGATGACGCCGCCGAGACAACGGCCCTGGCCGTCGATGTGTTTGGTCGCCGAATAGACGACGATGTGGGCACCGAGCTGCAGCGGCTTCTGCTGCAGCGGCGTGGCGAAGACATTGTCGACGACAAGCCGTGCGCCGATCGAGTTGGCAAGCGAAGCGACGGCGGCGATATCGACCACTTCCAGCGTCGGGTTGGTCGGGCTTTCCAGGAAGAACAGCTTGGTGTTCGGCCTCACCGCCTTTTCCCAGTTGGCGATGTCGGTGCCGTCGACCAGCGTCGCCTCGATGCCGTAGCGGGGCGCCAGCGTCTCGACCACCCAGCGGCAGGAGCCGAACAGCGCGCGCGCCGCCACGATATGATCGCCGGCCTTGACGCTGCACAGCATGGCCGCCGTCACCGCGGCCATGCCGGATGCCGTGGCGCGCGCGTCCTCGGCGCCTTCGAGCGCGCACATGCGCTTTTCGAACATGTCGACGGTCGGGTTGGCGTAGCGCGAATAGATGAAGCCCGGCTCCTCGCCCTTGAAACGGGCTTCGGCAGCCTGCGCCGTTTCATAGACATAGCCCTGGGTCAGGTACATCGCCTCGGAGGTCTCGCCGAATTGGGAACGCAGGGTTCCGCCGTGCACGAGGGCTGTCTGAGGCTTCCAGTTGCGCTTCTTGCTGCTCATTGCTTTTGTTTCCAGACACAAAAAAACCGGCCGCGAAAGTCGCAACCGGTCCATACGGCCTTGCGGCCAACGGTCCTTTAGCGACTTGTTTAACGTGGCTGCAAGCCGACCGGCCAAATCACCACGGGATAACGACCCTTTAGACCCGCGCCGCGCTTGCGTCAATTGCCGGCTTCATTAAGAGGTTTGTACCAGCGGCCTAGGAGTAACGCCCTTGCGGCAAACAGGCATTCTTCCCGATCAGGACATTTCGGCGCTGTTCCAGTCCGGTGCGCTGAAGTCGGCGCGCGCGCTCGATACCGACCAGATCCAGCCGGCCAGCCTCGATCTCAGGCTCGGCGACAAGGCCTGGCGGGTGCGCGCCTCCTTCCTGCCCGGCCCCAACCACAAGGTTTCGGAAAAGCTCGACCGGCTGAAGCTGCACGAGATCAACCTGGCCGAAGGCGCGGTGCTGGAAACCGGCTGCGTCTACATCGTGCCGCTTCTCGAAAGCCTGGCATTGCCGGCCGAGATTTCGGCCTCCGCCAATCCGAAGAGCTCGACCGGACGGCTCGACATCTTCACCCGTGTCATGACCGACCGCGGCCACGAGTTCGACAAGATCGCCGCCGGCTACAACGGTCCGCTCTACCTGGAAGTCAGCCCGCGCACCTTCCCGATCGTCGTGCGCACCGGCTCGCGCCTGTCGCAGATCCGCTTCCGCACCGGCAATGCGCTGCTCTCGGAAGCCGAACTGCATGAACTGCACCGCGCCGAAATGCTGGTCGCCACCGAGCCGCCGAATATTTCCGGCGGCGGCATCGCGCTGTCGATCGACCTCAATGGCGACAGCGATGGTCTGGTCGGCTATCGCGGCAAGCATCACACCGGGCTCGTCGATGTCGACAAGCGCGCGGCCCAGGAGGTCGTCGATTTCTGGGAGCCGATCCACAAGAGCGGCGCTGGCGAACTGGTGCTCGATCCCGATGAATTCTACATCCTCGTCAGCCAGGAAGCGGTGCATGTGCCGCCGCTCTATGCCGCCGAGATGACGCCCTTCGACCCGTTGGTCGGCGAATTCCGCGTCCACTATGCCGGCTTCTTCGATCCGGGTTTCGGCCATTCGGCGTCCGGCGGCACCGGCAGCCGGGCGGTGCTCGAAGTGCGCAGCCACGAAGTGCCGTTCATCCTCGACCATGGCCAGATCGTCGGCCGGTTGGTCTACGAGCATATGCTGAAGCGGCCGCAGGCGCTCTACGGCACCGATCTCGGCTCCAACTACCAGGCCCAGGGCCTGAAGCTCTCCAAGCATTTTCGCGCCGCGCGCTGAGCCCCGATTACCGCCAGGCAAAATACTTGCCTGGGCTGGCGCATCATGCTTGGCTGGCTTGTCGGTCGCCGGGATGCGGCGCTCAAGGGGAACAAGAAAATGCAGATTTCAAGATGGATCCTGTCGGCGGCAGGCGCTGCCATGTTGGCGGTTGCCGCCGGCTCTCTGTCGGCGCAAGCTGCCGAGAAATTGAAAATCGGCACCGAGGGCGCCTATCCGCCGTTCAACACCATCACCTCTGACGGCAAGGTCGTCGGCTTCGATATCGACATCGCGAATGCGCTGTGCGCGCAGATGAAGGTCGAGTGCGAAATCGTCACCCAGGACTGGGATGGCATCATCCCCGCCCTGCAAGCCAAGAAGTTCGACGCCATCATCGCCTCGATGAGCATCACCGAAGAGCGCAAGAAGCAGGTCGCCTTCACCAACAAATACTACACCACGCCGCTCGCTTTGGTGGCGCCGAAGGACAGCGATCTGACCTCGACCGACCCGGCGGCGCTCGCCGGCAAGACGGTCGGCGCCCAGGCTTCGACCACTCAAGCCGACTATGCCCAGAACACCTATGGCAAGGCGGGCGCCGAGGCGAAGCTCTACCCAACCCAGGAAGAGGCGATCACCGACCTGACCAACGGCCGGCTTGATGCCGTGATCTCGGACAAATTCGTGCTGGTGGACTGGCTGAAGAAGGCAAGCGAGGGCTGCTGCAAGCTGGTCGGCGACGTCAAGGGCACCGAGACGCAGGCCGGCATCGCCGTGCGCCTGGAAGACACAGAACTTCGCGACAAGCTCAATGCGGCCATCGACGCGATCGTCGCCGACGGCACCTACAAGAAGATCCAGGCCAAGTATTTCGACTTCGATATTTATTGAGACGTTGAAGCTGCCGGTCGCGTCTTCCCTTCTCCCACAAGGGTGTTTGGACCGGAGACATCGCGAACAGGTGTGCGAGGACATCGCGAACAGTTTTGCATTCTATCGAGCCAGGGTATTGAGGTCGATGGTTTCTATTTTCTGATGTCTGAACCATGCGTCGAATAGGCCGTCCGTTGCGGTCGGCCTGAAGGCGACGGACTTTCCCGCGAAGGCCCTGCACAAGCGCATTGAGCGTCCAAGAATGGAGACGAAGCCGTGCTGCTGAACGCGGCGGATGAGATCGTCC